>NZ_JHVK01000005.1 GCF_000620105.1 Microvirgula aerodenitrificans DSM 15089 | reverse complement strand
AGCGTCGCCATCAGTGCCTCCCAGGCCGGGGTGCCGAGCAGGCTCTTGCCGATGGCCGGGGTATTCAGATAGCCGAAGTACAGGTCGAGGTACGGCTGGCCGCTGTCGGCCTCGCCGACATCGCCCGGCGATACCTTCAGGTGGCCGACACTGCCTTCGTCGACCAGCTGTTCCCAGCTGCGGGTGGTGGTGTCGGTAGTGAATACTGCCTGCGGCTTCGGCTGCGGCTTGATGATGCCGACCTGCTTGGCGATTTCATAGCTGGTGCGGGAAATCAGCTGGTTCTGGGCGATCAGGGTGACGGTCGCGCCGGAAATGGCGTCCATCGGCACATAGTCGCCGTCGGCCTTGCCGAGCTCGAAGCGGGTGCCGGCCGGGTGGCCGAGATACTGGCGGACGAAGTCGACCAGTTTTTGTTCCGGAATGCCGACCAGCAGGATCGGTTCGCTGTGCTTGAGAATGCGCACGCCGCGAATGGTGCCGGCACGGTCCATGCCGACCAGGGTCACCACCGGCTTGCCGGAGTAGGCTGGGATGTCGGCAACATCGGTCGACAGATAGACATAACCAATGGTCTTCCGTTCGCCGTTGACCGTGCGCCAGGCTTCGACGTAGCGCGGCTGGCCCTTGCGCGGCGAGAATGCATCGGCTTCCGGCATCACCGAGCGACAGTCCAGCCAGCGGCACATGTCGGCGTCGGTGCTCAGCTCGTGTGGCAGCGGTGCTTCGTAAGATGACGCCTGGGCACAGGCCATCAGGACCAGTGCCGCCAATCCCAGCAGACGGGCAATCATGCAGGTCCCTCGCAGCGGTAATTCAGATGAGCTCAGGGTAATGCACTTGCCATGTCAGGCGCCTTGACTCGTATCAACGGCCTCAGGGCGCTGGCGCGTCGCCCCGCGCTGCGGCGGTAAACGGCAGCTGATAGCGCTTGCCGCCGACCTCGATCGTCATCAGCCAGGCGCTGGAGCCGCTGACGCACACCGGCAGACCGACCTGCGCCTGCCAGTGGCCATCGGCGCGCCGGGTCGGGGTGAAGCGGGCGACGCCCATGGCCATGTCGGCCATTTCGAACAGCAGTACCGGTTGCGACGGCGCAACGATATCGACCACGAACGGCTGGTTGGCGCTGGGGGCCGACAGGGTGGCGATGCGCATGCCGTCGACGGTACAGCCCTGGCGCAGGCTGGCGCAGGACACCAGCACGTCTTCAACGGCGGCCGCAGCCGGCTGGCGCAGCATCAGCCAGCCAAACCAGGCCAGCGCTGTCGCGGCGGCAGCGAGCAGGGCAAGGCGCAGCGGGAGGGCAGAGGTCTTCATGCCGCCAGACTAGGGCAATCCGGGCGGTTTTCGGCACGCGTGTCGCTTTCGCTTGATCTGGCTCAGGCCGCCGGCATGGCGCTGTGACGCGGTGCTTGCCGTCAGTCTGTGCTAGTAAGGTAGCTGGCGTCGCAATCGTGACGCAGCATCTGACAGGAGGTCCCGCCGATGAAACATCTCGTCTCCCTTTCTTCCGCCGTACTCGCCGTGGCGCTGGTCGCCGGCTGCGCGACCGGCCAGAACGCCGCTGCCCCGGGCGCTGCGCTGCCGGCCGGCAACTGGGCGACCAGCGACGGCCTGACCGTGAAAATCCTTGATGGGCAAATGCTGGCCTCGACCCAGTGCAACCGCTTCGGCGCACCGGTCTCGGCCCAGGACAACCGGCTGGTCTTCGGCACCATCAAGGCCGACAGCCGTGCCTGCACGGCGGCGATGATGCCGGCCGAGAACGCGGTGATGGACTTTTTCCAGTCCAACCCGCCATTCGTGCTGAAGGACCGCAGCACGCTGGTGATTGGCAGTGAAGGGCAACAGATCACATTGAAGCGGACGCCGGTGGTGCTGCCGAAGTAGCGGCCGGGGAGGAGGGACTGGCGGGACGCTGGTCCTTTTGTTTTTCGGGATACTGGCCGGGATTTTTTGCGACGCCGTATTTTCCATTTGCGACATTGGCATTCAATGCCGCCGATTAAACATTCTGGCCGGTTGTCATTAACTCATGTCCGTGAACGACAAAAAAATGTCGATATTTCGCACGTCCTGTTTTTGCCTACGTTACTTTTTCGGCAATAACTTTGCTGTAGATCTAGTTTTTTGTTTAAAACAGCAAAAATAATAACGCATGATCAATATTGCGACGCGGAATGGGCCACTTCATACCGGCATGCGAAGTGAGAATATGCGGTTTGGTGTGCGGTTTACTCGTTTGGAATTTTTGTTCCCGTGCAAACCGTGCCCGGCACGCAGGGGTGATTCCATTTTTCCCCTGATATATACTCGTCATAACGGTGCAAAAAGCAGAAAAACACGGCGATTCGCTATATTGACTTGCGCCTGATCCTTGACGTAACCTGCCTCCACAAATTTACTGCAGGCTAAGGTCCGTCGCCTGGATAGACCCGTAGCAACTGTCATTAACGAGGGTGGAACACGTGCATGCCACGCAACCCACTAAAACCCAACAAAAAAAGGTGAGTATTATTATGAGCGGCTATAACGCAGTCCTGGCACGGAATACGGAAAATGCGCCGAAGGCGATGGGTCCTTATTCGCAAACTGTTGCTTTCTCTCATTACAATAACCTTTCGGCTCAATTGCCGGTTGATCCGAAGACGGGCAAGCTGGTTGCCGGTGGCGTGAAAGAACAAGCCGAACAGTGCTTCAAGAACATCAAGGCAGTGGTCGAAAGTGTCGCCCATTCGATGGACGATATTGTTCGCATTTCCATTTTCGTCAAAAACATTGCCGACATTGACGCGGTCAATGCCGTCTACGCAACCTTCTTCCCGGGCTATGTGCCGGCACTGACGACCGTCGCCGTTGCTGCATTGCCCCTGAATGCACTGGTGCAAGTCGAAGCGCTGGTTTCGAATGGTGTCGGCACCATCCCGGGCGCACCGCAAGCCGGCGACCTGATCAAGCTCGCCCGCAACACGAAAAACGCTCCGACCAGCCCGCTGTCCACGCAAACCGTCGCGTTCTCCCACTACAACAACATTTCCGCCCAACTGCCGATCGATCCGGAATCCGGCAAGCTGGTCGCCGGTGGCGTGAAAGAACAGGCTGCCCAGTGCCTCAAGAACATCAAGGCCATTCTGGAAAGCATCGACGTTCCTTTCGACGATATCGTCAAGATCAACATCTTCCTCAAGAACTTCTCGGATCTTGACGCCGTGAACGAAGTGTATACGACGTTCTTCCCGGATTCGGCCATTGCCCGCGCCGTCGCCTATGTGCCGGCACGCACTGCTGTTGCCGTCGCCGGCCTGCCGCTGGATGCGCTGGTGCAAATCGAAGCCGTCGTGTCGCACGGTGACGGTACGCCGCCGCAACTGGTTGAAGACCGTCACGGGATCGTCATCAAGGCGAACAACACCGAAAATGCACCGCAGAGCGCCCTTTCGACGCAAACCGTTGCTTTCTCCCATTACAACCACATTTCGGCCCAGCTGCCGCTGGACCCGAAAACGGGTGCTCTGGTTGCCGGTGGTGTGAAGGAACAGGCTGCCCAGTGCCTGAAAAACATCAAGGCTATCGTGGAAAGCATCAACCACGTCATGGCTGATGTGGTCAAGGTCAACGTCTTCGTCAAGAACATCGACGACATGAGCGCTGTGGACGAAGCCTACACGGCATACTTCCCGGGCGGCGTGCCGGCCCGCCGGACCGTTGGCGTTTCCGTTCTGCCGAACAATGCCCTGGTCCAGATCGAAGCCGTTGTCGCGCATGCTGAAGGCACCCCGCGCAAGGCATAACAGGCACAAGCTGTTGAACAGGCAACGGCCATCGTTGCCTGTTGATGCCTGCGGGAAGGCGTAATCGCCTGTCCCGACCGTGAAAAAGGAAGCTGAAATTCATTTCGGCTTCCTTTTTCCGTTTTACGGCGGCCGGCTTTCGGCGCTCCCTGCCTGATGCCCGCACCGCGCTGGGCCGGCTGATTCTTCTGGAATAAGATCATCGGCTACCCATCCGGATGGAGCATTGCATGTCAGAGATCGCCCTTGCCGCAAAAGAAGCCGTCGGTGCTTCGTTCTCGCTGGACAAGATGAAGCTTGCCCGTGACAGGACCATGGAAGCCGTGCACCGGATTGCCGGACGGGTCCGGCCCGGCATGACCGAGCTGCAGGCGAAGGAACTGGCCAGGACCGTGCTCGAAGACATGGGCATGGACCGCATCTGGCACGGCATCCTGGTCCGCTTCGGCCGCAGCACCCTGAAAATCTTCAGCGAGAAGATCGACCCGGACAACCGGCTCGGGGAGGACGACATTTTCTTTATCGACCTGGGCGTGGTGTGGGAAGGGCATGAAGGGGATGCCGGCGCGACCTTTGTCGTCGGTCAGGACCCGCGCAAGCTGGCCTGTGCGGCGGCGGCGCGGCAACTCTGGGATGAGGTCAGGGAAAAATGGCTGCACGACAATCTGGCCGGACCGGCGCTCTACCGCTTTGCGGAGGAACGCGCCAGCGCGATGGGCTGGGTGCTCAATCCCGAGATCAGGGGCCACCGCGTGTCCGACTTTCCGCATGCGATCTACAAGGCCGGCAATCTGGGCGATTTCGCCGACTGCCCGGATACGGGCTTGTGGATTCTTGAAATCCAGATTGCCGACCCGGCCGGTGAATACGGGGCTTTTTACGAGGACCTGCTGGTCCGGGCGTAACCCGATCGGCCGACGGTGATCGGCCTTGCCCTTTATTCGACGCTGCCGGAGCGCCGTGCCCGCTCACAGCGGCAACTGCCGGTCCTGCACCACATTCTTCATCACCAGCGTGGAGATCAGCCGCTGGACACTGGGCAGTGTCGACAGGCGTTCATCGTACAGCTGCTGGAAGGCGGGCAGGTCGCGGGTGATGACGTGGAGCAGGTAGTCGGGATCGCCGAACAGCCGTTGTGCCTGAACCACCTGCGGCACGTCCGCCAGCGAGGCCTCGAAGGCCTGGACGGCGTTGTGATCGCCGTCGCGCAGGGTGACGAAGACGATGGCGGAGAAATTCAGCCCGAGGTTCACCGGGTCGAGACGGGCGTGATAGCCCTGGATGGCGCCGGACTGCTCCAGCGCCCGGACCCGGCGGTGGCAGGGGGAGACGCTGAGTCCGACCCGCTCTGCCAGCTCGGTGACGGAAAGGCGCCCGTCGGCCTGGAGCTCGGCAAGAATCCTGCAATCAATCTTGTCCATGTAGAAAATTTTCCCAAAAACGGTAATGCCGGCACAAGGAATTGAAAGCACATTCTAGCTTCCGGAGAATATTATTTCCAACAGCAACATGAATTTGGAAATATTTACTTCTGGAGCGGAATGAAATGGAAAAATCTCGGTGTCGATGCCGGGGACAGGCGGGCCGCGCTGGTGCGCTGTGCTGTATCTGCTGGTCGGGTCAGGAGCGGCAATCATGACGCCCAGTATCTTTGCGGCATTCTGGGTGGTGTCGATCCTGTTCATCATCACGCCGGGGGTGGACTGGGCCTATGCGATTTCCGCCGGCATGCTGGGCCGGGTGGTGGTGCCTGCCGTGGCCGGGCTGCTGCTTGGTCATCTGATCGCGACACTGGTGGTGGCGGCTGGCGTCGGGGCGCTGGTGGCCAGCAATCCGGCGGTGCTGACCGTGCTGACCGTGGCCGGTTCCACCTATCTGCTGTGGCTGGGGATCGGCATGCTGCGTCATCCGCCGCAGCCGCGTGCCGGCGAGACCGCCGGGTCCCGCTCATGGGCGCGCTGGACGCTGAAGGGCACCTGTGTCAGCGGGCTGAACCCCAAAGTGTTCCTGCTGTTCCTGGCACTGCTGCCGCAGTTCACCGATCCGGCCGCGGCCTGGTCGATACCTGCACAGATCATGGCGCTCGGGATGGTGCATCTGCTCAGCTGCGCCGTGGTCTATCTGCTGGTCGGTTTCAGTGCCCAGGCCGTGCTGCAGACCCGCCCGCAGGCCGCGCGGGTCGTGAGCCGGTTTTCCGGTGCGGCAATGGTCGTTATCGCCTTGCTGCTGTTCACCGAACAGGCCATTCACTGAGGTGGGTCCCATGAGCAAAGACCGGATTCCCGCCAGCCTTGGCGGTGAAGTACCGCTGCCCAGTGACCAGGCGCCAGGTCTGTCGACGCGCCCGCGCGGACAGGTCACCACCCGGCAGATTGCCGGGATGCGGGCCGGCGGCGAGAAAATCGCCATATTGACCGCCTATGATGCCACTTTCGCCGCCGTGGCCGATGCGGCCGGCGTCGACTGCATCATGGTTGGCGATTCGCTGGGCATGGTGTGCCAGGGGCAGACCAGTACCGTCGGCGTGTCGCTGGAGAGCATGCAGTATCACACCCGCTGTGTTGCGCAAGGGCTGGCCCGGGCGGGCGGCGGAGCGCTGATCGTGACCGATCTGCCTTTCGGCGCTTATCAGGTCTCGCGCGATCAGGCGATCCGTTCCGCCGTGCAGCTGATGCAGGCCGGCGCACAGATGGTCAAGCTGGAGGGCGGCGGCTGGACCACCGATATCGTGGCTTTTCTGGTCGAGCGGGGCATCCCCGTCTGCGGGCATCTGGGGCTGACGCCGCAAACGGTCTCGGCGCTGGGCGGCTACCGGGTGCAGGGCCGCGACGACGTGGCAGCGCAGCGTCTGCGGGCGGATGCCGTGGCGCTGGATCAGGCCGGCGCCACGATGATGGTGCTGGAAATGGTGCCCGCCCGGCTGGCCGCGACCGTTACCGGTGACATGACTGCCTGCGCCACCATCGGCATTGGCGCCGGAAACGGCACTGCCGGCCAGGTACTGGTCATGCATGACATGCTGGGCCTCAATCTGGGGCGCATGGCGAAATTCGTGCGCAACTTCATGCTGGAGACCGGCGAGGTGCGGGCGGCGTTCGCCGCCTATGTCCGGGCGGTCAAGGACGGGTCGTTTCCCGATAACGGGCTGCATGGCTGGTGATGTTTGCCGCACCGGGCTGCTCCGGCATGTCCGGATGGTCAAATGGCTGCACCCTGACAGGGCGCAGCCATTTTTTCTTTACCGGGGCGAGGGACTTTCCCTTCCCGGAATCAGAACACCACCTTCACCGCCTGCTCGCCGAGCCATTCGCGCAGCGCCGCCAGCATGCCGTCGTCGAGCTTGACCCGCCAGTCGTCGCCAAGCTGGAGCAGGCAGCGCGCGTCGGCGTTGCGGTAGTCGATGCGCAGCGGGCAGCCGCCGCCGACGTGCGGCGAGATCAGCGTGCGCAGCCGGTTCAGGTCGGCGCGCGACGACGGCATGTCGACGGTCAGCGCCTTGGCGAACTGGCTTTTGGCCTCGGCCAGATCGAACACGGTGTCGGCGACGATGCGCATGCCGCCGGTAAAGTCGTCATGGCTGACCTTGCCGGACACCACCAGCACCACGTCTTCCTTCAGCTTGTGGCGGGCCTCGTCGAACGCCTCGCTGAAGATCGACACTTCGACCTTGGCCGAGCCGTCGTCGAGCTGGATGAAAGCCATCTTGCCGCGGTTGCCGATCTTGGTGCGGATGCCGGTAATGGTGCCGGCCAGCCACTGCGGTTCCTTCTTCGGCGACAGCCGGTTCAGCGGCGTGCGGATAAAGCGGCGCACGGTTGATTCGTAGGCATGGAACGGATGACCGGACAGGAAGAAGCCGATGGCGGTCTTTTCCTCGGTCAGCCGGGTGGCCTCGTCCCACGGCTTGACGTCGACCATGTCCACCGTCGGCACGTCCTCGGCCTCGAACATGTCGAACAGGCCGCCCTGGTTGATGTTCTCGGCCTCCTGCTCGGCGACCGACATCGCCAGTTCGACGTTGGCCAGCAGTTTGGCACGGTTGTCGTCGATGGCGTCGAAGGCGCCGGCACGGATCAGCGCCTCGATGGTGCGGCGGTTGACCAGACGCTTGTCAGTGCGGCGGCAGAAGTCGAACAGGTCGGTAAAGCGGCCTTCGCGGCGGACCTCGACGATATGCTCGACCGCGGCTTCGCCGGTGCCCTTGACCGCACCGAGCGCATAGCGGATGTGCTTGCCGTCAGTCGGCACGAAGCGGTAGAAGCCCTCGTTGACGTCCGGCGGCAGGAACACCAGCCCGTTTTTCAGCGAGTCGTCGTAGAACACCCGCAACTGGTCGGTATTGTCCAGTTCCGACGACATGGTTGCGGCCATGAATGCCGACGGGTAGTGCGCCTTCAGCCATGCGGTCTGGTAGCTGACCACGGCGTAGGCGGCGGTGTGCGACTTGTTGAAGCCGTACTCGGCGAATTTCGCCATCAGGTCGAACAGGTACTCGGCCAGTTCCTGCTTGTAGCCGTTCTTCAGCGCGCCGGCGACGAACAGCCCGCGGTGCTTGTCCATCTCCTCGGCTTTTTTCTTGCCCATCGCCCGCCGCAGCATGTCGGCGCCGCCGAGCGTGTAGCCGCCGATGATCTGCGAGATCTGCATCACCTGTTCCTGGTACACGATCACGCCATAGGTCGGATCGAGACACGCGGTCAGGTCGGGGTGGAAGTAGTCGACGGCCTGCTTGCCGGCCTTGCGCAGGATGAAGTCGTCGACCATGCCCGAGCCGAGCGGGCCCGGACGATACAGTGCCAGCACGGCGATGATGTCTTCGAAGCGGTCGGGCTTGAGCTTTTCCAGCAGCTTCTTCATCCCGTCCGATTCGAGCTGGAACACGGCGGTGGTGTTGGCCTGCTGCAGGATGCGATAGGCGGCGACGTCGTCGAAGCCCATGTGGTTGAGGTCGATGTCGAACTTCGGATCGAGCTTGTGGATGTATTCGACTGCCAGCTCGATGATGGTCAGGTTGCGCAGGCCGAGAAAGTCGAACTTGACCAGACCGACTTCCTCGACATCGCCCTTGTCGAGCATCGACACCGGCGACGCGTCATCGCCGGACGCCTGGTACATCGGGCAGAAGTCGACGATCTGCCCCGGGGCGATCAGCACGCCGCCGGCATGCATGCCGATATTGCGGGTCACGCCTTCGAGTTTCTTCGCCAGCGTCCACAGCTCGGCGACTTCTTCCTCGTTGGCAATGCGTTCCTTCAGCGTCGGCTCCATCTCGACCGCGTCGTCGAGCGAGTACTGCTTGCCCGGCGCGGCCGGGATCAGCTTCGACAGCCCGTCGCAGAACGAGTACGGCAGATCGAGCACGCGACCGACGTCGCGCACCACGGCCTTGGCGGCCATGGTGCCGAAGGTGGCAATCTGGCTGACGGCGTCGGCGCCGTATTTCTCGCGCACATACTCGATCACGCGCCAGCGATTGTCCTGGCAGAAGTCGATGTCGAAGTCAGGCATCGACACCCGTTCCGGGTTCAGGAAGCGCTCGAACAGCAGGGCGTAGGCCAGCGGGTCGATGTCGGTAATGCCGATGCTGAAGGCAACCAGCGAGCCGGCGCCGGAACCCCGGCCCGGACCGACCGGGCAGCCGTTGCCCTTGGCCCAGTTGATAAAGTCGGCCACGATCAGGAAGTAGCCCGGGAAGCCCATCTGGATGATGGTGTCGAGCTCGAATTTCAGCCGGTCGCGGTAGCGCGGCATGTTCTGCTCGCGCAGCGCTTCATCCGGGTACAGTGCCTGCATGCGCTCGACCAGACCTTCTTCGGCGCGGTGGACCAGGTAGTCGTCCAGCGTCATGCCGGCCGGGGTCGGGAACAGCGGCAGGTAGTTCTTGCCGAGTTCGATCTCGATATTGCAGCGACGGGCGATCTCGACGCTGTTTTCCAGTGCTTCCGGCACGTCGGCAAACAGCGCCGCCATGTCGTCGGCAGACTTGAAGTACTGCTGGTCGGTATAGCGGCGCGGGCGCTTCGGGTTGCCGAGCATTTCGCCCTCGGCAATGCAGACCCGGGCTTCGTGCGCCTTGAAGTCGTCCTGGTCGAGGAACTGGATCGGGTGGGTGGCGACCACCGGCAGTCCGGTTTCGCCGGCCAGCCACAGCGTGCGGTCGACGCAGGTTTCGACCTCCGGCTTGCCGATGCGCTGGATCTCCAGATAGCAGCGGCCGGGGAAACGTGTCTGCCACTCGGTGGCGCGTTGCCGCGCCTGTTCCAGATTGCCGGCCAGCAGGGCCTGGCCGACGTCGCCGAACTGGGCGCCGGATACCAGGATCAGGTGTTCGCACGATGCCGCATCCAGCCACTCGCGCTTCAGTTCGGCACGGCCGCGATACTGGTTGGTGCGGTAGGCATCGGTCATCAGCTCGCACAGGCGATGATAGCCGGTGCGGTTCATCGCGATCAGCAGCAGGCGGAACGGCTGGTCGCGGTCGGTCTCGTTTTCGAGCCAGGCGTCGACGCCGATAATCGGCTTCACGCCCTGCTTCAGGCAGGCCTTGTAATGCTTGACCATGCCGAACAGGTTCATCAGGTCGGAGATGCCCAGCGCGGGCATGCGTTCGCCAACGGCGCGCTTCACCGCGTCATCGACGCGGGTGATGCCGTCGGTGACGGAAAATTCGGTGTGCAGGCGAAGGTGAACGAAACGGGGTGTAGTCATCCGGGCATTTTACCTTGCGATGGCGGCAGGACGAAAATTGCTGCTCGCCGGCTCAGACTGGCCGACCCTCTGCCGGCCAGGCACCGGCAAACGCCTGCCAGTGCGGATGGTCGCCGGCCTGCTGCGCGACCCAGTCGCGGACGCGGGCGACTTCTGCCGCGTACTCGTCGGGCGACAGCGCGCCGCGCAGCAGCTGGAAGCGGAGGAATACCAGATAGGTGTTGGCTGCGTCGGTTTCGCAGTAGTCGCGGATATCGTTGATCCGGCCGTCCTGAAAGGCCTGCCAGACCTTGCTGCCGTCCATGCCGAGCTTGCCGGGGAAACCGCACAGCCTGGCGATGTCGTCCAGCGGCGCACTGGCGCGCGGCTGGTACAGCGCCATGACGTCCATCAGGTCCAGATGGCGGGAGTGATAGCGGCTGATGTAGTTGTTCCACTTGAAATCGCGGCTGTCGGCGTAGTCGCCGTCGCCCTGGTCCCAGTAGCGCGGCGCGGCAATGCCGTTGATCAGCGCACGGTACTGCAGCGCGGGCAGGTCGAAGCCGCCGCCGTTCCAGCTGACCAGCTGCGGCGTGTACTTTTCCACCAGGGCGAAAAACGCGGCGATCATGTCGCGCTCGCTGCTGTCGGCGCTGCCGAGCGTGGCAATGTGCAGCTTGTCCTGACCCCAGCGCAGCACGCAGGAAATCGCCACCGCCCGGTGCAGGTGATGCGGCAGGAAATCCGAGCCGTTCCTGGCGCGCTGGCGCTGCAAGGCCCATTCGGCCACGTCGGTGTCGGGCATGTCCGGCGACAGGTCGTGGATGGCGCGCAGGCCGGAGATGTCGGGGATGGTTTCGATGTCGAAGGCGAGAACGGCGTGCATGGAGAAGAATCCGGAAAATCGTGCCCGGATTCTAGAGCCTGGGGGGCGGGCTGTCGTGTCTGCGTGCAGGAATGTGGCGCGGGAGAAACGGGGAGCATGCCGTCGGCATTGGCGGCATGTCCGGGACCGCATTCAGCAATGCAAGGCCGGAAACGGCCTTATGGGCGGCCAATGGAGAACATCAGTCCGGTCACGTCGGAGGCTGTCGCGCTGTATTCGAGCTTGCCGACCCGTTGCGAGACGGGTTTCGGGCTGCTGATATTGGCGACAGCTTCCTTGACCAGCGCAATGACCGCCTGATTGTTCTCGTCCCTGGGGACGGTCGGGTTCAAGGCCTGGGCGGCGAACAGCAGCATGGCCAGCGACCGCACATTTTCCGAATTGTCTGTTTTTGAACCGGATGTGACCAGCATCACATATTCCAGGGAACCGTCCTGCTTGCTGACCGCGCCCATGATGCCGGCCTGCCTGGAAAACTGATGGGTAAAGGTATCGTTTTTTTCTCCGGAGCTGATGGTCAGCCTGGGAATGGCGTAGCGGGGATCTTCTTCACCGGCAATGGCATTGAATGATTTCCGGAACCCTTCCGGCGTCATGCCCAGCCCCTTGCCCGACTGCACGGCTTCCGCCGGGTCGAGGACCGGCGCGGGCGCTGCCGCGCCATCCCCGGCTTTCGGATACAGCCCGCCGGCAACGCCGAAGGCGATCAGGGCCGCAAGCAGACCACCCGACAGCAGATGGGTACGGGGCGGGGTGTCGCCGGTTTTCCGGTTCCTGAACAGGGCCGGCGCAATCAATCCCAGCACGGCGATCAGCAGAAACACGAGTCCGATCAGGGCGGCGAGGCCAGTGAGTATCAACATCAGGATTTCCCGGGGGTATGGGTGAATAGCAATTGAATTTATTTTCGCCGCCAATTATCCACTCATCATCTCTTTGCCGGCAAATGCCGCCCCGATCCGCATCCTGCTGCAACGCAGAATGACACGCCGCTTTTTCCCGCCTACCTTTGAGCTGACGCCCACAAGGTGTCTGACAATCGAACTTGCCATTCCCTATCCAAAATAATGAGGAGACCCCTGAAAATGGATACTGTGGCTACCTTCCGGGTCCCGCGCGTGGCCTATCTTGACTCGCACGGCCATCTGCCGGCCCCGCCGGCCGGTTTCGACCCCGACCGGCTGGTACCGGTCTATCGCGGCATGATGCTGACCCGCGCCTTCGACGCCAAGGCGGTCGCTTTGCAGCGTACCGGCCAGTTGCGTACCTATCCGTCGTCACTGGGCCAGGAAGCGGTCAGCGTCGGCCTCGCCAGTGTGATGCGGCCCGAGGACGTGCTGTTGCCGACCTACCGTGAAACCGGTGCCATGCTGTGGCGCGGGGTGCGGATGGAGGAAATCCTGCTGTACTGGGGCGGTGACGAGCGCGGCAGCGATTTTGCCGGCCCGCGCGAAGACTTTCCGATCGCGGTGCCGATCGCCAGCCAGTGCTGTCACGCTGTCGGTGTGGCCCAGGCATTCAAGTCTCGCCAGTCGCCCCGGGTGGCGGTGTGCTGCCTGGGAGACGGTGCGTCATCCAAGGGCGATTTCTACGAGGCGATGAATGCGGCCGGGGTGATGCAGCTGCCGGTGGTCTTCGTCATCACCAACAACCAGTGGGCCATCTCGGTGCCGCGCAGCCGGCAGACGCTGGCGGTCAGTTTCGCGCAGAAGGCCATCGCCGCCGGCATTCCCGGCGAGCAGTGCGACGGCAATGATCCGATCGCCGTCCGCGACGCGATCGGCCGGGCGGTCGAACGCGCCCGGCGCGGGGAGGGCGCCAGTCTGGTCGAGTGCGTGACCTACCGGCTGTCCGATCACACCACTGCCGACGATGCACGCCGTTATCGCGACGAAGCCGAAGTCAGCGCGGCCTGGGCCAATGAACCGGTAGCGCGTCTGCGTCACTACCTGGCCGACCAGAAGCGCTGGAGCAAGCAGGACGAGGAAGCGCTGATCGCCGAAATCGGCGCGCAGGTGACCGCGGCCGTCGAGCGCTACCTGGCCACGCCGCTGATGCCGCGCCAGGACCTGTTCGATTATCTGTACGCCGAGTTGCCGGCCGATCTGCGCCGGCAGCGCGATGCATTCCTGCTCGATGCGGAAGGAGCCGGCCATGACTGAAATGACCCTGCTCGAAGCCATCACCACCGCGCTGGCGCATGAGCTGCAAGCCGATCCGGACGTTGCCGTGTTCGGCGAGGATGTCGGGGCGAATGGCGGCGTGTTCCGCGCCACCCAGGGGCTGCAGGCCCGCTTTGGCGAGGCGCGGGTGTTCGATACGCCGCTGGCGGAAACGCTGATTGCCGGCATGGCGGTCGGCATGGCGGCCCAGGGCATGAAGCCGGTGTGCGAGATCCAGTTCGCCGGTTTCATGTATTCGACCTTCGACCAGTTGATCAACCAGGCGGCACGCATGCGCCATCGTACCCGTGGCCGGCTGACCTGCCCGATGGTGCTGCGCACGCCGGTCGGCGGCGGCATCCACGCGCCGGAACACCATGGTGAATCGCCTGAAGCCTGGCTCGCCCATGTGCCGGGTCTGAAAGTGGTGATCCCCAGCTCGCCGGTGCGTGCCTACGGGCTGCTGCTGGCGGCGATCCGCGATCCCGACCCGGTCATTTTCCTTGAGCCGACCCGCTTGTACCGGCTGCTTAAGGAGCCGGTCAGCGATGACGGCACGGCGCTGCCACTCGGCGCCTGCTTCACGCTGCGCGAAGGCAGCGACGTGACCCTGGTCAGCTGGGGCGCGGCGGTGCGCGAGACGCTGCAGGCGGCCGACCGGCTGGCCGGGCAGGGCATCAGCGCCGAGGTCATCGACGTGGCGACGGTCAAGCCGCTGGACATCGACACCATCCTTGCCTCGGTGGCGCGCACCGGTCGCTGCGTGATCGTGCACGAGGCGGCACGCACCGGCGGCGTCGGCGCCGACATCGCCGCCCAGCTGGCCGAACGCGGACTGATGAGCCTGCTGGCGCCGGTGGAACGGGTGACCGGCTTCGATATTCCGCTGCCGCTGGCGCGGCGCGAGGACGAATACCTGCCCAGCGTGGAACGCATCCTGGCCGCCGTGTCGCGGACGATGTCTTTCTGAGCGGCCTTGCCGCGCTGCTGCATACCTACAAGGGGAAAATCATGAAAACCTTCCATCTGCCCGATCTCGGCGAGGGGTTGCAAGAAGCCGAAATCGTCAGCTGGCATGTCGGCGAGGGCGACCACGTGGTGGTCGACCAGCCGTTGCTGTCGGTGGAAACCGCCAAGGCCATCGTCGATGTACCGTCACCGTTTGCCGGCCGTGTGGCCCGCCTGCACGTCAAGGCCGGCGACATCGTGCCGCTGGCGTCGGCGCTGATCGATATCGACGACGGCGAGGCCGGCGACAGCGGCACCGTGGTCGGCGACGTCAAGGCGGTCAGTGAGTCGGTGCGCGAAGATATCGAGCCGGCACAGGCGGCCGCCGGTCGTGGCGTCAGGGCGATGCCGGCGGTACGGGCGCTGGCGTCCAAGCTCGGCATCGATCTGGCCATTGTCACGCCCAGCGGTCCGGACGGCACCATTCTCGCCAGTGATGTCGAACGGGTGTCGAAGATTCTGGCCAGCGTCACGCCGATGGAAACCCTGCGCGGTCCGCGCCGGGCCATGGCGCAGATCATGGCGCGGGCGCACGAGGAAGTCGCCGCCGTCACCCTGACCGAGGATGCCGACATCCACGGCTGGGCGGCCGGCGAGGACACCACCTGGCGGCTGATCCGCGCCATCGTCGCTGCCTGCAGGGCGGTGCCGGTACTGAATGCGTGGTACGACGCCAAGGCGCTCGGCATCCGCAAGCTGGCCCAGGTCGATCTGGGCATCGCGCTGGACATGGCCGATGCGCTGTTCGTGCCGGTGCTGCGCGATGTCGGTGGCCGCGACAAGGACGATCTGCGGGCGGCGATCGAACAGATGAAGGTCGATGTCGGCAACCGCGCGGTCGCACCGGAGGATCTGCGCGGCAATACCATCACCCTGTCGAACTTCGGCATGGTGGCCGGTCGTTACGCGAGCCCGGTCATCGTGCCGCCGACCGTCGCCATTGTCGGCGCCGGCCGGGCGCGCAAGCAGCCAGTGGCCGTCGGTGACCAGGTGGCGGTGCACCGGCTGTTGCCGATGTCGCTGACCTTCGACCACCGCGCGGCCACCGGCATTGAGGCTGCGCGTTTCCTGAAGGTCCTGATCGCGGATCTCGAAGCCGGGGCATAAGCGTGCCCCCCGGGCGGATGCAAGGTCCGCCCGGCCAGACTCATGGCGGCGAGCGACGGCGGCCACGGTGGCGTCGGCGCTCGCCCTCCGGATGACACCGTCCGTGGCGGCGGGATGATTTCAGCCCTCCCGGTCGCGGTGATCGCGCTCTCCGTGTTTCCAGTAACCTTTGGCGCTCAACTGCGCCGGCGTCAGCGGCGACCACAGGCTGCGCCAGTGCCTGACCAGACCGGACTCCCCGGCGATCCACACCTGGCCGTCATGGCCGAGCCGTCGTGCGCGGTCGAAGACGTCGGCCTGCAGGGCGTCGATGTCGGCACCTGGCGCATCGGCATACAGCCAGGTTTCCTGCAGGCGGGCCCGGGTCGGCAGCGGCTGGCGTTCGCGTGCGTCGGTGACCAGCGCCAGTACGTGCACATCGAGATCGGCGGGCAGGGT
Organism: Microvirgula aerodenitrificans DSM 15089; assembly: GCF_000620105.1. NCBI lineage: Bacteria > Pseudomonadati > Pseudomonadota > Betaproteobacteria > Neisseriales > Aquaspirillaceae > Microvirgula > Microvirgula aerodenitrificans. The sequence goes on along the minus strand of NZ_JHVK01000005.1, from coordinate 283,337 downwards.
TTCCAGAATGCGCTGAATGGCCGGCAGCGCGCTGGCGTCGGCGGCCAGCCACAGCCAGCGGGCATCGGCCTGCAGGGCAAACCCGCCGTGGCGCGGGCCGGCAATGCCGAGACCGGCACCGATGGCGGCCTGCCGTGCCCAGGCCGATACCGAACCGTCGTCATGGCGCTCATCACCATGCAGCACGAAGTCGATATCCAGCGTGCCGGCGGCGCGGTCCACGTGGCGCACGGTATAGGCACGGCCTTCGCGTCCGGGCGGGAAAATCTTGACCCAGGCGGCCGGGGCGTCGATGCCGTCGGTCGACAGCAGCGTATGCAGCGTCGGCCCGCCCAGGGTCAGGCGACGCATGTGCGGGGTGACGGTCCGGGCGGCAACAACCTGGGCCACGATTTGTGGCTGGCGGCGGGGAAGGGAGAAGGTCATGACAGGTTCCGGATAAATGCGAGCAATTGCTCATGAATTCCGGTTAGCATAAAAGCGATCCCTGTCTCTGGAAACTCGCATTGCCAACGGCAGCGAAACCCCCGTCAAAATCCCGCAAACAGCCGCTCCGGGCACATTTGCCGCACAGGGTCGAGCGCCTTTCCGTGGCCATGGCTCGCGTTCCGGCCATGCACGGCGATGCGGCGGACAATACCGGTCTGGTTGCGGCGTTCACCGCCGCCCGCTCACTGCCAGCCGTAGCGGCGGGCGTAGACCCCTTTCACCCCCTGCACCAGCAGGCCGTAGCCGAGCAGCAGGGCCAGCAGCCACGGGAAGTACGCCAGCGGCAGCGCCGTCAGCTTGAAGTAGGTATTGATGACCGGCGACATCGGCAGGGCGATGGCGATGACGGCAATCAGGGCCGTCATCAGCAGCAGCGGCCAGCTGGCGTGGCTTTGCAGGAACGGCAGCCGGCGGGTGCGGATCAGGTGGACGATCAGGGTCTGCGACAGCAGCCCCTCGACGAACCAGCCGGACTGGAACAGGGTTTGCCGGTCGACGCTGTCGGCATGGAACACGAACCACATCAGTGCATAGGTGGCGAGGTCGAAGACCGAACTCAGCGGGCCGAAGCACAGCATGAAGCGCGGCAGTTCGTCCGGTTTCCACTGCTGCGGCTGGCGCAGCGAAGCCTCGTCCACGTTGTCGAACGGAATGGTGGTCTGCGCCATGTCATACAGCAGGTTCTGCACCAGCAAGTGCATCGGCAGCATCGGCAGAAACGGTAACAGGCTGCTGGCGATCAGCACGCTGAAGACATTGCCGAAGTTCGAGCTCGCGGTCATCTTGATGTACTTCAGCATGTTGGCGAAGGTCCGGCGGCCTTCGAGCACGCCTTCCCCGAGCACCATCAGGCTTTTCTCCAGCAGGATCAGGTCGGCGGCCTCGCGGGCGATGTCGACCGCCGAATCGACCGAAATGCCGACATCGGCCGCGCGCAGGGCCGGTGCGTCGTTGATGCCGTCGCCGAGAAAGCCGACCACATGGCCATCGGCGCGCATGAGCCGCACCAGCCGTTCCTTGTGCGCCGGCGCCAGCCGGGCGAAGACGGTACAGTCGGCAGCACGGCGGGTGAGGGCATCATCGTCGAGCGCGTCGATCTCGTGGCCGAGCAGGACACCGCCAACCGCCAGCCCGACATCGTGACAGACCTTCAGTGCCACGAGGTCGTTGTCGCCGGTCAGCACCTTGACCGTCACGCCGCTGGCCGCCAGCATGGCCAGCGCCGGTGCGGTGGTTTCCTTCGGCGGATCGAGAAAGGCAATGTAGCCGACCAGGGTCAGGCCGGCCTCGTCGGCCAGGCCATAGCTGTCGCGCTGCGGCGGCAGATCCTTGCAGGCGACCGCAACCACCCGCAACCCCTCGGCGTTCCAGCCGTCGGTGACGCGGGCGATGTCGGCCAGCACGGCGGGCGTCAGCGCTTCGGTGGCCTGGCCGCGGCGGACATGGCTGCAGACGGCGATAATCTGGTCCAGTGCGCCCTTGCAGATCAGCTCGTGATGGTCATCGCGTTCGCTGACCACGACCGACATGCGCCGGCGGGCAAAATCGAACGGAATCTCGTCGACCTTGCGGTAATTGAGCACCGGGTTCAGCAGATGGTGGATCTCGGCATGCTCGAGCACGGCCACGTCGAGCAGGTTCTTCAGCCCGGTCTGGAAGTGGCTGTTCAGGTAGGCCAGTTCCAGCACCGTGTCGTCGGTCGTACCGGCCGCATCGGTATAGCGTTCGAGCACGATCCGGTCCTGGGTCAGTGTCCCGGTCTTGTCGGTGCACAGGATGTCCATGGCGCCGAAGTCCTGGATGGCATCCAGCCGTTTGACGATGACCTTTTTGCGTCCCATCCGCACCGCCCCCCTGGCCAGGGTGGAGGTCACGATCATCGGCAGCATCTCCGGGGTCAGCCCGACCGCCACCGACAGCGCGAACAGCGTGGCCTCGATCCAGTCACCCTTGGTGAAACCGTTGATCAGCAGCACGACCGGCGCCATGACCAGCATGAAGCGGATCAGCACCCAGCTGACGCGGTTTACCCCGGCCTGGAACTGGGTCGGCTCGGGATCGGCGCGGGTGACACGTTCGGCCAGGGCGCCGAAATAGCTGCCGCGGCCGGTGCCGAGCACGAGGGCCGTCGCCGTGCCACTGATGACATTGGTGCCCATGAAGCACAGGTCCGGCCATTCTAGCGGGCCGTAGTCGGCGTTGGTGGCGGTGGCGAATTTTTCCACCGGCAGCGATTCGCCGGTCAGGGCCGCCTGGGCGACAAACAGGTCCTTGGCCGACAGCACGCGCAGGTCGGCCGGCACCATGTCCCCGGCCGACAGGTGCACGATATCGCCCGGCACCAGCCCGGAGATCGGGATCTCGTTCAGGCTGGCGATGCTGGCGTCGACCTGCCGGCGCAGTACGGTGGCGGTATTGCCGACCATGGCCTTCAACTGGTCTGCGGCGCGGTGGGAGTGCCCTTCCTGAATAAAACGCAGACCGGTGGACAGCGCGACCATGGCACCGATCACCGTTGCCGCTTTCAGGTCGGACGTCAGCCACGAGACCAGTGCCAGCAGGGTCAGCAGCAGGTTGAACGGATTGGTGTAGCAGTGCCACAGCCGCAGCCAGCCCGGCATGGGCGCCTCGGTGCCGATATCGTTGCTGCCGTAGCGGCGCAGCCGGTCGTCGACAGCCGCCTGATCCAGTCCGTCCGGGCGGCTGTCCAGCTGCAGGAGCAGCGCCTGTGGTGCGCGTGTGCGGCACGGCGCAGCGAGGTGTCGATATCCTGCGGCAGGCTGGCGTCGGCATGCATCCGGTCAGCCACGATCCGGCGCCGGAAATGGCGAACCGGCAATGCCCGGTTGAAAAACGCCAGCAGGCGGGATCTGACCGATTCAATGCGCATGCGTTCTCCCGTCCGGGCCCGCTGTCGCCGGCCGGGGCCGGCGCGGGGACCACCATGACGGTACGCCTTGCCCGGGTGGGGGCTCATTGCGCCAGCGCAATGAAAGACCGCCTACCTGACGGTGACTTCGACGCGGCGGGCTTCCCTGTCGCTGGTGTAGCCGGTCGATTCGAGCGGTTTTTCCAGATCGATACGTTCTTCCGCGATGCCGGCCAGCACCAGAACCGCCTTGACCGATTTGGCGCGATCCCTGGCCAGCGCCGCATTCCGGTCGCTGTTGCCGGTCTTGTCGTGGAAGCCGGAAATCGCGATCCGGGCATCCGGGTGGGCCGTGGCGTAGTCGATGACGGCCTGCAGTTGCAGCTCGCTGTCATCCGGCACGCTGACCGAGGCGACATCGAAGTAGAGCCGGACCGGGGCGGGGCGGGCGGCGGCCTGCGGCATGGTGCTGGCCGGGGCGGCAGGCGGCTGTGCCGGTGCCGCGGGCGGGGGTACGATGCCGATGGCTGTCGTGCCGGTTCCGCACTGGCGCAACTGGGTCAGTGCCATCAGCAGCACCAGCAGGACAATGATCCATGGCAGCCAGCGGCGCAGCAGTGTCGGCGGCGGGCTGTCCGGCGGAAGATCGGGCGCGATGGCGTGGATGCGCTCACTGGCATCGGCTGCGGTGGTGCCGGCGCTGGCCGTCAGGCCATCGAGGCCCAGGAGGCCGGGCAGGCCGGCCGGCAGCGCGCCGGCAAGCGACGGTTTCTGTTCGGCCAGCAACTGGCCGAGCCCGGCCGCATCCAGTTGCCGTTCGGCAATCAGGGCCTTCAGCTTGCCGGACAGCAGCGGCGCCGCCAGCGCCAGCACGCCGCCTACGGTCGAGGTGGCGAGACTGTGCCGTGCGGCGAGAGCTTCGGTGATAGCGCCAAGCCGCTCGCCGAACAGCGACGACAGCAGGGTGCGCCCGGTCGTCATCAGGGTGCCGGTATCGATACCCTGCGGCAGTTCGCTGGTGCCGGGACCGGGGTCGGTGCGCTGCAGCAGGTCGATGACAGCGCCCGCGCCCGCGGGGCCGGTCCCCAGTCGCACCAGCCCGCCCAGCAGCACCGGGACGACGGCGTCGATGGCACGCCGGGTGCTGCCCTGCGTATCCGCCACCGCGGTGGCGGCCATGTCGGCGAAATGGCCGTCCAGTGCCTGTGACAGGGTGCCCAGCAGATTGATGGTCATGGTGGTCTTTCCGGAGCGGGGGAAGGGGGCGCGCGGTGGAAGGGCGGCCCCCTGGTATTACCGTAGACCAGATTGCGCGGGAGCAGGATGGCCGGCCCGGCCGGCTTGACGGTCAGCCGGTCCGGGTGTTTAATTGATCGACCAGTCAATCTATTAATTATCCAGCGGGAACCGCCATGCGCACAGTCGATCCGGAAAAGCACGAGGCCAGACGAAGACAGATTCTCGACGCCGCAGTCCTGTGTTTTGCCCGACGTGGTTTTCATCAGACCCGGACCGCGGAAATCTGCGCCGAAGCGGGCATGAGCCCCGGCAATGTCTTCCATTACTTTGCCGGCAAGGATGACATCATCGCCGCCATCGTTGACGAGGATGGCCGCGAGACCGCCGCCCGTTTTGCGCGGGCAGACGGGGAAACCGACGCCATCGCGGCGCTGATGGCGCGCATCGACGCCTCGCTGGCGCTGGCGACCGATCCGATCCAGGTCCGGATCACGCTGGAAGTGGTGGCCGAGGCGGTGCGCAATCCGGCGATGATGGCGTGTGCGGCACGCAACGAGGCCGTCCGGCGCACGGCGCTGGCCGGGTTGCTGGAGTGGGCGCAGGCGCAGGGACAACTGGCGGCCGGCCTGGATATCGCTGCCGCCGTGGACTGGGTCCTGATGCTGCTGGACGGTTACTTCGACCGTGCCGTCATCGACCCGGCTTTCGATGCCGGGGTCGCCCGCGCGCGGCTGCGAGCCTCGATTCTTCACTTCCTGCGCGGCGAAGCGGCGTGAGCCCGCATGACCGGACCTGCGACATGATGCCAATACCTTCCCCGCCGCCGCGGCTGGCCGAAGTCGACGCGCTGCGCGGCTTCGCCCTGCTGGGCATTCTGGTCGTCAATATCGGCGTGTTCGCTTCCAGCTATTACGGCAGCGGCATGCCGGACCCGGTCTTCGACCGGCCGCTGGACCGCGCGGTGCAACTGGCCGTGGCCCTGCTGTTCGAGACCAAGTTCTATCTGCTGTTCTCATTCCTGTTCGGCTACAGCTTCACCCTGCAGATCGACTCGGCGCAGCGTGCCGGTCGCGCCTTCGTGCCGCGCTTCTGCCGCCGGCTGGCCGGGCTGGCGCTGCTCGGCCTGCTGCATGCGCTGCTGCTGTACGTGGGCGACATTCTGCTGCTGTATGCGCTGCTCGGCCTGCTGCTGCTTGCCTGGCGAAACTGGACGCCGGCCGGGGCGGTCCGCTTCGGCGTGGCCTGCATTATCGTGTCGGGGCTGGTCTGGGGCGCCCTGGGCGGCTTGATGCTGGTGTTCGGCGATGGCGTCGATCCGGCGCTGGTGCAGCAGCAGGCCGGGCAGGCACTGGCCGCCTACCGCGGGACGCCGGCCACGATCATCGCCTGGCGCTGGCAGGACCTGACCGGCGTCGTGTGGCCCGGGCTGGTGCTGCTGCAGGCGCCGGGCACACTGGCCATGTTCCTGTTCGGGCTGGCAGCCGGCCGGCGCCGGCTGCTGGCCGACGGGGCGCGGCAGGTGCCGGCCGGGCGACTGGTCGCCATCGGTCTGCCGCTCGGCCTGGCCGGTGCGGTGGTCTATGCGTATGCGGCCGTGTTCTGTCGGGCATCGGCGCTCGGGGTGCTGGGCATGGCGGTCGGCCTGCTCAGCGCCCCCCTGCTGACCGGCGCCTATGTCGGGCTGGCGCTGCGCGGGTTCCGCAGCGCTGCTGGCGGTGCACTGGCCGCGGCGCTGGCACCGGCCGGCCGCATGGCGCTGTCGAATTACCTGCTGCAGTCGCTGGTCTGCGCCTTGCTGTTCACCGGTTACGGGCTGGGACTGATCGGCCGGCTGGCGCCGTGGCAGACACTGCTGATCGCCCTTGCGCTGTTCGCCATCCAGCTCCGCGTCAGCGCCTGGTGGCTGACGCGGCACGGTTACGGGCCGGCCGAATGGCTGTTGCGCGCCGTCACGCATGCGGCCTGGCCGCGCTGGCGCAGGGACTGACTCAGGCTGCGGACAGGCGGGCGCGGAGCTTGCCGAACGCTTCGACGACCAGCAGGGTCAGACCACCGGCGACGATGCCGGTGACGACATCGAGCAGCAGCGGTACGCCGATGCCGAGCAGCGGACCGATGCCGGCGACGGCAGCGACCGTGGTGCCGGCTTCGGCAATGGCGTGGTGCAGCGGGCCGATGCCGTGGGTCAGGATGCCGCCACCGACCATGAACATGGCCACGGTGCCGATCACCGTCAGCGCTTTCATCAGTTTCGGCGCGGCCAGCAGCAGGCCGCGACCGATCGCCCGGGCCACGGCGCCGGTCTTGTCCAGCAGGTGCTGGCCGAGGTCGTCCATCTTGACGATGGCGGCCACCAGGCCGTAGACGCCGACGGTCATGACCAGCGCAATCGCCACCAGCACGCTCAACTGGCTGGTCAGCGGCTTGTCGGCCACGGTGCCGAGCGCAATGACGATGATTTCCGCCGACAGCACGAAGTCGGTGCGGATGGCGCCCTTGATCTTGTCGGCCTCGAAGGCGGCGAGGTCGACCTGCTCATCAGCCACGGCGGCAAGCTGCTCGGCATGCTGGCGGGCCGTGTCGTCCGCGCTGTGCAGCCATTTGTGTGCCAGTTTTTCCACTCCTTCCAAGCACAGGTACAGTCCGCCGAGCATCAGCAGCGGTGTGACGGCCCACGGGGCGAAGGCGCTGATCGCCAGGGCGGCCGGCACCAGGATCGCCTTGTTCTTCAGCGAACCGACGGCCACCGCCCAGACCACCGGCAATTCCCGCTCGCTGCGGACACCGGAAACCTGTTCGGCGTTCAGGGCCAGGTCGTCGCCAAGCACGCCGGCGGTTTTCTTGGCGGCAACCTTGGTCATGACGGCGACGTCATCAAGAATGGAAGCAATATCGTCAAGCAGGGCAAGCAGGCTGGCTCCAGCCATGGGGATCTCCGTTCGGGGGGATGGGCGGGGTGCCCGGGCAGGGCGCGAGTGTAGCGGTTTCGCCCGTGCTGCGGAGACCGGTTTTTGTCATAAAGTTAGTTGATAATTAGTCGATAGCGACTATGGCTATGTCTGGCCGGGGGTTTCTCGTGCTGGAAGTGCGTCTCAAGTAACGGCAGCACTGCGTCTGTCACCCCCCAGGAATCAACATGTCCCGACTCAGCTTCAGAACCCGCGTTCTGCTCCCCGTTCTCGGCCTGGCCTGCCTGCTGCTGGCGATCACTGCCGGCGCCATGGCCTATCTGGAATCGAAACGCATCGATGGCGCCATCCAGCAGGAAACCGCCAGGCAGGGACAGACGGTCATCGACTCACTGACGGTCATCGACCAGTTGATGATGGCCGAGGTCAAGGCCTCGATGCGGCTGCTGATGATGCGTGGTCAGGCCCTCGGCCCGGCTGCCGCCGGCCCGGTGGTGACCGTATCCGGCCAGTCCGTCCCCGACCTGCAGCTTGGTGCGGCAGGGCAGGCCAGCCGTTTCGAGCTGGTCGATGGCGTGACCGGCATCATGGGCGGGACCGCCACCCTGTTCGTCCGCCGGGGCGACGATTTCGTCCGCATCTCCACCAATGTGAAAAAGCCCGACGGCAGCCGGGCCATCGGCACGCTGCTCGACCCGAAGGGGCGTGCCATTGCCGATCTGAAGCAGGGCAAGGCTTTCTATGGCCAGGTCGACATTCTCGGCAATCCGTTCATCACCGGCTACGAGCCGATCCACAATGCGGCCGGCGAGGTCATCGGCGCCTGGTATGTCGGTTACAAGGCCGACCTGAAAGTGCTGGGCGATGCGATCGCCGCCGCCGGCATTCTCGATCATGGCGTGGTCGCGCTGATCGATGACCGTGACCGCATCCGCTTCCATTCTTCCAGCAGCGACGAGGGCACGGTCAGGGCGATCCAGCAGAACAGTGATGGCTGGCAGGTGTCGAAGCGGGACTTTGCGCCGTGGAGCTATTCGGTGCTGATGGCGTTTCCGCTCGAGCAGGCACGGGCCATGAAACTGGATATCGTGCTGCCGGTGGTCGGCGTCGGCCTGCTGCTGGCCGTGCTGCTGGCGATACTGCTGTACTGGCAGCTGAACCGGATGGTGCTGGTGCCGCTTGGCGGCGAGCCGGAGCTGGCGATCTCCATCGCCCACGATATCGCCGGCGGCAACTTGGGGGCCATCGTGCCGCCGGCGCGGCCGGACAGCCTGCTGGGCGCCATTGCCGACATGCAGTCGTCACTGAAGCGGATGGTCGGCACCATCAATGGACTGGCGGGGCGGGTGGCGGACAATGCCGCCCGGCTGGCGGCGACCTCGTCCGATGTGTCCGGCCGGGTCACCCGGCAGAGTGACATCACCGCCGACCTGGCCCTGGCGCTGCAGCAGATCAATGCCAGCGCGGCGGCAGTGGCCAACAATGCCGGCCTCGCCCACCAGAAGGCCGGCGATGCCGGTCAGCAGACCGTCGACAGCGGCAATGTGGTCGAACGCACGGTTGCGGGCATGCGTACCAGCGCCGATTCGGTCAGTCGCTCGGCCGGCACCATTGCCGAGCTGTCGGGCAGTTCGGAGGAAATTTCCCGCATTATCGGCGTGATCGGCGACATTGCCGACCAGACCAATCTGCTGGCGCTGAATGCAGCGATCGAGGCGGCGCGGGCCGGCGAGGCCGGCCGCGGCTTTGCCGTGGTGGCGGACGAGGTGCGCAAGCTGGCCGAGCGCACGTCCAGTTCGGCGGCCGAGATCGGACGCATGATCGGCGACATCCAGACCCGCACCCGGCGGGCGATGGAAGAAATGGAAAGCGGTAACCGCCAGGTCAGCGATTGCGTCGAGCTGGCGAATGCCGCCGGCGCCAGCATGGCCGGCGTGCGCGAGGCGACCCTGACCGTGGTCGGCGCAGTGGCCGACATCTCGGCCGCGCTGACCGAGCAGTGCAGCGCGACCGGGCAGATCGCCGGCAACGTCGAGCATCTGGCCAGCATGGACGTCGAGAACAACGGCGCGCTGCAGGCGCTGGCACACTCGGCGCAGGACATGGAAAAGCTCGCCGACGACCTGCGCGACGCGATCGCCGCTTTCCGGCTCTGAGTCGCCGGCGACCGGCAGTCAGTCGCCGGGGCCGGGCTGCATCACCTGCTCCCACAGCCGCGTTACCTGGGCGTAGTGCACCAGCAGTGCCGCATCGGGCATGACCTTGCGGCCTTCCTGCAGCCGCAGCGCGTGCTGCAGGCGCCGGTAGTGGCGGTAGGCATCCTGAGCCTGTTTCGCCAGCTCGTGGTCGATCAGGCCGGCATTGGCGGCCAGGCCGAGCAGGGCGATATTGCCGAGGTTGCCGGTCAGCTCCGGGAAGCGCCACGCATGGCCGAGCACCAGGTACTGGACGATGAACTCGACGTCGACAATGCCGCCGTGCGCGTGCTTGATGTCGTCGTCGCGCGGCGGGTGGGATTCGCGCATCCGCTCACGCATGGCCAGCACTTCGGCCCGCAGCGAGCCCGGGTCGCGGGTCATAGTCAGCACGTCGAAACGGGTTTTCTCGAAGCGGTCGCCGACCGCCGCATCCCCGGCGACGAAGCGGGCGCGCGTCAGCGCCTGGTGTTCCCACAGCCACGCCTTGCCGCGCTGGTAGTTGGCGAAGGCGTCGACGGTGCTGACCAGCAGCCCGGCTGCACCGTCCGGGCGCAGGCGCAGGTCGATGTCGTACAGGATGCCGGCCGGGGTGGCGGCGGTCAGCCAGGTCGACAGCTTGCGCGCCAGCCGCGCGTACAGGTCCGGCGCATCCGGGTGCGGATCGTCGTACAGGAAGATCAGGTCGAGGTCGGAGCCGTAGCCGAGTTCCTTGCCGCCCAGCTTGCCGTAGCCGATAACGGCGAATTTCGGCACCTCGACGTGGCGCTTGCCGATATCGAGCCACGCGGCCCGCACGCAGGCGGCCAGCACGGTGTCGGCCAGCAGCGAGACCTGGTCCGACAGCGCTTCCAGCGGCCACATGCCGGCCAGATCCTGCGCCACCAGCCGGAACTGCTGCGCGTGCTGGAAGTGGCGCAGGATATCCATTTGCGCCTCGACGTCGCCGCGCGCCTCGTCGAGCTGGTGCGCCAGTCCGGCCGCCAGTTGCGGCCAGTCCGGTTCGGCATACAGCACCCGCGCGTCGAGCAGCTCGTCGAGCAGGATCGGATGCTTGGTCAGGTAGTTGGATACCCACGGGCTGGCCGAGTACAGCGAGGCCAGCCGTTTCAGCGTCTGCGGGTACTCGGTCAACAGCGCGATATAGCTGGAGCGGCGGCTGATGGCCTCGATCAGGCCGAGAATGCGCGTCAGCGTGGTGTCCGGGCCGTCGCAGCCGGCGGCGACCTCGATCAGCGCCGGAATCAGGGCATCGATGCGCTGGCGGTTCTTGGTCGGCAGGTCGCGATAGCGCTGCGAATTGGCGAAGGCGGCCAGACTGCGCATCACCTGGGGGGCATCGTCATAGCCGAGCTCGCCGAGCTGCGCTGCTGCACCGTCTTCCTGGATATCGGCCCACAGGCCGGACAGCGGGTGGCTGACATGTTCCTCGGTCGGCAGGAAGAATACCTGCTCGAAATGGCGGTGCACGGTGGCGCGCACCCGGTTCAGCCGGGCGACGAACGCGTCCCAGTCGGCACAGTCCATGCTGGTGGCGATGCACGCCCGCTGTGCCGGATCGACCGGCAGGGTCTGCGTCTGCTGGTCGTCCAGGTACATCAGCCGGTGTTCGAGCCGGCGCAGGAAGTCATAGCTGTCGGCCAGCTCGGTGACCGCTTCCGGCTCCAGCAGGCGCATGTCGCCGAGCCGTGCCAGCGCCTCGCGCGTCGAGCGGGTCTGCAGGCTTTTCTCGCGCCCGCCCCGGATCAGCTGGAATACCTGGGCAATGAATTCGATCTCGCGGATGCCGCCCTGGCCGAGCTTGATATTGTCGATCAGGTCGCGGCGCGCGACTTCGCGCTGGATCTGCTTGTACAGCTCGCGCATTGCGCCATAGGCGTTGTAATCGAGATACTTGCGATAGACGAACGGACGGGCGAGGTCGGCGAGCACGGCATCGTCGCCGGTCATCACCCGCGCCTTGATCCACGCATAGCGTTCCCATTCGCGGCCCTGGGTCAGGAGGTAGTTTTCCAGCGCCGCATAGCTCATCACCAGCGGTCCGGAATCGCCATACGGGCGCAGCCGCATGTCGACGCGGAACACGAAGCCGTCGGCGGTCAGCTCGGACAGGGCGGCAATCAGCTTCTTGCCGAGCAGGGTGAAGTACTCGTGGTTGCTGATCTTGCGATCGCCGTCGGTCTCGCCGGATTCCGGGTAGATGAAGATCAGGTCGATGTCGGAGCTGACATTCAGTTCGTCGCCGCCGAGCTTGCCCATGCCGATCACGATCATTTCCTGCTCGCGGCCGGACTCGTCGCCGATCGGCCGGCCATAGCGCGCCAGTTCCGGCTTCAGTGCCGCCAGCGCCGTATCGACCGCAAACAGCGCGAAGTCCGAAATCGTCGCCATGACCTCGTCCAGCGTGGCCAGTCCCTCCATGTCGCGTGCAATCAGCCGGGCCAGCAGCGCGCGGCGCAACCGGCGCAGTGCAGTCTTCAGCATCGCTTCGTCGGCCACCGCGAACGCCGCATAGCGTTCGCTCATTTCCGCCCGGGTGAACGGCGCATGCAGCCGCGCAGGCAGTTCGGCAGCCAGTTCGGGGTCGGCGGCGAGCGTTCTTCGTAACCAGGCACTGTGGGCAAGGGCATGGGCAAGCGTGTTTACTGGCATAATTGCGGACCTTTGTCGTATTGGGCGACTCGTCGTCCATTCTACCGTCCAGAAGATTTTGAACGCCTCCCGTTTCTCGCTGCCCTCATGGCCGGTGGGTGCCCTGCTCAAGCGCACTGCGCGCGTGCTGGCACTGCTTGCTGCGGTCATTGCTGTGCTGATGACCGCGGTATGGCTGTGGATGACCCAATACCTGCTGCCCAACCTGGATGCGTTCAAGCCGCGCATCGAGGCGGCCCTGACCGATGCCGTGGGGCAGCGGGTGCGCATCGGTGCGCTCGGCGGCCGTGTCGACGGCGTGGTGCTGACCCTGACCCTGGACCGGGTGCGGATCGAGAATCCGGTCGATGGCCGGGCACTGACGCTGGACCAGATGCAGGCGCAGCCATCGTGGACCAGCCTGATCCACCTCGAACCGCGCTTTCACCTTATTGAACTGAACCGGCCGCTGCTCGACCTCTATCGCGACGGCCAGGGCCGCCTGTTCCTGAACGGGCTGCAGTTCGGTCAGGGCAGTCATGACGGCCATCTGATCAACTGGCTGCTGCGCCAGCATGAAATCCGCATCAACCAGGCCGGCATCCACTGGCGCGACGATCTGGCCGGGCTGGCCGCGCTCGATCTGCGCAATGGCCGACTGGTGCTGCGACGCGGCCTGCTGACGCATACGCTGACGCTGTCGGCCACGCCGCCGGCCGACTGGTTCTCGCGATTCGATGCCGAGCTGTCGTGGTCGGGCGACGATATCACCCGCTGGACCGACACCTGGCGCGGCAGCTTCTCGCTCGATATCGGCGGCGCGCGCTTTGCGCCATGGCAGCGCTATCTGCCGTGGATGGCGCATCTGCCGTCCGGCGAAGGCCGGGCGCGGCTGAGCGGCGAATTCGCCGCCGGCGAGCTGACCGCCGGCAACGCCGCGTTCGATCTGCGCAATGTGCTGCTGCGGCCGGACGCGCACCGTGACCCGGTCTCGGTCCCGCGCCTGTCCGGCGAGATCGAGCTGAAAACCGGCCGCGGCAATCGCCACACCCTGGCGGCGCGCAAGCTGCTGGCACAAACCAGTACTGGCATGCTGTTCGACAATGCGGCCCTGCAGGCGGAATGGCGACCCGGCCGCAACGGCGAGGGCAAGCTGTCGGTGTCGCGCGCCGATCTCGGCGCGCTGCGTCCGCTGCTGCGCGTGCTGCCGCTGGGCGAGAACGCGTCGTGGAATGCGCTGGACCCGGTCGGCTTTGTCGACCATGTCGAAGCCAGCTGGCGCGGCGAACTGAAGGCCCCGACGTCCTATGCGCTGAAGGGGCGCTTTGCCGGCCTCGGCTGGCAGCCGCTGAATACACTGCCGGGCATGGCCGGTGTCGACGGCGACATTGAATTCGACCAGAAGGGCGGCTCGCTGGATATCGAGGACAACAGCGGTACCACGCTGACGCTGCCGCACGTGTTTGCCGAACCGCTGCACCTGAGCCGCCTGAATGCCGATGTCCGCTGGACGCGCAGCGGCGACAATGTGGATGTGCGGCTGAAAAAGGTCGCACTGACCAATGCCGATCTGGACGCGACGATATCCGGCCGTTACCAGTGGCTGCCGGCGCAGAGCCGGACCGGGCTGATCGATCTGACCGCCAGCATTCCGGCCGTCGCTGCCAGCCGGGTGCCGCAGTACCTGCCGCTGGTGGTCGGTCGCGACACGCGCAACTGGCTGGCGGCCGCGCTGAAGAGCGGCACGGCACGTGATGCCAGCCTGTTGCTGGAAGGCAATCTGGACAAGTTTCCGTTCGAGCACGGCGGTGGCCGCTTCCTGGTCACCACGCGGGCCAGCCGGGTCGGGCTTGAATACGATCGTGCCTGGCCGATGGTCAGCGAAATCGACGCCGATCTGCGTTTCGAGAATGCCGGCATGCTGATTACCGCGCAGCGCGGCCGGATCGGTGCCGCCGCCGTCAGCAATACCCGGGTCAGCATTCCCGATCTTGGTGCGAATGAACCGCATCTGCTGATCGATGGCCAGGTCGACGGTGCCGGGATGGAGTTCGTCAGGTTCCTGCGCAACAGCCCGCTGAACGCGCGGCTCGACAATCTGGCGGACACGATGGGCATCGACGGACGCGGCAAGCTGGGGCTGAAGCTGGACATTCCGCTGCTCCAGGCCGAAGCGACCCGCGTGGCCGGCAACTTCACCTTCAACCACAACCGGGTCACACTCGGCGGCGGCGTGCCGCCGCTGGAGCAGGTCACGGGCGTGCTCGGCTTTACCGAACATGGCGTCAGCGCACGCGGCATTGCGCTGCAGGCGCTCGGTGGCTTTGGCCGCCTCAACGCGGACACCCAGGCCAACGGCACCATGCGCTTCGTCGCGACCGGCCGCGCCGATTCGCGCGCGGCGCTGGCGACCTATTTTCCGCTGCTGGTGCCGCACGTCGGCGGCATGGCGCCGTATACGGCGACGGTCACGATCGGCAAGACACTGGAAAGCATCAAGGTGGTCAGCCGGCTGGAGGACGTGACCTCCGATCTGCCGGCGCCGTTTGCCAAACGGGCCAGCGAGACGCTGCCGCTGGCGATCGACATGCGCCCCGACGGCAAGCTGGACCGGCTGAACATCCGGCTTGGCGGCGAGGCCTCGGCCAATATCTGGCTGAAGGGCAGCGATCTGGTGCGCGGCAGCGTGCGGGTCGGCGACGGCAACGGCCCGGTCCCGGCGCGCGGTCTGACGGTGTATGTCGCCAACCGGCGCATCGACCTGGCGCCGTGGCTGGCACTGTTCGGCGGCGGCAGCAACAGCACGGATGGCGGCGGGCAGGCCTTCCCGGTTACGCTGGCGTTGCGCACCGACGAGCTGCTGGCCTTCGGCCGGCAGCTGAATGCGGTCCGGATCAGCATGTCGCCGCGCGATGGCGGCTGGAGCGGACGTCTTGACGCCCGCGAGGCGGCCGGCGCCTTTGCCTTCGATGGCCGGGGAGAAAAAGTCCAGGTCCGGCTGTCGCAGCTGACGCTGCCACTGCCGCGCAGCAAGACCGACGCGGCGCAGAATACCGCTGCCGACAACCGGGCGCTGGAACGGTTGCCGGGGCTGGACGTGCAGGTGGAACGGCTGAACTGGCATGACCGTGACGTCGGCCGGCTCGGCATCAATGCCGAGCGGCAGGGCAAGGACATCTGGTGGCTTGACCGGCTGAGCCTGTCGTCGCCGGACGGGCAGCTGCAGTTGTCCGGCGTGCAGCGCCGCGATGGCGAGGCGCTGAATTCCCGCCTCGACGTGCAGATGGACAGCGGCAATCTCGGTCGCTTCCTGACCCGGGTCGGGGCGCCGGAAATGGTGCGCGGCGGCAAGGGCAAACTCAATGGCCAGCTGCGCTGGCATGGCGCGCTGGTCGACCCGGACAGCGCCAGCCTGTCCGGCAAGCTCGACCTCGACGCCGAGAACGTGCTGTTCACCAAACTCGACCCCGGCGTCGGGCGGCTGATCGGCCTGACCACCCTGCAGTCGATCGGCCGGCGGGTGCGATTCGATTTCCGCGATATCTTCGGCGAAGGCTATGCGTTCGACTCGGTCCGTGGCAGCATCGGCATTGATCAGGGCATTGCCGAGATTTCCGAACTCAAGGCCAGAAGTCCGGCTGCGACCATCACCTTCGCCGGCACGGCCAATCTGCGCCAGGACTCGCAACTGATCCGGGTGAGGGTCGAACCGCACCTGTCCGAAGGGGTGGCCATCGCCGCCGGTGCCGCCATGCTGAACCCGGTGATCGGCGTCGGTGCGCTGGCGGCGCAGAAACTGCTGCAGGACCCGCTGGGCAAGCTGTTCTCGGTCGACTACCTGGTCACCGGCAGCCTGACCGATCCGCAGGTCAGCAAGGCCGACAAGTCGTCACCCGCCCGTACCGACGGCAGCAGCGGTAACGGCAAGGGCAAAGGAAAGGGACACAGATGAACACACCGATAACGGTTGCTGCGGTCCAGATGGTGTCCGGTACCGATCCGGATGCCAACCTCGCCACCGCCCGCACGCTGGTGCTCGACGCCGCGGCCCGCGGCGCCAGGCTGGTGGTGCTGCCGGAATACTTTGTGCTGATGGGCATGAGCGATCGCGACAAGCTGGCGATCGCCGAGACCCCCGGCGACGGGCCGCTGCAGGCCGCCACCGCCGCCATCGCGCGCGATGCCGGCGTATGGCTGATTGCCGGCACCCTGCCGCTGCGCGCCGACGTGGCCGACAAGGTGCGCAACACCACACTGGTTTTCGATCCGGCCGGTGTCTGCCGTGCGCGTTACGACAAGATCCACCTGTTCGGTTTTTCCGGGCTGGGCGAGCGCTACAGCGAATCCGACACCATCGATCCCGGCAGTACGCCAGTGGTGGTCGATACCGTCATCGGCCGGGTCGGCCTCAGCGTCTGCTACGACCTGCGCTTCCCCGAGCTGTACCGGGGCTTCGGCGAGATCGCCGCCTTCGCGCTGCCGGCCGCCTTTACCGCCGTGACCGGCGAGGCGCACTGGGAGCCGCTGATCCGCGCCCGCGCGATCGAGAACCAGTGCTATGCGATCGCCAGCGCCCAGGGCGGCACCCACCCGAGCGGACGCAAGACCCACGGTCACAGCATGATCGTCGATCCGTGGGGCAAGGTACTGGCCGAACTGGCGCAGGGCGAGGGCGTGATTACCGCCGACCTCGACCCGGCCTACATGGCATCGGTGCGCACCCGCCTGCCGGCGCTGAGGCACCGGGTGCTGTGACGCCGCGCCGCTGCCACTGGAACCTGCCCGAATCATCCCCATTTCATCGTCACCCCTGTGGGCGACGTCACCCGATTTTGCGAAAGCTGCCATGAACGTCCAACATCTCGACATTGCCGATGAACTGCTGCTTGCCCGCAACGGGCTGAACCCGGAACAGCTGGACCGGGTGTTCGCCCGGCTGGGTGAACACCAGATCGACTATGCCGACCTGTATTTCCAGTACACCCGTCAGGAAGGCTGGAGTCTCGACGAGGGCATCGTCAAGGCCGGCAGCTTCTCCATCGACGAAGGGGTCGGCGTGCGGGCGGTCAGCGGCGAGAAAACCGCTTTTGCCTACTCGGATGAAATCTCGCTGCCGGCGCTGCTCGCCGCCGCCGATGCAACCCGCGCCATCGGTCGCGCCGGTGGTGACGGCCGCGTGCAGGCGGTCCGCCGTGTCGGGGGCCACGCGCTGTTCGCGCCGATGGACCCGATCGCCAGTCTGGACTCGGCGGCCAAGGTCGCGCTGCTGGAACGGCTGGAACGCATCGCCCGCGCACTCGACCCGCGCATCAGCCAGGTGATGGCCGGGCTGGCCGCAGAATACGACGTGGTCTACATCGCCCGTCGTGACGGCACCCATGCTGCCGACGTGCGGCCGCTGGTGCGGTTGTCGATCTCGGTCATCGTCGAGCAGGACGGGCGCCGCGAGCAGGGCTCCAGCGGCGGCGGCGGCCGGCTCGACTTCAGCTATTTCAGCGAAGAGATGCTGCATCGCTACGCGAAGGAAGCGGTCGACCAGGCACTGGTCAACCTCGATGCGCGACCGGCTCCGGCCGGGCAGATGACCGTGGTGCTCGGCTCGGGCTGGCCCGGCGTGCTGCTGCACGAGGCGATCGGCCACGGACTGGAAGGCGACTTCAACCGCAAGGGCACGTCGGCATTCGCCGGCCGCATCGGCGAACGCGTTGCCGCCCGGGGCGTGACCGTGGTCGACGACGGTACGCTGGCGCTGCGCCGCGGCTCGCTGAACATCGACGACGAGGGCACGCCGACCGCATGTACCACGCTGATCGAGGATGGCATCCTGACCGGCTACATGCAGGACAGCCTCAATGCACGGCTGATGGGGGTGGAATCGACCGGCAATGCGCGTCGCGAAAGCTATGCGCACATCCCGATGCCGCGCATGACCAACACCTACATGCTGGCCGGCGAGCGCGCGCCGGAAGAAATCATCGCCTCGGTCGAGCACGGGCTGTACGCGGCCAACTTCGGCGGCGGCCAGGTCGACATCACCAGCGGCAAGTTCGTGTTCTCCGCCAGCGAAGCGTGGATGATCGAGAACGGCAAGCTCGCCTATCCGGTCAAGGGCGCGACCCTGATCGGCTCCGGCCCGGAAGTGCTGAACTACGTGTCGATGATCGGCAACGACATGGCGCTGGATGCCGGTGTCGGCGTCTGCGGCAAGGAAGGCCAGAGCGTGCCGGTCGGCGTCGGCCAGCCGACGCTGCGCATCGATGGCGGACTGACGGTGGGTGGGACGGCCTGAGGGCGGCACGACTCCGTCTGGTGAGGCTGGCACGGAGAGGCCGGCAGAAAAAAGCAGCGGTCTTGCAGACCCGCTGCTTTTTTCCTGCTGCCCGATCCTTAACCCCTACTTAGATACGGGTTTTTTTCGCCGCCGGGCCGGCAGGGGCTATCCGCCGCCCATTCCACATTGCATAATCAGTTTGTCCGACAGCAGGACTACAAGGCGCGCACGGGGAGTGTGGGCGGATGCGTCCGCCTCAAGCCATATGGATCGCCACGACGATCCGCATACATACAGCATGCTGTCGGGAGCCCGAAGACACCGGGCATGTCGCGTCCGGCCGCCAGGCCGCCGTGACCGGCGTTCCCGCATAAAAAGGGCAGGCCGGCGACCGTCGCGAGTCGATGGCGCATGGCGATGCCCGCAAGGAGAAACGATCTATGGCAAGCACTCCCCACAACCCGTATTCGATCGGCCTGGACAAGACCCCCGCCAACTATGTGCCGCTGAGTCCGGTCAGCTTCGTCGCCCGCAGTGCCGAGCTGTATCCGGACAAGCCGGCGGTCATCCACGGCCAGCGCTGTCTGACCTGGTCGCAGGTGTATGCGCGCAGCCGCCGGCTGGCGTCGGCACTGGCGCAGCGCGGTGTCTGCAAGGGCGCCACGGTCGCCATTCTGGCGCCGAACATCCCGGAAATGGTCGAAGCACATTACGGCGTGCCGATGCTCGGTGCGATCCTCAACACCATGAACTTCCGTCTGGATGCCGCCACGCTGGCGTTCCAGCTCGAACACGGCGAAGCCAGCGTGTTCCTGGTCGACAGCGAGTTCGCCGGCCTGGCGCGCGATGCGCTGGCCCGTTCGCAGCGCAAGCCGCTGATCATCGACATCGCCGACAGCGAATACGATACCGGTGACCGCCTTGGCAGCCTGACCTACGAGGCGCTGCTGAACGAGGGCGATCCCGACTATGAGTGGCCGGCCCTCGAGGACGAGTGGGACGCGATCACGCTGAACTACACGTCCGGTACCACCGGCAACCCGAAGGGCGTGGTCTACCACCATCGCGGCGCCTACCTGAACGCGCTCGGCAATGTGGTGGCGACGCAGATGACGCCGGACACGGTCAAGCTGTGGTCGCTGCCGATGTTCCACTGCAACGGCTGGTGCTTCAACTGGTCGATCGCCGCCGTCGGCGGCACCAGCGTCTGCCTGCGCCGGGTCGAGGCGGGGGCGATGTACAAGGCGATCAGCGAGCACAACGTCAACTACATGTGCGGCGCCGCCGTGGTGCTGTCGATGTTCATCAATGCGGCCGAAACCGACCGGCGCGATTTCCCGCGCACGGTGCGTTTCATTGCCGCCGCCGCGCCGGTACCGGTACCGATCATCCGTGCCGCCGAGGCGATCGGCTTCAAGGTCACCCACGTCTACGGCCTGACCGAGACCTACGGGCCGGCGACTGCCTGCGTGTGGAAGGACGAATTCAACGCGCTGGGCGATGACGAGCAGGGCGAGATCCTCAAGCGCCAGGGCATGCGCTACCACGTGCAGGAAGCCGCCAGCGTGCTGAATCCGGAAACGATGGCCCGGGTGCCGGCCGACGGCCAGACGCTGGGTGAAGTCATGTTCCGCGGCAATATCGTCATGAAGGGCTATCTGAAGAACCCGTCGGCGACCGACGCGGCCTTTGCCGGCGGCTGGTTCCATACCGGCGATATCGGCGTGCTGCATCCGGACGGCTATATCGAGCTGAAGGACCGCAGCAAGGACGTGATCATCTCCGGCGGCGAGAATATCTCGTCGATCGAGGTCGAGGCGGTGCTGTACCAGCATCCGTCGGTGCTCGAGTGCGCGGTGGTGGCCAAGAAGGACGACAAGTGGGGCGAGATCCCGTGCGCCTACATCACGCTGAAGATGGGCGCGCCGGAACCGACGCCGATCGAACTGACCCAGTTCTGCCGTGAACGGCTGGCGCATTACAAGGCGCCCCGGATGTTCGTGTTCGGTCCGCTGCCGAAGACCAGCACCGGGAAGATCCAGAAGTTCGTGCTGCGCGACCAGGTCAATGACGGCGGTTTCAAGCTGAACTAGTAGCCGGCGAAAAAAGGCCGCCTTGCGTGAGCAAGGCGGTCAACTTGGGTAACTTCCACCTGAAAATACCGGTTACGCCATCCGGCCCCCGTTGATGGCGCATGCGATGAACATGCGACGGTCGCTGGCATCCCCGTCTGATGGATGCGTCATCACTTTCGCTGATTTGCAAGGAATCGGCCAGCAGGCAATGCTGAAAACCGGCATGGCATCGTCTGAAAACGCAGCAGTATCGTCCCGGTACCACGCTCGGCACGGCACGCCGGCGGCGGAGGTGGTACCGTTACGGTCCGCTGACGCCCGACGGGCGGTGGCGGTTCCCTTCATTGCCGACGCCATCCCATGTCCGACCCCATCATTCGCTCGCTGCTCGACACCGATCTCTACAAGCTGACGATGCAGCAAGTGGTCCTGCACCAGTTCCCCGGCGTGCAGGCCGAATACCAGTTCCGCTGCCGCAACACGCCGGCGTTTCCGATGGCCGAGCTGCTGCCGGCGGTCAACCGCCAGCTCGATGCGCTGTGCGAACTGCGTTTCACCCCGGACGAAATCGCCTATCTGCGCAGCCTGCGCTATCTGAAGCCGGACTACGTCGACTACCTAGAACTGTTCCATCTGAACCGCCGTTTCATTTCGGTGACGCCGCGCGCCGATGGCCGGCTCGACATCCATGCGCGCGGGCCGATGGTCCAGGCGATGATGTTCGAGATCTACGTGCTGGCCATCGTCAACGAGCTGTATTTCGATGAACTGATCCGCCGCCAGGGCATTGCCGGCGGTCATGAGGCGACGCTGGAAGAAGGCCGGCGCCGGATCGGCGCCAAGGTCGACAAGATCCGCGCCTTCCAGACCAGCCTGCCGGCCAATGCGCCGCCGCTCCTGCTGGCCGACTTCGGCACCCGCCGCCGCTTCTCGCGCGACTGGCTGGAAGAAGTGGTCAAGGTACTGCACGCCGGCGTGCCCGACGTGTTCCGCGGCACCAGCAATATGGACCTGGCCCGCCGGCTCGGCCTGACGCCGATCGGCACCATGGCGCACGAGTTCCTGCAGGCCTTCCAGGCGCTGGACGTGAACCTGCGCCAGTTCCAGAAGGCGGCGCTGGAAAGCTGGGTGCAGGAGTACCGCGGCGACCTCGGCATTGCGCTGACCGACGTGGTTGGCATGGATGCGTTCCTGGCCGATTTCGACCTGTATTTCGCCAAGCTGTTCGATGGCCTGCGCCACGACAGCGGGGATCCGGTGGTGTGGGGCGAGAAGATGATCGAGCACTACCACAAGCTGCGCATCGATCCGGCAACCAAGATGCTGACCTTCAGCGACAGCCTCGACATCGACCGCGCCATCGCGCTGTACGGTCATTTCGCCACCCGCACCCAGGTCAGCTTCGGCATCGGCACCAATCTGACCAACGACCTCGGCATCGAGCCACTGCAGATCGTGATGAAGCTGGTGCGCTGCAACGACCGCCCGGTCGCCAAGCTGTCCGATACCGCAAACAAGCTGATGTGCGACGACCCGGTGTTTCTGGCTTATCTGCGGCAGATTTTCAATCTGGAACGGATCTGACGCGGCCGCTCAGGCCGCTTCCAGAACCTCGACCGCGCTGCCGACCGTCAGCATCCCGCCACGGCGCACAAGCGCATTCTGGCCGAACAGCACGCCGCGTTCGCCACGGCGGTAGCGGGCCAGCGTGCGTAGCGGTTCGCCATCGGCCGACCTGACGCCGGTGTCAGGATCGATGGTAGTGAATACGCAGCGCTCGCACGGCCTGACCAGCTCCAGCTCGACCTCGCCGATGCGCAGCCGCTTCCAGCCGTCCTCGGCAAAGGCGTCGGCGCCGTCGATGACCAGGTTCGGGCGAAAGCGTGCCATTTCCAGTGGTCGGCCGACCCAGTGTTCCAGCTGCCGGCGCGATGCGTCGCCGATCAGCAGCAGCGGGAAACCGTCGGCGAACGACAGCGGAATGTCCGGGAAAGCACTGACCCGGCGCCGGGTGTCACCGGTATGCATCAGGCGGACCGGACGGTCGAGAAAGTCGGAAAACCAGTCATCGGCGGCGTGCGGGCCATGCCAGGCCTCGAAACCATCCCGCCACACCACGGCCGGATGCGGCTCGGTGAAGGCCGCGCGGGAAACCGTCAGCGGCTCGCGGCCGGGGGCCGCTACATGGAGGCCGGCCTCGTCGACCGTCGCCGCTACCGTGACCAGTTGCGGGCACTCGCGGCCGGTGATGAAGCGGCCGTCGGGATCGGCGACCATCCAGCTGCGATCGTCGGGCAGGCCGCGGGCGTCGACGCGGCAGCGGGTCAGCGCATCGCCGTGGGCGGATTTGACCGGATAGCGGTACAGCGCAGTCAGCATGGGCATGGCAGGAACCTGATTGAGAATCGCCCCCAGCTTATGCCGGCGCAGGCCGGCAGGCAAAGAACGCGGGCGTGTTCCGGCGATGTCGACGCCGTGTCTTGCACATCGGTCATGCTCAAGTGACTGTTTATTAATACATTTCATGTTGCTGCATTGCCGCATGTCCGGCCAGGCAGACACGCCGGCCCGTCTCCGGCAGCGGAAACCCATCCGTTTTTGCCAGGTCATGATATAAATCATTGAAAAAACAATGGCTTGGACACGCATGGCACGCGGGTTGCGCTAAAGGGGGTCAGGGAACCACCGGAGACCACCTGCCATGCCCGCACAACGCCAACGGCCAGAACCGTACCGGCAAGGACTGGACCGCAATGCGGCCAACTACGTGCCGTTGTCACCGGTCACGTTCCTGGCCCGTGCCGCCCAGGTTCATCCGGACAAGGTGGCCGTCATCCATGGCGAGCGGCGCTACAGCTGGCGCGAGGTCGAGCGGCGCAGCCGGCAGCTGGCCGCCGCGCTGGCGTGGCGCGGCATCGTCGCCGGCGACACGGTGGCGGTGCTGGCGCCGAACATCCCGGAAATGATCGAGGCGCATTTTGGTGTGCCGATGCTCGGCGCGGTGCTGAACACCATGAACTACCGGCTGGATGCGGCGACGCTGGCCTTCCAGCTCGACCATGGCGATGCCAAAGCCTGGCTGGTCGACAGCGAGTTCGTGCCGCTGGCGCGCGCCGCACTGGCCCTGGCCCGGCACACACCGCTGCTGATCACCATCGTTGACAGCGAGTGCGACAACGGCGAGCGGCTGCCGGGGCCGGAGTACAGCGCGCTGCTGCGCGAAGGCGATGCCGGCTTCACGCCGCCGCCGCTGGCCGACGAATGGGACGCCATCGCGCTGAACTACACCTCCGGCACCACCGGCAGCCCGAAGGGCGTGGTCTACCACCATCGTGGCGCCTATCTGAATGCGCTCGGCAACATCATCGTTGCCGGTCTGACCGCCGATACGGTCAAGCTGTGGTCGTTGCCGATGTTCCACTGCAACGGCTGGTGCTTTGTCTGGAGCCTGGCCGCGATCGGCGGTACTCACGTCTGCCTGCGCCGGGTCGAGGCCGGCGCCATGTTCCGGCTGATCGCCGAGCACGACGTCAACCTGATGTGCGGCGCTGCCGTGGTGCTGAACCTGTTCGTCAATGCGGCGGCGGAAGAGCGGCTGCCGTTTCCGCGCACGGTGCATTTCAATGCGGCCGCCGCGCCGGTGCCGGTGCCGGTCATCCGTGCCGCCGAGGCGATCGGCTTCAAGGTGCTGCACCTGTACGGGCTGACCGAGACCTATGGCCCGGCGACGGTCTGCGAATGGCAGCCGCAGTTCGACGAGCTGGACGATGCCGCGCAGGGCGACGTGCTGCGCCGCCAGGGCGTGCGCTATCCGGTGCTGGAGGCGGTCACGGTGCGCAACCCGGACACCCTGCAGGAAGTCATCGCCGACGGCCGCAGCGTCGGCGAGGTGATGTTCCGCGGCAATATCGTGATGAAGGGCTATCTGAACGCGCCGGAGGCGACCGCGCAGGCGTTTGCCGGCGGCTGGTTCCACTCCGGCGACCTCGGCGTGATCCACCCCGATGGCTACCTCGAACTGAAGGACCGTGCCAAGGACATCATCATTTCCGGTGGCGAGAACATCGCCAGCCTCGAAGTCGAGGCGGTGCTGTACCAGCATCCGGCCGTGCTCGAGTGCGCCGTGGTTGCCCGCGCGGACCCGCGCTGGGGCGAGGTGCCGTGCGCCTTCGTCGCGCTGCGCCCCGGCGTGCCGGCGCCGGATGCCGCCGAACTGCTGGCGTTCTGCCGCGAGCGGCTGGCCGGCTACAAGGTGCCGAAGGTGTTCGTGTTCGGCCCGCTGCCGAAGACCAGCACCGGCAAGATTCAGAAATTTCTGCTGCGTGAGGCAGCCAACCGCCACGGAGAGGGGGAGGCGTGAACGACATCATTCTCGAAACGCGCGGACTGACCAAGACCTTCATGGGATTTCGCGCGGTCAGCGACGTCGATCTGAAAGTCAGGCGCGGTCACATCCATGCGCTGATCGGACCGAACGGCGCCGGCAAGACCACGGTGTTCAACCTGCTGACCAGGTTTCATGCGCCGACTGCCGGCCGGATCCTGTTCAACGGTGACGACATCACGGCGGCAAAGCCGGCGGACATCGCGCTGAAGGGCGTGATCCGCTCGTTCCAGATCTCGGCGGTATTTCCGCACATGACTGCGCTGGAAAACGTCCGCATCGCGCTGATGCGCAAACTCGGCGTGTCGTTCCGCTTCTGGACCAGCGATCGCACGCTGGACCGGCTGAACGACCAGGCGATGGCGCTGCTCGATTCGGTCGGTCTGGCCGAGTTCGCCGACGTGCTGGTGGTCGAGCTGGCCTACGGCCGCAAGCGCGCGCTGGAAATTGCCACCACGCTGGCACTGGAGCCGGAACTGATGCTGCTCGACGAGCCGACCCAGGGCATGGGGGTGGAGGATGTCGACCGGATCGCCCAGCTGATCAAGCGGGTATCGGCCGGCCGCACCATCCTGATGGTCGAACACAATCTGCACGTGGTGGCATCGCTGGCCGACCGCATCACCGTGCTGGCGCGCGGGCAGACGCTGGCCGAGGGCGACTACGCCAGCGTGTCGACCAATCCGCTGGTGATGGAAGCCTATCTGGGCACGCAGACTGAAGGGGAGGCCGACCATGCTCATGCCTGAAGACACTGTCGTGGCCAGCCCGCACGGGCCGGCGGCGACCGAAATGCTGCGGGTGACCGGGCTGCACGCCTTCTATGGCGAATCGCACATCCTGCACGGCATCGACCTGAGCGTGGCGCGTGGCGAACTGGTGACGCTGCTCGGTCGCAACGGCGCCGGCCGTACCACCACGCTGAAGGCCATCCTGGGCCTGACCGGCCGGTGCAGCGGCTCGATCATGGTCAATGGCCGCGAGGTCATCAACATGCCGACCCACCGCATCGCCCACCTCGGTGTCGGCTGGTGCCCGGAGGAGCGCGGGATCTTCGCCAATCTGTCGGTCGAGGAAAACCTGATGCTGCCGCCGCAGGTGCGCTCGGACGGCATGCGGCTGGACGAGATCTACGGGATGTTCCCGAACCTGCTCGAACGGCGCAAGAGTCCGGGCATGCGGCTGTCCGGCGGCGAGCAGCAGATGCTGGCGATGGCGCGCATCCTGCGCACCGGCGCCAACCTGCTGCTGCTGGACGAAATCACCGAGGGACTGGCGCCGGTGATCGTGCAGACGCTGGGCCGGGTGCTGACCGAGCTGAAGGCGCGCGGCTATACCGTCGTGCTGGTTGAACAGAATTTCCGTTTCGCGGCGTCACTGGCCGATCGCCACTACGTGATCGAACACGGCCGGGTGGCGGAATGCGTGAGTCGTGACCAACTCGGCGAAAAGACCGAGCTGCTGAACCGCTATCTCGGCGTGTAGGCAACCCATCCCATACCCAGGAGAAACTCCAAGATGAGAAGACAACACCAACTCGCGCTGCTGGCCACCCTCGGTGCCATTGCCGGCCAGGCGCAGGCCGACGCCAACGGCGTCAAGATCGGCGTGCTGACCGACATGTCCGGCGTGTACTCGGCCATCGGTGGCAAGGGCGCGGTCACGGCCGTGCAGATGGCGGTCGACGATTTCGGCGGCCAGGTGCTCGGCAAGCCGATCAAGGTCGTGTCGGCCGACCACCAGAACAAGGCCGATATCGGCGTGGCCAAGGCGCGCGAATGGTTCGACACCCAGGGCGTGGACATGGTCGTCGACCTGCTGAACTCGTCGGTCGGCATCGGCGTGCAGAAGCTCGGCACGGAGAAGAAGCGCATCGTCATCAACAACGGCTCCGGTTCGACCGCGCTGACCAACAAGGAATGTTCGCCGTACGGGGTCCATTACACCTACGACACCTTCGCGCTGGCCAACGGTACCGGTCGGGCGATGATGAAGACCGGTGCCAGAAACTGGTTCTTCCTGACCGCCGACTATGCCTTCGGCCAGTCGCTGGAAAAGGACACCAGCGACGTGGTGCGCGAGATGGGCGGCAAGGTGGTCGGCACGGTGCGCCATCCGCTGTCGACCTCGGACTTCTCGTCCTACCTGCTGCAGGCGCAGGGCTCGGGCGCCAATGTGGTGGCTCTGGCCAATGCCGGGGCCGACTTCACCAATGCGGTCAAGCAGGCGCGCGAGTTCGGCATCATGCCGAAGCAGACCGTGGTCGGCATGCTGGTATTCGATTCGGACATCGCCAGCCTGGGCCTGGCCACCGCCCAGGGCATGAAGTACACCACGGCCTTCTACTGGGATCTGAACAACGATACCCGCGCCTTCTCCCAGCGCTACTACAAGAAGACCGGCGCCATGCCGACCATGGTCCAGGCCGGGGATTACTCGTCGACCATGCACTATCTGAAGGCGGTCAAGGCCGCCGGGACGGTCGAAGCCGGCGCGGTGATGGCCAAGATGCGCACCACCCCGATCAACGACTTCTTTGCCCGGAACGGCAAGATCCGCGAGGACGGCCGCATGGTCCACGACATGTATCTGGTCGAGGTCAAGAAGCCGGCCGACTCGAAGAACAAATGGGACATGCTGAAGGTGATGCAGACCATCCCGGGGGCGCAGGCGTTCATGCCGCTGTCGCGCAGCGAGTGCCCGCTGGTCAAGAAGTCCTGACCACCGGCAGCAGGGGCGGACGGGGACAGGGCGCCCCGTCCGGCCGACAGAACATACCAATGGAGGTGACAGATGGAGATCACCGCACAGGCTGTGTTGTCGCAGCTGATGCTTGGACTCAACAACGGCGCGTTCTATGCGTTGCTGAGCCTGGGGCTGGCCGTGATATTCGGCATGCTGAATATCGTCAATTTCTCGCATGGTGCGCTGTACATGCTCGGCGCGATGGTGGCGCTGATCGGCGCCGACTATCTCGGCCAGTGGACCGGCAACCCGGATGCGCAACTGAGCTTCTGGTGGGCGCTGGTGGTGGCGCCGGCCGTGGTCGGGCTGCTCGGGCTGGTGATCGAGCGCTTCATGCTGTCGCGGCTGTACCGGGTTGACCCGCTGTACGGGCTGCTGTTCACCTTCGGTGTCGCGCTGATGCTGGAAGGCGTGTTTGTCGCGCTCGGCTTCAACGTGTCCGGCGAGCCGTACAACGCCAAGCCGGAAAGCCTGTCCGGCGCAGTGAACCTTGGCTTCATGCTGTTCCCGGCCTACCGGCTGTTCTCCATCGTGCTGTCGATTTCGGTCTGCGTCGGCACCTGGTTCATGATTGAACGTACCAGGATCGGTGCCTACCTGCGCGCGGCGACCGAGCGACCGGATCTGGTCCGTGCCTTCGGCGTCAACGTGCCGGTGCTGATCTCGTTCACCTACTTCTTCGGTGTGGCGCTGGCGGCGCTGGCCGGCGTGGTGGCGGCGCCGATCTACTCGGTCAGCCCGAAGATGGGCGCGGACCTGATCATCGTCGTCTTCGCCGTGGTGGTGATTGGCGGCATGGGTTCGATCATGGGGGCAATCGTGACCGGTTTCGGCCTCGGCATCATCGAGGGCCTGACCAAGGTCGTGTACCCGCCGCTGTCCAATACGGTGATCTTCATCATCATGGCGCTGGTGCTGCTGTACCGCCCGGCCGGTCTGTTCGGCAAGGAGGCCTGACATGTTCCCGCTCGATATCCGCCATCCGGCACTGTGGGCGGTGCTGGTTGTCGCCGGGCTGATCGCCCCGTTTGCGGTCTACCCGATTTTCATGATGGAACTGCTGTGCTTCGGGCTGTTCGCCGCCGCGTTCAACCTGCTGCTCGGCTTTGGCGGCCTGCTGTCATTTGGCCACGCGGCGTTTTTTGGCAGCGGCGCCTACATTTGCGGCTACCTGCTGAAGGAATGGGGGCTGAGCCCGGAACTCGGCATCCTCGCCGCCACCGCCTGCTGCGCGCTGCTCGGCCTGCTGATCGGTGCGGTGGCGATCCGTCGCCAGGGCATCTACTTCGCCATGGTGACGCTGGCGCTGGCGCAGATCGTGTTCTTCCTCTGCGTGCAGGCGCCGCAGACCGGCGGTGAGGACGGCCTGCAGGGGATTCCGCAGGGCAGGGTGTTCGGCCTGTTCGATCTGGTGCACACGGTGTCGGTCGGGGGGCAGGACGTGCCGCTGACGCTGTACCTGTTCGTCTATGCGGTATTCCTGGCCGGCATGTGGCTGATCTACCGCACGGTGTACTCGCCGTTCGGCCAGACGCTGAAGGCGATCCGCGAAAACGAGGCGCGGGCACTGTCGCTCGGCTACCGGGTGGAGCGCTACAAGCTGCTGGTGTTCGTGCAGTCGGCCTCGCTGGCCGGCACCGCCGGGGCGACCAAGGCCATCGTGTTCCGGCTGGCGTCGCTGACCGATGTCAGCTGGCACATGTCCGGCGAAGTGGTGCTGATGACCCTGCTCGGCGGCATGGGTACCATTCTCGGTCCGGTGGTCGGCGCGTTCACCGTGCGCGCGCTGCACAACGAACTGGCGTCGCTCGGCTCGTGGGTGACGGTGATCATCGGCGCGATTTTCGTCATCTGCGTGCTGGCGTTCCGCCGCGGCTTCATCGGCGAAGCCGGGCGGCTGCTGAAGAAAGACTTCTAGCGCACCAGCCCGGCCAGCGACGGGCCGGTCTGCGCCGGAAACAGGCGCGGATCGGCCAGTTTTTCGTACAGCGTTGCCCGCGAGATGCCGAGCGCCCGCGCGGCCTCGGTCTTGTTGCCGCCGGCCAGCGCCAGCGTCTCGCTGATCACGCGCCGTTCGGTTTCGGCCAGCCGCTGTGCCAGGGTGCCGCCGCCGGCCAGCGGCGGCGGGTCGACTGTCGCGGCCACCGGCAGGATGCGCTGCAGGACCGGGGCGTCCAGCGCCACGCCATCGGACAGCATTACCGCCTGTTCCAGCACATTGCGCAGTTCGCGGATATTGCCCGGCCACGGATAGGCGGCAAGCAGTGCCAGTGCGGCGGCACCCGGCTTACGCTGCGGCAGGCCGGTGCGGTCGGCAATCTGCGCCAGCAGTGAATCGACCAGCGCCGGCAGGTCTTCCGACCGCTCGCGCAGCGGCGGCAGCCGGATCGGCAGCACGTTCAGGCGGTAGAACAGGTCGGCGCGGAACAGGCCGGCATCGACCAGCGCGCGCAGGTCGCGACTGGTTGCGGCAATGACCCGCACATCGATATGCAGCAGGCGGTTCGAGCCGAGCGGTTCGATTTCCTGCTCCTGCAGTACGCGCAGCAATTTGGCCTGCATCGGCAGCGACATGTCGCCAATTTCGTCGAGAAACAGCGTGCCGCCGTCTGCGAGTTTGAACTTGCCGTCGCGGCCCTTGCGCTCGGCACCGGTATAGGCACCGGCGACGGCGCCGAAGAATTCCGCTTCCAGCAGCGTTTCCGGCACCGCGGCGACGTTCAGGCCGACAAAGGGCTTCTGCCGGCGCGGCGACGCGGCATGGATGGCATTGGCCAGCAACTCCTTGCCGGTGCCGGTCTCGCCGAGCAGCAGCACGGTGGTATCGAGCGCGGCCGCACGCTGGCCCAGGCGCTGCATGTCGCGGCAGGCGGCACCGGCGCCGATGATGTCGTCGAAGCCGTAGCGCGCACGGCGGCTGCCGGCGTTGTCGCGGCGGACCCGGTCCAGGGTTTCCTGCAGCTGTGAAAGCTTGTCGACCAGCGGTTTCAGCGGCTGCCAGCGTTCGGACAGCAGGATGCCGAATGCGCCGACCACCTGGCCGTCGCCGTCCTGCAGCGGAAAGCGGCTGACCACGAAGTGGTGCTGCTTGTAGTTCATGAAGTCGAGCACGATCGGTTCGCCGCTCTGCACCACCTCGCGCATGCGGCTGTGCGGCAGGATGTCTTCCACCGGCCGGTTCAGCGCCCCGGCCGGATCGTCGAGCCCGAGCAGGGCTGCGTAGCGCGCCGTGATCCATTGCACGCGCGCCTCGCGGTCGACCAGCAGGGCGCCGACGAATTGCTGCTCGAACAGCTCCAGCAGACCGTGCTGCAGGGACTGGCACAACGGCGCCGGTCCGGGAGGGTTCAGTTCCGTTTCTTCCACCCGTGTCTCCTCGTTTATCCGTGCTGCGACCTTTGGCCGCGCCGGTTTGTTGTCATGGCGGGATGTGTCCAATGTAGCATCACCGCGTGAGGAACCGGAGCGGGAAGTGCGTGCGCCGGGGGACTGACAAGTAAATTTGCTTGACCTTAAGATTGACCTGCGTCAAAAAAGTGGCGATGATTTCACAAATTTCTGAAAGAACAGGAACGCGTGACATGACGCCATTGATCGAACGCTTCGTGCTGCACTTCGGCGAGATGGGCAGCCGCTGGGGCGTGAACCGCACCGTGGGGCAGATGTATGCGTTGCTGTTCCTGTCCGAAAAGCCGCTGAATGCCGACGACATCGTGAACGAGCTTGGCATGTCGCGCTCCAATGTCAGCATGGGGCTGAAAGAACTGCAGTCCTGGCGACTGGTTCGCATGGCGCACCATCCCGGCGACCGGCGCGACTACTTCACCACCCCGGACGACACCTGGGAGATCTTCCGCACGCTGATCGAGGAAAAACGCCGGCGCGAGATCGACCCGACCCTGTCGCTGCTGCGCGATACGCTGATGGCCGATCCCTGTGACGAGCAGGAGCGCCATGCCCAGGAGCGGATGCGCGACATGCATGAACTGATCGAACTGGCGACCGGCTGGTTCGACGACGTGCAGCGCTTGTCACCGGACACGCTGGCCAGCCTGATGCGGCTCGGCAGCAAGGTGCACAAGGTGCTGGAATTCGCTGACCGGCTGCGTCCGGGAAGCCGGGAGTAAAGACCATGACACCGTCCATCCTGCAGCGCCGGACCCGGCGCGGCATGCCGCTGTGGCTTGAAATCTCGGTGGTGCTGACGGTGAAGCTGTTGTTGTTGTGGGGCGCGAAAGTGCTGTGGTTCTCCGAACCGCTGGCCCGGCACATGACCGTCCCCGAGTCCGCGATCGAGCAGCAACTGCTTGGCACCCCCGGTCGCGATGCCCCGCCTGTCCACAAGAATTGACCGCAAACGGAGAGAACCATGCTGCCCGTGTCCGAGGTAGTGGAGCTGTCACGCCTGCAGTTCGCGCTGACTGCCCTGTTTCATTTTTTGTTCGTACCGCTGACGCTGGGGCTGAGCTGGATCCTGGTGATCTGTGAGTCGGTGTACGTGATGACCGGCCAGCAGGTCTACAAGGACATGACCCGCTTCTGGGGCAAGCTGTTCGGCATCAACTTCGCCATGGGGGTGACGACCGGCATCACGCTGGAATTCCAGTTCGGCACCAACTGGGCGTACTACTCGCACTATGTGGGCGACATCTTCGGCGTACCGCTGGCGGTCGAGGGGATGATGGCCTTCTTCCTCGAATCGACCTTTGTCGGCCTGTTCTTCTTCGGCTGGGACCGGCTGTCGAAGAACAAGCACCTGCTGGTGACCTTCCTGGTCGCCTTCGGCTCCAACCTGTCGGCACTGTGGATCCTGATCGCCAATGCGTGGATGCAGAATCCGGTCGGGGCCGAGTTCAACTATCACACCATGCGCATGGAGCTGGTCAGCCTGGGCGAGGTGTTCTTCAACCCGGTGGCCCAGGTCAAGTTCGTGCACACCGTGGCGGCCGGCTATGTGGCGGCGGCGATGTTCGTGCTCGGCGTGTCCAGTCTGTACCTGCTGAAGGCGCGCGACACCGGCTTCGCACTGCGCTCGTTCGCGGTGGCGGCAGGCTTCGGGCTGGCGTCCATCCTGTCGGTGATCGTGCTCGGTGACGAGTCCGGCTACACCACCGGCGAGGTGCAGAAGGTCAAGCTGGCAGCGATCGAGGCCGAGTGGAACACCGAACCGGCACCGGCGGCCTTTACCGCCATCGGCTGGCCGAACCAGGCCGAGGAACGCACCGATTACGCGGTGAAAATTCCTTACCTGCTCGGGCTGATCGCCACGCGCTCGACCGACACCCGGGTGACCGGCATCAAGGACCTGAAGCGCGAACACGAAGTGCGCATTCGCAGCGGCATGATCGCCTACGAGGCACTGACCGCGCTGAAGGCCGGCGACACCACGCCGGCGGTGCGCGAGCGCTTCGAGCAGCACAAGGCCGACCTCGGTTTCGGCCTGCTGCTGAAGAAATACACGCCGAACGTGGTCGACGCGACCCCGGCGCAGATCCGTGCCGCCGCCAGCGACACCATTCCGAACGTCGCGCCGCTGTTCTGGAGCTTCCGCATCATGGTCGGGCTCGGCATGCTGTTCCTTGCCATCTTCGCCACCGCCTGCTGGCTGCTGGTGCGCCGCCGCCTCGCCCCGCAGCGCTGGTTCCTGAAGTTGTGCGTGCTGGCGATCCCGCTGCCGTGGGTGGCGATCGAGCTGGGCTGGATCGTGGCCGAGTACGGACGTCAGCCATGGACCATTTCCGGCGTGCTGCCGACCCATCTGTCGGCATCGCAACTGGACCCGGGCCAGCTTCACTTCAGCCTGATCGGGCTGGTGGGCATCTACAGCCTGCTGTTCGTGATCGAGATGTACCTGATGCTGAAGTACATCCGGCTGGGACCGGCCAGCCTGCATACCGGCCGCTATCACGGCGAAACGCCGGACGTCACCGTGCCGCAACAGTCCTGAGGGGAACCGGACCATGTTCGACTATGAAACGCTGAAACTCATCTGGTGGGGTCTGATGGCCGTGCTGCTGATCGGCTTTGCCGTCACCGGCGGCTTCGACATCGGCGTCGCCGTGCTGCTGCCGTTCATCGGCCGCAACGACGACGAGCGCCGCCTGGTCATCAACAGTGTCGGTCCGACCTGGGAGGGCAACCAGACCTGGCTGATCACCTTTGGCGGTGCGCTGTTCGCCGCCTGGCCGCTGGTGTACGCGGCGGCGTTCTCGGTGCTGTATGTCGCGCTGATGCTGACGCTGTTTGCGCTGTTCCTGCGCCCGGTCGGCTTCGACTACCGCAGCAAGCTGCCGAGCGCGCGCTGGCGCAACAACTGGGACTGGGCGCTGTTCGTCGGCGGCGCCGTGCCGGCACTGGTCTTCGGTGTCGCCATCGGCAACCTGTTCATCGGCCTGCCGTTCGCCTTCGACAGCAGCATGCACGTGCGTTACGCCGGCAGCTTCTTCGACCTGCTGAACCCGTTCGGCCTGTTTTGCGGCGTGCTGTCGGTGGCAATGCTGACCCTGCATGGCGCGGCCTTTCTGGCCAGCAAGACCGGCGGCAGCACGGTCGGCGGGCGTGCCGTGTTCGCGACCCGGGTGTTCGGCCTGCTGACCCTGGTGCTGTTCGCGCTGGGCGGGCTGTGGACCGCCCGGCTGCCGGGCTGGCACCTGACAGCCATCGGCGCGCTGAACGAGGCGCTGGAGCCGCTCGGCAAGGCGGTGACGATCACCGGCGGCGCTTGGCTGGCCAACTATGCGGCGTGGCCGTCACTGTGGGCGCTGCCGCTGCTGGGCGTCCTTGGCGCCTTCGCCGCCGTGGCGCTGGCCGGACGGGCGCCCCGGCTGACGGTGGTGGCCAGCGGACTGGCCTGCACCGGGGTGATCCTGACCGCCGGCGCAGCCCTGTTCCCGTTCGTGCTGCCGTCCAGCCTTGATGCCGTATCGAGCCTGACGCTGTGGGATGCGGTGTCCAGTCACAAGACGCTGGGCGTGATGCTCGGGGTGGCGGTGATCTTCGTGCCGCTGATCATGCTGTACACCAGTTGGGTGTATCGGGTCATGCGCGGACCGGTGACGGTCGAGCGCCTGAAAAACGATACGCACAGTTACTGATTACCGGAGGACGCAACGATGTGGTATTTCGCCTGGCTGTTGGGACTCGGGCTGGCGCTGGCGCTGGGGATCATCAATGTGATGTGGCTGGAGAGCCAGTACGCGTTCGGCTCGCGCAGTGCAAAGGGGACGGAGGACAGTTTCCGTCATCACCGGGCTGCCGGTCGAGGGGCGGCGCGGCGGGGGGGCAAATCCGGCTGAGTGACCGGGGAAGAATGATTCTCTAGAGAGAAGTTTGCTTGTTATCAAGGAACTGGTCGAAAAGCCTGCTGCAATACGGCGGATTTCGTTTGCCGGACCGGTGCGCTGTCAAAAAAATCACTCTGCGCCGAGATATCGGCCAAGGCAGGCAGCACGGCCAGGAATTTTCCACGCAGTTGGGCGTGCTTTTCGTCGCCGCTGTGACTCGTCCACATGGGTAGAAATTGTTCGCGGCTGTAAGTGCGGTTGCCCAAAGACGAGTCCGCCAGCCATATTGTGTTGGCACCGATGCCGCGAACTAGGGAGAAATGGTCTGTCTTGCGATACTTGAGATAGACAATTACCGGAATACGCAATTTGATCAACTGCTTCCAACTTGCAGTGAACCCCTGAGCCTTGAAGCCAAATTGAGGTAAAACCAAGGCCATGTCCTCAAAGCTGGCTCGCCCGTTGCCTTTTGCCATGGCTATCAATATGGCTTGTTCCGTCACGCGCTGACCGTAGTACTCGTTCAGAAGCGTGGCTAGTGATGCAGCGCCACAAGAATAGTCTAAACTCTGTTTGACGATGCGTGAGTCGCGTAAAGTTTTCCAATTTTTGATCGGTGTCACAAGCGTTATGCTGTGGGTGACTGGCCATGCGTTCCAGTCGGGCATTATGGGAATTGGCAATTCGGCGGCGAGACAGGCAGGTATCAGTAGCGCCGGAATGGTTTGTGCTATTAGAGAAAACTTATATAGTTTGGCTGGCCTGTGTATAAGTACGATGATTTTTTTCATCAGGAAAATACGCGTGCCGCAAGGCTGACGACTAAAAGAAGCCCAACGGCAGAGACCCACTCATAAAGCCAGATTGGCATCCGTTTTGAAATGGCTGCTGCGTTGGGATAAAATTTCCAATGACCATTGTGGCGGGCCCACACTTGAAAGCCTGCATGGAGAATTAATGCGCCTGTCAAAGGTATTGTTGCCGTCATGCTGGCTCCAAAAAATAATAATAAAATAATGGTTGACAAAATTAATGCCAGAAAATAACCCGCAAGTTTCATATTGTGCATGAACCACGCTTTGCCGGAGAGGCAACAGCATGGTTCTTTTTCTCTATGGTTTACCAGCCATTACGCCCGGCATAAATGCCTGCGCCAAAAGCAATGCGTGGAATGAAGTAACTTGTAGCGGCTCCTCCCGTTAAGCCTGTCAGAGCTCCCATGCCAACAGTCGTGCCAAATGAGCCCCAATTCCACTCACCACTGCCGATAGCTTGACCTGTATAGAAAATGCCGCCGACGGCTGCGCCTCCGAGTGCCCCCCAAGGCCCAAAGGCTCCTTCTGTTTCTGCCATTTCCCTATTGGATAAAGGGGCCAGCTGCATGGGTAGGGCATCCTGATAGAACACTTTCTCTATGTCAATAGAGTGCAGACTTGAATGAGACGCTACCTTTATGATGTTTCTCGCGCAGCGCCGTTTCAGAGAAAGCGATCAGTGCTGGCGAATCGTTGTCTTGCTTGAGTTGATAGCTGATTCCGGCCCAGGCGTCAGTAAAGCGGCTACCCCTGTCGTTGCGTACGCCTGAGCTATCGCTGCTACGACGCCAGGAACTGAGGTAACTGCTACGCACATAGGTCTCAGCCCTGCCTGTCAGTCCGTAACGCAAACCGACTGTCGCCACCAGTGTGTCGCTATTGGTAATTCGTTCGCCGATGGCAGTAGGCAATCCGATGAAAGAGGTTGGGCCGACTTGAATGATGATGGGTTCGCCAGTAGCCACGCTTGAGCGTTCCACGTTGGCGTACGCCATTGAGATGTCAAGCCTAGTCTTATTTTTCTCCGTCATGAACCCTTCTACCGCGAGTTGGAGCTCTGCAAATGCGGGGGAGCCTATGCAACCAGCAGCGAAAGTAATGACAGGGGCAAAGCATGATAAGTACATAGCGACTATCATTGATAATGAAAATCATTCGATGAAATGCATAGTCTGCCACGCTTTTCTGACTGTCAACTTCAGTGCTGCAAGCTATCCCCAAAGTCTCTTCGTCAGTTGTCTGGATGGTGGTGTGCAAACAACGGGACGTGGCTCTAGCGCAGTCAGGGCATCATGCCCTGAATCAGCTGCGCTGATTTACCAGAGGTTAGAATGATGTGGTATTTCGGAGACTTAGGCTGGCGCTGGGGATCATCAATGTGATGTGGCTGGAGAGCCAGTACGCGTTCGGTTCGCGCAGTGCAAAGGGGACGGAGGACAGTTTCCATCATCACCGGGCTGCCGGTCGGGGGGGCGGCGCGGCGGGGGGGCAAATCCGGCTGAGTGACCCGCAAACGTGAACAAGGGCATCACCGATCAGGTGATGCCCTGTTTTTTTGGCTGTTGCGGTGCTTACAGACCCAGCCAGATCTGCAGGTCGTCGCGTTCGCCGGCGGCCTCGTACAGCGCGCCGATGATTTCCTCGAAGTGTTCCTCGCCCATTTCGTTGCGGGCGGCGATCGACTCGTGCCAGAACACCGTGGCCGGGCCCTTCACGTCACCGGTCAGTGCGTCGAACAGGGCGTCGAGATTCTTGCCGAAGTGCGCCGGCAGCTGCAGGCCGCGGGCAAGCTGGGTGTAGAAGTCTTGGGTCGAACGGACATTTTTCAGCTCGCAGGTCAGCGACATGGCGGGATCTCGGTGAAGGTTTGGTAATGATCGACGGTGACATAGCGCAGGCCGTTGCCGGCATAGACCAGCCGCTTGCCGTTGCGCTTTCCGCCCTGGTAGTCCAGGTCGGCTTCATGCCAGTCGGCCGGTGGCAAACGGTGTTCCCGGTTGCCGAAACGGTCGCCGCCGATGGATTTGCCCTGCAGGCCGGGTACGGACCACAGCTTGCGGCCCGGACGCCAGCCGGCATCGCGCGCCGTCTGCTTGGAGACGTAGCGGTTCGGCAACTGGCCGGTGCCGCCCAGCGCGGTCAGCACACCGGCGAACTGGGTGACATTGACCGGTGTGGCGAGCTTGGCGTTGATTTCGCGCGCGACACGATCGCATGAGCCGGCTTGAACCGGCAGCGACAGGGCAACGGCGACAACGAGAGAAAGGAAACGGTACATGGCGCCACAACGGAATGAGTCCGCCGATTCTGCCGAAGCAGCGGACCGGCGGCAAGAGCGAACATGCGACAGCGCGCATGTTCGCTGCGCGGGTCAGGTGTTCTGGACCACGATCTTCGGCAGTCGCGAGCTGTAGTCGCGCGCCTTTTCCCCGACCTTGACCGCGACGCGGCGGGCGATCTGCTTGTAAATGGCGGCGATCGTGCCGTCAGGATCGGCGATCACGCTCGGGCGGCCTTCGTCGACCGCGAGGCGGATCGACAGGTCGAGCGGCAACTGGCCGATCAGCTCGACGTGGTACTGCTCGGCCATTTTCTGCCCGCCGCCTTCGCCGAAAATCGCTTCGACATGGCCGCAGTTCGAGCAGATGTGGACCGACATGTTCTCGACGATGCCGAGTACCGGCACGCCGACCTTCTCGAACATGCGCAGTCCCTTTTTGGCATCGAGCAGCGCGATGTCCTGCGGCGTGGTGACGATGACCGCGCCGGTGACCGGGATCTTCTGCGACAGCGTCAGCTGTACGTCGCCGGTGCCCGGGGGCAGGTCGATCAGCAGGTAGTCGAGCGCGTCCCAGCGGGTGTCGTTCAGCAGTTGCATCAGCGCCTGGGTGACCATCGGGCCGCGCCAGACCATGGCCTGGTCGTCATCGACCAGATAGCCCATCGACATTGTCTGCACGCCATAGTTCTCGACCGGGACGAGCGACTTGTTGTCCGGGGACGCGGGACGCTGGCCCTGCAGCCCCATCATCAGCGGCTGGGACGGGCCGTAGATGTCGGCGTCGAGAATGCCGACCCGCGCGCCTTCGGCCGCCAGCGCCAGCGCCAGATTGACGGTGGTGGTCGACTTGCCGACGCCACCCTTGCCGCTGGCGACGGCGATGACGTTCTTGACGCCCGGCAGCAGCGGGATGCCGCGCTGCACGGCGTGGCCGGTGATCTGGCTGGACACGGCGATGTCGATCTGGCGCGTGCCGGCCAGCGTGGCCAGTGCCTCGGCGAACTGGGCGCGGATCGCGTCATGGCGGCTTTGCGCCGGGTAGGCGAGCACGATGTCGAGGCCGATGGCCGATGCGGACTGGCGAACATTCCTGATCGCCTTTGCCTCGGCATAGGTCTTGCCGGTGTCGGGATCGACCAGGGCCTGGACGGCATCGAGCAGCTCGGCTTCGCCACTGTGGTCGGCGGCGGGCGCGTCGGCGGATTTGAACAGCTGGGTCAGTTTGGACAGCATGGTGTGAATTCCGGGCGGATGATACGAATACCCGAGCACTTTACTCGGTTTATCGCGCCAGCGTCTACGCTGCACGCCGGTTCGCGCGGGCTGGAGGGCAGAGGGGGCGGCAGCGTACACTGGCGACGGGACGGCCGGTCGGCCATGATGAAAACAGTGCGAATGAAACGGGGATGCCCTGATGCCACGTCTGCTGGCAGTGATGCTGTCGACGCTGGCCGCCACCGTCGACGCCAACGGTCTGGTGCTGCCGCTGGTGCCGCAGCCCGCGCCGCTGGTGCAGGGCATGCCCGGCGATGGCGACGCGGCTGTGCCGGACGATGGCGCGGCACGCAACGGGCGTCAGGTCGACCGCCGGGTCGAACGCAATCCACGCCGGGTCGAGCGCGACGGACGGCGTCTGCGCCGCCCGTCGGAGCGGAGCGACTCGCCGCCGGCCGTGCCGGCCAGCCCGCTGCCGGTGGATGAACGCGGCGGTTACTGAACGGACATGTCCCGTATCTGAACGTTCGCTTGCGTGCCCGCTGGTATAATCGCCCGCTACGTCCGCCCGGAACAACTCCCGTCCAGGCCGTGACGCCGCCGCGAGCCCGGCCCTTCTCCTGCCCGGATCGCCGCTTCTTGTCGCCATCATGGTCGCGTCACGCGCGGCCGTCAGGCTCGATATCTCCCGGAACAGGCCCGCTGCGCGCCGGCCTTCCTTCCCCGTACAGAACCGCCCCTGCCGCTGCCTGGCTGCCGCACGGGCCCGCTCCGCCCGGCCTTCCGATCAGGAGGCCGCATGCCGGGGGCGTCGCAACTGGCTGAAAACCATGCAGAAGAAAATCACTACCCTGACCCTGTCCGTCCTGTGCTTCCCGCTGGCGCTGGTGCTGTTCGAATTTGCGGTCTATATCGCCAACGACATGATCCAGCCCGGCATGCTGCACGTGGTGGCCGAGTTCGGCGTCGACATTTCGTGGGTCGCCACGTCGATGACCGCCTTCCTGCTGGGCGGCATCACCGTGCCGTGGCTGCTCGGGCCGCTGTCGGACCGTATCGGCCGCCGGCCGGTGATGCTCGCCGGCGTGGCGCTGTTCGTGCTCAGCTGTCTGGCCATGCTGTGGGTCGGCGGCATCGAATCCTTTATTGCGATGCGCGTGCTGCAGGGCGTCGGCCTGTGCTTTATCGCCGCAGTCGGCTATGCCGCCGTGCAGGAAGCCTTTGACGAGAATACGGCGATCAAGGTCACGGCGCTGATGGCCAATGTGGCGCTGATCGCGCCGCTGCTGGGGCCGGTGGCCGGGGCGGTGCTGATCGAAATCTGGCCGTGGCGCTCGATTTTCGTGCTGATTGCCGCCATCGCCGCACTCGGCTGGCTGGGCCTGTGGTATTTCATGCCGGAGACGGTACAGCCCGGCAGCGGCCCGCTGCCGCTGTCACAGATCGGCCGCGACTACCGTGCGGTGCTGACCGACCGCGGCTTTATCACCGCCTCGCTGTGCATGCCGTTCATGGCGCTGCCGCTGCTCGGCTGGATCGCGCTGTCGCCGGTGTTCCTGATCGAGGACGGCGGCATGAGCACGCTGGAATACGGGCTGTGGCAGATCCCGGTGTTCGGCGCGCTGATTGCCGGCAACCTGATCCTGGTCCGGGTTTCCGACCGCTGGCAACTCGGCCGTTCGGTCGTGGTCGGCCGTCTGCCGCAAATGCTCGGCGCGACGCTGATGCTGGCCGGCTGTCTGCTGACCAGCGTGCCGTGGTTCTGGATCATTGCCGGCATCAGCCTGACCTCGCTGGGCGAGGGGCTGTGCTTTGCGGTGCTGTACCGTTTTGCGCTGACCGCCAGTCCGATCGCCAAGGGCACGGTCGCCGCCTCGGTCGGCATGCTGTCGATGGTGGTGTACGTGTTCGGCATCGAGGGGCTGAAGTTCGCCTATCTGCAGTGGGGCGAGGTCGGTTATGCCGCGCTGTCAGCCTGTTCGACCGCGCTGTACCTGTGGCTGTCGCGCGGCGTGCTGCAGCGCGCGATGGCCGCCCGCGCTCGCGAATCCGGCGAGCCGGCCCTCGTCAGCCAGTCGTAGACCACGGCTGCGCGCCATCCCGGCTCCCCGGTACGGCGTGCTTTGTCGCTATAATCGTTCGCTTGAGATTCCAGAAGAGACATCCTGATGACGCAACGCAAAATTTTGGTGACGAGTGCCCTCCCTTACGCCAACGGGGCCATCCACCTCGGCCATATGGTCGAGCACATCCAGACCGACGTGTGGGTGCGTTTCCAGAAGATGCGCGGGCATGAATGCCACTATGTCTGTGCCGACGACACCCACGGCACGCCGGTCATGCTGGCGGCGGAAAAGCAGGGCGTAACGCCGGAACAGCTGATCGAGCGGGTCAAGACCGAGCACCTGGCCGATTTCAGCGGCTTCCATATCGGTTATGACAACTACTATTCGACCAATTCGCCGGAGAACAAGCAGTTCTCCGAGCAGATCTACCGCAAGCTCAGTGCCAACGACA
The DNA here is from genome assembly GCF_000620105.1 of Microvirgula aerodenitrificans DSM 15089. Taxonomy (NCBI): domain Bacteria; kingdom Pseudomonadati; phylum Pseudomonadota; class Betaproteobacteria; order Neisseriales; family Aquaspirillaceae; genus Microvirgula; species Microvirgula aerodenitrificans. The sequence continues at coordinate 241,419 of NZ_JHVK01000005.1, read as the reverse complement.
AGATCGTCAGCCGCACCATCGAGCAGCTGTACGACCCGGAAAAGCAGATGTTCCTGCCGGACCGCTTCGTCAAGGGCGAGTGTCCGAAGTGCGCGGCCAGGGACCAGTACGGCGACAACTGCGAAGTCTGCGGCGCGACCTACAGCCCGACCGAACTGAAAAATCCGTACTCGGCCGTGTCCGGCGCGACGCCGGTGCTGCGCAGCAGCGAGCACTTCTTCTTCCGCCTCGGCGAATGCACCGACTTCCTGCGTGAATGGACCACCGGCAGCACGCTGCGCGCCGACGGCGTGTCACAGCCGCACCTGCAGCCGGAAGCGCTGAACAAGATGAACGAGTGGATCGAAGGCGGTCTGCAGGACTGGGACATCTCGCGCGATGCGCCGTACTTCGGCTTCGAGATTCCGGATGCGCCGGGCAAGTACTTCTATGTGTGGCTCGACGCGCCGATCGGCTACATGGCGTCGTTCAAGAACCTGTGCGACCGCACCGGCATCGACTTCGACAGCTATTTCAACGCCGATTCCGACGCCGAGCTGTACCACTTCATCGGCAAGGACATCCTGTATTTCCACGCGCTGTTCTGGCCGGCCACGCTGAAGTTCGCCGGCTATCGCGCGCCGACCGGCGTGTTCGCGCACGGCTTCCTGACCGTCGACGGCCAGAAGATGTCGAAGTCGCGCGGCACCTTCATCACCGCGCGCAGCTACCTCGACTGCGGGCTGAACCCGGAGTGGATGCGCTATTACATCGCCGCCAAGCTCAACAGCCGCATTGAGGACATCGACCTGAGCCTGGACGACTTCGTCGCCCGGGTGAATGCCGACCTGGTTGGCAAGTTCATCAATATCGCCAGCCGCGCCGCCGGTTTCCTGACCAGGCGCTTCGAGGGCCGCCTGTCCGCACAGATTGCCGACCTCCCGCTGCTCGATACCCTGCGCGCCCAGGCTGACGGCATTGCCGCCGCCTACGAGGCCCGCGAATATGGCCGTGCGCTGCGCGACATCATGGCGCTGGCCGATGCGGTCAATGTCTATGTCGACGCGAACAAGCCGTGGGAGCTGGCCCGTCAGGAAGGGGAGGAAGCGCGCCTGCACGATGTGTGCACCGTGCTGATCAATGCCTTCCGCATCCTGGCGATTTACCTGAAACCGGTACTGCCGAAGCTGGCGACCGATATCGAGGCCTTCCTCGATGTCGCACCGCTGAACTGGAACGATGCGCAGACGCTGCTGCTGGGTCATGCAGTCAAGCCGTACCAGCATCTGATGCAGCGCGTCGAACCGGTGCTGATCGAAAAGCTGGTCGAGGCGAACAAGCAGAGCACGCCTGCCGCCGTGACGCCGGCCAGCCTCGGCGTCGAGCCGCTGGACGACACCATCGGCATCGCCGACTTCGCCAAACTCGATCTGCGGGTCGGCACGGTGCTGGAAGCCGGTCTGGTTGAGGGTTCCGACAAGCTGCTGCGCTTCAAGGTCGATCTCGGCTTTGAAACCCGGCAGATCTTCTCCGGCATCCGCAGCGCCTATCCGGAGCCGGAAAAACTGATCGGCCGCCAGGTCATCGTCGTCGCCAACCTTGCACCGCGCAAGATGCGCTTCGGCGTGTCCGAGGGGATGATTGTCTGCGCCAGCGGCAATGACGACTCGCAGGGGCTGTTCCTGCTCGATGTCGACAGAGGCGCCAAGCCGGGCATGCGCGTGAGCTGATTGATGGCTGCAGGATCATGACGGGTCGGCCTGGGTTACGGGCCGGCCCGTCATTCATTGCCTGGAAGTTCTGCTGTGGAATACAGTCTGGAAATGGAATATTGGGCGGACCTCAGCCCCATTGACAGGCAGTAGGCATTTTCCCCACTGGTCCGGAAGCGGCGGGGAGTGCCAGCGGGATGTCGAACGAGACCATGCCGGCGGCGACGGTGGGGCCGGCGCTGCATCCCCTGCAGGCAAATGGCTGCGGGGCAGGGGATTCGCCACTCGCCGTCTGTGGTCAATGTCATTACCATGGCCGGCCGTCATTGCCGGTCCTGTGTCATGTCCTCTGCCGCGTTGCGCCCGCTGTGGCCCGTTCTGTTCGTCATTCTGTGGAGTACCGGCTTTATCGGCGCCAGGTTCGGCCTGCCCTATGCCGAACCGCTGACGTTCCTGCTGGTGCGCTATGGCTGTACCGCCTTGCTGCTGACCGTGCTGGCGCTACTCATGCGCGCGCCGTGGCCGGACAGCCGGCGCATGGTCGCCCATCTGGCCGTCACCGGCCTGCTGGTGCATGCGGTCTATCTGGCCGGCGTGTTCAGTGCCATTTCCCGTGGATTGTCGCCGGGGCTGACGGCACTGGTGGTGGGCCTGCAGCCCATTCTGACCGCCGTGCTGGTGGCGGCCTGGTTCCGGGCTCCGGTCGGCCGGCGGCAGTGGGCCGGTCTGCTGCTGAGTCTGGCCGGGGTGACGATGACGGTCTGGCCACGGCTGAGCATCGGCCACGACATGCTGCCGCTGCTGCTGCCGGTCGTGGCCGCGCTGTTCGGCATCACCCTGGGTACGCTGTACCAGAAGCGCTTCGTGCCGCACTTCGACTGGCGCACCGGCGGCGTGGTGCAGTTCACCGCCTGTGCGCTGGCGACCGGTGCTGTCGCGCCATGGTTCGAGTCCATGCACATCGTCTGGAACGGATCGTTCGCCTTTGCGCTTGGCTGGCTGGTGCTGGTGCTGTCGATCGGCGCGATCAGCCTGCTGAACTGGCTGATCCGCCATGGCGAGTCGGTCGGCGTCGCCAGCCTGTTCTATCTGACACCACCGACCACCGCACTGATGGCCTTTGCCCTGTTCGGCGAACGGCTGACGCCGCTGGCCATCGCCGGCATGGCCGTGGTGGCGGCCGGCGTGGTGCTGGCGCGGCGCTGAATGCTCAGACGATGACGCCGCCGCCGAGACAGATGTCGCCGTCGTACAGGACGGCCGACTGGCCCGGCGTCACCGCCCATTGCGGGTCGGTGAAAGTCAGCCGGATGCGTTCCGGCGACAGCGTGTCGAGGCGACAGGCGGCATCACTCATCCGGTAGCGGTTCTTGGCCGCATAGTCGCCATCGGCCGGCGCCTCGCCGAGCGTCCAGCTCAGTTGCGAGGCTTCCAGTACCGGTTTCAGCAGCAGCGGGTGGCCGTGGCCCTGGACCACGATCAGGGTATTGCTGGCCATGTCCTTGCCGGCGACAAACCACGGCTCGCCATTGCCGGCCTTGTCGCCGCCGATATTCAGGCCCTTGCGCTGGCCGAGGGTGTAGTACATCAGCCCCTGATGTTCGCCGACCGTGCGGCCTTCCGGCGTGACCATCGGGCCGGGCTGGGTCGGCAGGTAGCGCTGCAGGAAGGCGCGGAACGGGCGTTCGCCGATAAAGCAGATGCCGGTCGAGTCCTTCTTGGCCGCATTCGGCAGGCCGATCCCGGCGGCGATGCGGCGGACCTCGGTCTTGTGCAGCCCGCCGAGCGGGAACAGCGACTTCGACAGCTGCGCCGGCGACAGCCGGTACAGGAAATAGCTCTGGTCCTTGCCCGGGTCGACGCCCTTGAGCAGGTAATGCCGGCCGTCGCGCTCCAGCTTGCGCGCGTAGTGGCCGGTGGCGATACAGTCGGCGCCGAGGGTCATGGCGTAGTCGAGAAAGGCCTTGAACTTGATCTCGGCATTGCACAGCACGTCCGGGTTCGGCGTGCGGCCGGCGGCATACTCGTCGAGGAAGTACTGGAACACGCGGTCCTTGTACTCGGCGGCGAAGTTGACGATCTCCATGTCGATGCCCAGCCGGTCGGCCACGCTCATGGCGTCGAGCGAGTCCTGCTTGATCGAGCAGTAGTCGTCGTCGTTGTCGTCTTCCCAATTTTGCATGAACACGCCGATGACTTCATGCCCTTGCTGCTTGAGCAGGTGAGCGGTCACCGACGAGTCGACGCCGCCGGACAGGCCGACGACGATGCGTTTTTTCTCCGTCATGACGGGGAATATCCTTTCATCCAGACATCCAGCGGCACCACGGCCGCATCGTGTCCGTTATCGAAAAACCAGCTGTCCACCGCCCATTGCCGGCCACCGGCATCGGTCATTACCGCGGTGTAGTGCAGATCCACTATCCATGGCGCGCGCCAGGCCTTGCCGGCCGGCGTGTGCAGCCGCAGCCAGCCCTTGTCGCGCAGCCACAGCAGCCATTCGGCATTGGTGGTGCTGTGGTCGACGCAGTCGCGCCGCCCCGGCGACGTCCCGTCGCTGAAATTGCCGCCCTTGTCGTCCCGGATCGGCGTCTGCTCGCCGGCGATCCGTTCCAGCAGGCCGATGGCCTGCGAGACGGCGCGGCGTTCGTCGTCCGGTGTCGCGACGTGGGCAAACAGCTGCGCCACTTCCGCCTGCTGCGGTGTGCTGACGGCAAAGCGGGTGTCGACACGGCAGCCGTAGCCGTAGCACAGCGGCAACGCCTCGTCGGCGGACGCAACGGCAGGCAGGGCTGCATTCAGGACCATCAGCAGCACGGGCAGCAGGGCACGGGTCGGCGGCATGCGTTCTCCAGCGGGGAGCGGTGTCGGGGGCGGGGCCCTGAACGGACGGCATCAGCGGTCCGGGGGAAAACCTGTGTGGGTCAGCAGGTCGAGCGGGTAGCGGCGTCCGGCCAGGTAATCCTGCACACAGCGGTACACCAGCGAACTGCGCTGCCGGTCGACGCTGGCGGCGATTTCCTCAGCCGTCAGCCACAGCGGGCGGACGATGCCGTCATCCAGCACGGCGTCGGCATCATGGTCGAGGGCGGTGCAGACAAAGGCGAAGCGCAAGTAGACCAGCTCGGGCTCGTCGCGCTTCGGCGCAGCGTAGATGCCGACCAGCGCGGTCGGCTCGACATGCCAGCCGGTTTCCTCATAGGCTTCGCGGCGGGTGGCGGCGAGCAGTGTTTCGCCCTGTTCCCAGTGACCGGCCGGCTGGTTGAGCATCAAGCCGGCCGAGGTCTGTTCCTCGACCAGCAGGAAGCGGCCGTCGCGTTCGACAATCGCGGCAACGGTCGCGTTCGGTTTCCATTGGGTTTGGTGCGCCATAGCGGGCGGATTGCGTGGACAAAAACGGATTATACCGGCTGGGGCCAGCGCTGGGCAGCTTCAGGGGCGGGTGAGGCGGACGCGGACCATGGCGGTCGACGCGTAGCGGCTGCCACCCTGACCCAGCACCAGGGTGTCGCTGCCGTCGGCCTCGTGCACTACGCTGGCGATCGTCAGCCAGGCATCGGGCCGTCCGCGCACCCGGGTACTGCTCGTATTGCCATTGCGGCCGGCCGGTAACTGGCCCGGGCTGACGGCCAGCGTCAGGACCACCTCGTCGCCGTCGGCGCGCGCCTGCAGCCAGAAACCGCCGCCGCTGGTCTGCCACGGCTGGCGCGGCGAATAGCGGCCGTCAGGGTAGGCGAGCACCCAGTGGGCGGGCCGCAGCGGGCCGGTATCGACCCGGGCCTTGCCGCCTTCGGCCACCACCAGCCACTGCCCGTCGTCGGCCGGGACCGCCGGGCGACTGCCAAGCGGAATCTCGCCGGCATCGATGTCGACCCCGACACCCGGCCGGCCATGGCCGCCGGGACGCCACACGCCGATGTCGACCCGGCCGGTGTTCGGCCGGGCAGGGGCGGCGTGCCGGCGCGGCAGCAGCGCCGAGGTGTCGACTTCCAGCCGCCATTGCCGGCGCCGGCTGTCGAGCTGGGCCACCAGCCGGGCGAGTTCGGCCTGGCGGATCGGTTCGGCGCTGATCACCACTGCATCGGGCAGGCCGGCCACGCGCTCGCCGGGCTCCAGCAGCGGTTCCAGCGCGGCGGCCACGTCCTCACCCCGTTGCTGCTTCAGCTTCAGCGTCCGCAGCGACGGGGCGGCGATGGCGGCCTGGGCCAGCAGCAGGGCCGTCAGCCAGGTCAGGATGGGCGTGCGCAGGGTCATACATGGTCCTTGCCGGCCCGCCAGATGGACAGGATCAGCCAGATGCTGTTGAAAAACGCGATCATGAAACCGAAAAAGCCGAACACCGGCAGGCCGAACAGCGTCGGGCCGGCATTGACGGTCATGACGATGCTGGAGCCGATGATCAGGCAACCGGTCACGATGCCCATGGTCAGCCGGTTCGCACTCTTGTCGATCTGGTGACCGAAGCTGTCCAGCCGCTTGACGTCGATATCCAGCCGCAGCTTGCCGCGCCGGGCGGTGCCGAGCAGGCGCGAAATGTCGCGCGGCAGATCGGCGACCATGCCGACCATGTCCAGCAGCCCGCGCACGCTCTTGTCGGCGATGGCCTTCGGCGTGTAGCGCGCCAGAATGATGTGGCGGACGAACGGCGTCAGGTGGGCGACCAGCTTGAAATCGGGATCGAGCTGGCGCGCAAAGCCTTCCAGCGTGATCAGCGCCTTGAACAGCATCGACAGGTCGGCCGGCAGCACGATCGAGTGCTCGCGCATCAGGGCCATGATGTCGTTGATCAGCTGGGTCAGGTCCAGTTCGGACAGCGACAGGCCGTCGTACTGGAACAGGAACTCGGCGATATCGGCCTTCAGCCCGTCGTCGTCGACCTGGGCGCTGCCGGTCCAGTCGATCAGCACGTCGTAGACGCCGCGTTCATCGCGGCGCGACAGCGCCGACAGCAGGTCGGCCAGCTGGTCGCGGCGATCGCGCGACAAGCGCCCGACCATGCCGAAATCGATGAAAACGATGCGGTTTTCCGCCAGAAAGAACACGTTGCCGGGGTGGGGGTCGGCATGGAACAGCCCGTCGAGCAGGATCATTTTCAGCACCGCGTCGGCGCCGCGTCGTGCCAGCAGCTTGCGGTCCAGCCCGGCCGCCTCGGCCAGGTCCAGACGCATGGCCGGAATGCCGTCGACGAAATCCTGCACATTGATGGTCGGGTTGGTCAGCGCCCAGTACACCTTCGGCACCACGATATGCGGGTCGCCGGCGAAATGCTGGGCGAAGCGCTCCATGTTGCGCGCCTCGCCGGCCAGGTTGAGTTCGCGCTTCAGCGCCTTGGCGAACTGATTGACGATCTCGCCGGGCTGGTAGCGGCGGATGTCGGGGAACTCCAGTTCGATCAGTCGCGCCAGGTGACCGAGGATGCGCAGGTCGGCGTCGATCTTGTCGACGATGCCCGGCCGGCGCAGCTTGACTGCGACCGGGGTACCGTCCATCAGCATGGCGCGGTGGACCTGGGCGATCGACGCCGCGCCGATCGGATGCGGGTCGAATTCGGCAAATGCTTCGGCCACCGGCATGCCGAGCGCCGCTGACACCAGCCGCGTCACATCGCCTTCCGGCAGCGCCGGCGCATCGCTCTGCAGCTTTTCGAATTCGGCGATCCAGTCCGGCGGGAACACATCGACCCGGGTGGCGAGGATCTGGCCGAGCTTGATGAAAGTCGGCCCGAGATCTTCCAGCGAGCGACGCAGGCGGACCGGGGTCGGAATGTAGTCGTCAGGGGACGGCATCGGCACATGCAGCCACTCGATTCCCTTCTCGACCACGCGCGGCAGCTTCAGCCGCTGCGCGAATTCTCCCAGGCCATGCCGGATGAGAATGGCCGAGATTTCTTTCATGCGCGGCAGGTCGCGCATGGCGACGAAGGTTTCTTTGAGCATGCGTTTTCGGGTACCCGTCGAAGGACGTCCAAGTATATAAGCACGGGCTGTTGTCTTTACAGCGCGGGGTGGGTCGATTACATTCGGCCCCCATGAAATTGATTGCCCGAACCGCCGCCGTCCTGCTGTTGGCGTGCTCCGTCGTTGCCCTTGCGGAGCCCGCGCGGGCGAGCAACACCGCCGCACAGAACCGCCAGGAGCCACGTTTGTCCGCGCCGGGCGAGGACGCGATGGGGGATCTGATCCTCCAGGCAATGAGCCTGATGGGCATAGCGTACCGCTTTGGCGGCAATTCGCCGACCCAGGGTTTCGATTGCTCCGGTTTTATCCGCTACATCTTCGAGAAGTCCGCCGGCGTCAACATGCCGCGCACTGCGGCGGAACAGGCACGCCTCGGCGTGTCGGTCGGCCGCGACGAACTGCGCCCGGGCGACATGGTGTTCTTCAACACGCGCGGGTTTGCAAACTCGCACGTCGGGCTGTACATCGGCAACAACAAGTTCATCCATGCGCCGCGTACCGGCAAGAATATCGAAATCGTCAACATGAGCTCGGGCTACTGGGCCAGCCGCTACAACGGCGCCCGGCGCGTGGCGCGTGGGGCGGGCAATGTGTCCAGTGCCGAGCTGCTGGATGATCTGGGCTCGTCGAAGAAGCGCGACAGCGGCGGTGATGCCATCGCCCGCTTCTCCGGTGACGGCGAGACGCCGCCGCCGGTCAGGACCCGGCTGCGCAAGAGCCCGGACATCGTCATCGCGTCGTCGGCAGTCGAGGACAGCAGCAAAAAGGCCGGCAAGAACAGCAAGACCGACGACGGCCCGACCTGCCCGCCGCCGAAGAAGGGCCTGAGCGCAAAACAGCGCAAGCAGGCCGAAGCCGAATGCCGCAAGGCCGAGGAAGCGGACAAGAAGGCCGGGAAAAAGGCCGGCAAGAACAGCAAGGCCGACGATGGCCCGACCTGCCCGCCGCCAAAGAAGGGCCTGAGCGCAAAACAGCGCAAGCAGGCCGAGGCCGAATGCCGCAAGGCCGAGGAAGCGGACACGAAGGCCGGGAAAAAGGCCGGCAAGAACAGCAAGGCCGACGATGGTCCGACCTGCCCGCCGCCAAAGAAGGGCCTGAGCGCAAAACAGCGCAAGCAGGCCGAGGCCGAGTGCAGCAAGGCCGAGGAAGCGGACAAGAAGGCCGAGAAGAAGGCCGGCAAGCACGGCAAGGCCGATGACGGCCCGACCTGCCCGCCGCCGAAGAAGGGCCTGAGCGCGAAACAGCGCAAGCAGGCCGAGGCCGAGTGCAGCAAGGCCGAGGAAGCGGACAAGAAAGCCGGGAAGAAGGCCGGCAAGCACGGCAAGGCCGATGACGGCCCGACCTGCCCGCCGCCGAAGAAGGGCCTGAGCGCGAAACAGCGCAAGCAGGCCGAGGCCGAGTGCAGCAAGGCCGAGGAAGCGGACAAGAAAGCCGGGAAGAAGGCCGGCAAGCACGGCAAGGCCGATGACGGCCCGACCTGCCCGCCGCCGAAGAAGGGCCTGAGCGCGAAGCAGCGCAAGCAGGCCGAAGCCGAGTGCAGCAAGGCCGACGACGGCAAGTCGGACAAAAAATCGGCCAGGAAAGGCGACGATAAGAAGTCCGGCGCAGACTCGGCCGACAAGAAGTCCAAGTCCCATGCCGCGACCGGCAAGCATGCTTCCGGCCACGGCGACAGCAAGAAAGCCTCGTGATGAATGACAGCGGTCCCGTTTTCCCCGTCTGGCTTGCCCCGGACGGCCAGCCGGTCGCCTGCGTGGAAAAGATCAAGGTCATGAACGAAAATCTGACCGAGCTGCGCCAGGTTGCCCAGGATGCGTTCGAAGACGCGGTCCTGATGGGCTGCGATGAAAACCAGGTGCGCGATTTCCTGGCCGACATGATGCGCGCGCTGGTCAACCCGTATCAAAGCGCCCGATGAGCTTCGAAACCCTGATTGCCCTGCGCTACGTGCGCGCCAAACGGCAGGAAAGCTTCATCTCCTTCATTTCGCTGGTCTCGGTCATCGGCATTGCCCTCGGGGTCGCGGCGCTGATTATCGTGCTGTCGGTCATGAACGGTTTCCAGAAGGAAATCCGCACCAAGATGCTCGGCGTGGCCTCGCACCTGGAAGCCAGCGGCGTCAATGGCCAGCTGGCTGACTGGGGCTTGGTGCAGAAGGCACTGGCTGGTGATCCGCGCGTGGTCGCCACGGCGCCGTTCGTCAACGCCCAGGGCCTGCTGTCGTCGGCCGGCAGCGTGCGCGGCGCGCTGATCCGCGGCATCGATCCGGCGCAGGAGCCTGGCGTGGTCGATGTCGGCGAGCACATGGTGGTCGGCAAGCTGACCGACCTCAAGCCGGGTGGCTTCGGCATCGTCATGGGGGTGGAAATGGCGCGCGCCCTCGGTGTCGGCGTTGGCGACAAGGTCAACCTGATTACGCCGGAAGGGCAGTTCACGCCGGCCGGCATGCTGCCGCGCCTGAAGACCTTTACCGTGGCCGGCCTGTTCAAGGTCGGCATGTTCGAATACGACTCCGGCTTTGCCATGATCGACCTGTCCGACGCGCAACGGCTGTTCCGTCTCGGCGGCAATGTATCCGGCGTCCGGGTCAAGCTGACCGAGCTGATGCAGGCGCCGCAGGTCAAGCACGACCTGTATGCGCGCGTGCCGGACAATGTCGTGCTGACCGACTGGACCGACATGAACGCGAGCTACTTCCGCGCGGTGCAGATCGAGAAACGCATGATGACCATCATCCTGACGCTGATCGTCGCCGTGGCCGCCTTCAACCTGGTCTCGACCCTGGTGATGGTGGTGACCGACAAGCGCGCCGATATCGCCATTCTGCGCACGCTGGGTGCCAGTCCGGGGTCGATCATGCGCATCTTCATGCTGCAGGGGGCGCTGTCGGGGGTGATCGGCACCGTGTCCGGCGTCGCCGGCGGTGTGCTGATCGCGCTGAACCTGGACCGGATCGTGCCGGTGATCGAAGCCGTGCTCGGTACCAAGTTGCTGTCCAGTGACGTCTACATGATCGACCATCTGCCCAGCGACGTGCAGTTTGCCGATGTGTCGACCATTGCCATCATCGCGCTGCTGCTGGCCTTCTTCGCCACGCTGTACCCGAGCTGGCGCGCCGCGCGCATGCAACCGGCGGAGGCCCTGCGCTATGAGTGAACCCGTCCTGCGCGCCGAAGGACTCGGCAAGACCTATACCGGGCTGGAAACGCCGGTGCTGACCCGGATCGATCTCGATGTGGCGGCCGGCGAGCGCATCGCCATTGTCGGCAGTTCCGGCTCCGGCAAGTCGACCCTGCTGCATCTGCTTGGCGGACTGGATTCGCCGACCACCGGCCGCGTCAGCGTGGCCGGGCAGGATCTGGCCACCCTTGGCGAACGCGAGCGCGGTGTGGTGCGCAACCGGTCGCTGGGCTTCGTCTACCAGTTCCACCACCTGCTGCCCGAATTCTCCGCACTGGAGAATGTCGCCATGCCACTGCTGATCCGGCGCCTGAACCAGGCCGAGGCCGAGCAGCGGGCGGCCGCGATGCTGGAACGGGTCGGACTCGGACACCGGCTGACGCACCGTCCCGGCGAGCTGTCCGGCGGCGAGCGCCAGCGCGCGGCCATTGCCCGGGCGCTGGTCACCCATCCGGCCTGCCTGCTGGCCGATGAACCGACCGGCAACCTTGACCGCCATACCGCGGAAAGTGTGTACTCGCTGATGCTGGAGCTGAATCAGGGGCTCGGCACGGCGCTGATCATCGTCACCCACGACATGGAACTGGCCGCCCGCGCCGACCGCATCTACCGGCTCGACGACGGCCAGCTCCGGCCGGCCGTCGCTGACTGAACCGGCCGCGCGGGGGCCCCGCGCGCCGCATTTTCCCTGTTTTCACACGATATTCCTGACGGAGCCCCTGTCCCCGCATGCCCACCCCCGATCCCCTCAGCCAGTACGCTGCGCCCATCGACCGGTTGATGGAGGCGCAGGCAGACAAATTCGACCTGATCGTCGCCCTGCTGACCCGACCGCGCGGGCTGGCCGAACTGGCGCTGGTGCTGGCTTTCGTCTATCTCGGCGTGCTGGTGTCGCGCTGGACGCGCAAGCGCGCGCTGGCCGGCAACCCGCAGCGGCTGGAACGGCTGCTGCCGTATCTGTGCCAGCGCATCGTGCTGCCACTGTCGGCCGGACTGCTGTGCGCGGCGGCGGCCGTGATCAATATCCGCCTGTTCCAGCAGCCGCATTTCGGCGTGCTGCTGATCGGCACCGTGCTGCTGTTCTGGATGATGGTGATCCGCGTGGCGACGGCGGTGGTGCGCAGCGTGCTGCCGAAGGGCAAGATCGAGCAGGGCACCGAACACACGCTGTCGGCCATTCTCTGGGTCGGCTTTATTTCCTACATGCTCGGCTTCGATGGCGCGCTGTTCGAGTGGCTGGATTCGGTCAGCTTCCATATCGGCAAGAACCGGCTGACGCTGTTCATGATCGTCAATGCGCTGATCTGGGTGTCGGTGGTGGTGTTCGTCGCGCTGTGGGTCAGCCGGATCATCGACAGCCGGATGATGAAGCTGTCCCATCTCGATCTGAGCTTCCGCATCGTCATCAGCAAGATCATCCGCACCGGCCTGATGGTGGCCGCGGTGCTGATCGCGCTGCCGATTGTCGGCATCGACCTGACCGTGCTGTCGGTATTCAGCGGGGCGCTGGGCGTCGGCCTCGGTTTCGGCCTGCAGAAGATCGCCAGCAACTACGTGTCCGGCTTTATCATCCTGCTGGAACGGTCGGTGCGCATCGGTGACCGCATCGTGGTCGACAACCGGACCGGCGTGATCCGCGAGATCACCTCGCGCTATCTGGTCCTGCGCCAGTCCGACGGCACCGAAGCGCTGATTCCGAACGACACCATGATTGCGAACACCGTCGTCAATACCTCGTATTCCGATCGGGCGATCTGGGTCAGCCAGGATGTTGGCGTGGCCTACGACACCGACCTGGAACTGGCGATGCAGTTGATGATCGAGGCCGCACAGGAAGCACCGCGAGTGATGAAGGACCCGGGGCCGGGTGCCTATGTGATCGCGTTTGGCGACAGCAGCATCACGCTGACGGTCGGCTACTGGATCGGTGACCCGGAAAACGGTTCGTTCGGTCCGAAGTCGGCGATCAACCTCGGCATCTGGCGCAAGTTCAAGGCCAACGGCATCGAAATGCCGTTCCCGCAGCGAGAAGTACGCGTAATCGGTGAACTGGCGGTCGCGCCACAGCCGGCGCCGCCCCGGACGGAGGCTTCCGATGAAAGCAAGTGAGGCCGGCCAGCAGCGCGAAGTGCTGCTGGTCGATGACGATGACGCGGTGCGCGATGCGCTGAGCTGGCTGTTCGAGGGCAATGGCTTCCGGGTCCGCGCCTTCGAGTCCGGCGAAGCCGTGCTGGCCTGCCCGGAGGTAGTTGCCGCCGCCGGCTGTCTGGTGCTGGACATGCGTCTGTCCGGCATCAGCGGCCTGGTGCTGTTCGAACGGCTGACGACCGGTGGCCGCTGTCCGCCGGTGCTGTTTCTGACCGGGCACGCCGACGTGCCGCTGGCCGTGGCCGCGCTGAAGATGGGCGCAGCGGATTTCCTGGAAAAACCGTTCGATGACGAAGTGCTGCTGGCGCGGGTCGGCGACTGTCTGCAACGCGACAGCGAACGCCGCAATGCGCGGGCCGGCCGCGAGCGGGTCGATGCGGCGCTGCGTCAGCTGACCGACCGCGAACGCGAGGTCATGCAGCATGTGCTGGCCGGGCGGCTGAACAAGCAGATCGCCGAGGCGCTGGACATCAGCATCAAGACGGTCGAAGTCCACCGTTCGCGCGTGCTGGAGAAGATGGGGGTCAAATCCGCCGTCGAACTGGCCGGCCTGCTGGCCTCCTGGCCGCCACTCGAGTAAACCCTGATGCCGACTGCCGGCCGGGACGGGCTGCACATCGCTGTCGCCGGCCCGGTGGGCAGCCGTTTTCCCCCTGTTGGTCCGTGATGTCCGATTCTTCCGTTTCCGATCTGCTGTCGGCGCGCCGCGCCGACCTGTCCGCCGTGACCGCCGCGCTGACCGGGCGCCGCCCGGTGTCGCCCTGTCGCTGGCAGGCGCAGGACGCCTTCGTCAAGAAGGCGATGCCGCCGCGCTGGCGCGACCGCTGTTTTCCGCTCTATGCGCCCTGGCTGCGGCGCAAGCTCGCGCCCGGCGTTCCGTTCGTGCCTCGCGTCTATCCGGCCGGCCTGCCGGTCGAGGCGGTACGGCTGGCTGCGCTGCACGCCGCCGGCTGCCGGGTGCCGGAAATTCTTGCCGTCGATCGCGACGCCTTCGTCATGAGCGATGCCGGCTGGACGCTGGAAGACGAGCTGAATCCGCGTGACGACCCCGCCGCCTGCCTGCGCTGGCTGACGCTGGCGGTCTCCGACCTGACCGACTTTCATGCTGCCGGCCACTGGCATGGCGGCGCCCAGGCGCGCAACCTGACCCTCGGCCCGGAAGGCCGCCTCGGCCGCATCGACTTCGAGACCGACTACGACCGCTATTTGCCGCTGCCGCTGCTGCAGGGCTTCGACGTGCTGCTGTTCCTGTCCAGCGTGACCCGCTACGTGTCCGACGACGACTTCGATACCCTGTCGACACTGTGCGTCAGCCGCTCCGGTGCTGCCGTGCGCGCCGTACTGTCGCGCGCGCTGCCGCTGGTCGGCTGGCTGGCGCGCTCGTCACTGCTGGCGCGCACGGCACCGAAAGAAGCGCGGCGGGTCAGGGCGATCGCCCGCACCCTGGCGGCATGCCGCGCCGATATCGGCCACGACTGACACGACTGAAAGGCTCGCATGGACTACAAGCATCCGGTCTCCGTTCTGGTCGTCATCCATACCCCTGATCTGCGCGTACTGATGATCGAGCGCGCCGATGCGCCCGGCTACTGGCAGTCAGTGACCGGCAGCGTCGAGGCCGGTGAGGATCTGGCCGGGGCCGCGCGCCGCGAAGTGGCGGAAGAAACCGGTATCCGTGACGGCGTGCTGACCGATTGCCGGCGGCACACTGTCTGGGAAATCTACCCGCGCTGGCGCCACCGCTACGCGCCGGGCGTGACCCACAATACCGAACACGTGTTCACGCTGTGCGTGGCCGATGCGGTCACGCCGACGCTGGCGCCGCGCGAGCACGTCGCCTGGCGCTGGCTGGACTGGCGCGAGGCGGCCGGACTGGCGTTCTCGCCGTCGAATGCCGAGGCGATCCGCACCCTGGCCGGGTGCTAGGCATATCGGCCAGAAACTGTTGTTGTGCCGGTTGACGGCGTATGCTGAATGAGTGGCGAATGGCGCCGAAACCCCGGTGGCGGCCGATGGCTCAGCGGCTGTCCCGTTTGTGAGATGCATACATGAATGTTTTCAACCGCTTCAAGCACTCCCTGGCGAAGACACAGAGTGGCGTGGTCACGCTGGAAACCGGTTCCTCCGGGCTGGCTGCCGCGCTGTCCGGCCTTGGCGCCGCGCCGACCTTCGTGTCCGTCTACGTGTCGCCGCATGTCGATATCGACGCAGTGGCAAGCCAGATTACCGGGCGCTTTCCCGGCGTACCGGTCATCCTGAGCTCGACCGCTGGTGAGCTGTGCTCGAGCACGGGCGGCCTGTACTGCCAGACCGGCGATCGCTGGGACCGCATTGTCGTCCAGTGTTTTGACGCGACGCTGGTCGAGCGTGCGCAACTGGTCTCGGTGCCGCTGGGCAGCGAGGACCTGCGTCGCGGCGGACAGATCACGCTGCCGATCGAGGAGCGGGTGGCGAAGATCCGCCAGTCGATCGATATGCTGAATGTCGACATCGACATCGACCATCGGGACACGCTGGCCTATGTGATGATCGACGGGCTGTCCGCGTCGGAATCGTTCTTCATGGAAGCGCTGTACGACTCGGGCCGTTTCCCGTGCCTGTTCGTCGGCGGCTCGGCCGGCGGCAAGCTGGACTTCACCCATACCTGGATTCACGACGGCAAGCGCAAGCTCGAGAACCACGCAGTGGTTGTGTTCCTGAAAATCAGCAAGGGCATCCGCTTCGGTGTGCTGAAGAGCCAGAACTTCGAACCGACCGATACCCGTTTCCACGTGATCCGCGCGTCGCTGGCCCGGCGCGAGATCAGCCACGTCATCAACGGCAGCGGGCGGATGGTGCCGTTCGTCGAGGCGCTGTGCGAGCATTTCCGCTGTGAACCGCGGGCGCTGGACGAAAAACTGGCCGACTACTCGTTCGCCATCCGCGTCGGCGACGAGCTGTATGTCCGCTCGATCTCGCAGATCGATGCCGAGCGCGGCTGCGTCCATTTCTTCTGCGACATTGCGCCGGGGGAAGAGTTGCTGATGGTGCGGCGTACCGGCTTCGTCGAGGGCACAATCCGGGATTTCCGGACCTTCATGCAGGGCAAGCCCGGCGCACCGCTGGCCGGCATCCTCAACGACTGCATCCTGCGCCGGCTGAACAACGGCAAGGAACTGGCCGGACTCGGCGGCGTGTTCGACTGCGAACATCTGGCCGGCTTTTCCACCTTCGGCGAAATTCTCGGCCTGAACCTGAACCAGACGCTGACGGCGGTCTTTTTCTTCCGCGTGCCGCCCGGCACGACCTTCCGCGACAACTACGTCGACAATTTCGTCGCCCACTACGGGCGTTTCAAGGCCTTTTTCCTGCATCGTCAGGTCGGCAAGCTGTCAGGGCTGTCGCGGGTGATGGAGCAGCAGCTCACCGAGTACAAGCACCAGCGCTTCGGCGAGCAGCTGGACCCCGAGATTTTCGACAAGCGGATGCGGGCGGTGGCGATCGGTCTCAACGACCTCGGCGCCGCGCTGCAGCAGGCGCACAGCCAGCGCATCGAGACTGCCAGCCAGATGGAAAACTGCTCGCAGGATCTGTACACGTCGGTGGAAGGTCTCACCTCGCAGGTCGGCGAGCAGGAAGCCACCGTGCGCGAAGCCAGCGACACCGTGGACGTGCTGGCCCGCGAAGCGGCCAATGCCGCCGAAAGCGCCAGAAACCTGGGCGAGGCCAGCAGCCGCATTCGCGGCGTGGTGGCGATCATCCAGCAGATTTCCGATCAGACCAACCTGCTGGCGCTGAATGCGGCGATCGAGGCGGCCCGGGCCGGCGAGGCCGGACGCGGTTTTGCCGTGGTGGCCGACGAGGTGCGCCGGCTGGCGGAGCAGACGCGCAACAGCGCCGGCGAAATCGGTTCGGACATCGCCACGCTGACCGGCAGCATCGGCGATGTGGCGCAGAAGATCGACAAGCAGTCCGGTGATGTGGAAGCGATTGCCGGCATGCTGAAGACCATCGAGAACGCCAGTGGCCGCACTTCGGAAACCGCCGCTCATACCCGCGTGGTGGCCGATACGCTGAAAGCGCTGACGCGTTCCTGAACGGCGAGGGCCGCCGCAGCCCGGCGGCGGCCCGGCCGGACAGGCTCAGGCCGTGAGCGCCCGCCCGTCATCAGCCACCCGGTTCAGGCCGGGTTTTCGTCCTTTGCTGCCGGCAGATACCAGAAATGGGCGGATGAACCCTCCAGCATGCCCGGGCGCAGGCCCTGCCGGCGTTCGAGCAGTCGTGCCAGGGTCAGGAGCAGTACATCGGTATCGACCGGCTTGTGCAGCAGGAACGCGCCGCTGGCACGGGCATCGCGCAGCCGGTCCGGTGCGGTGTCGCCTGTCAGGATCACGGCCGGCAGCGACTGGCCGAGGCGGGCGAAAATCGCTTCCAGCGCCTGCTGGCCGGTCTGCTGTCCGCGCAGCCGGTAGTCGGCGATCACCAGCTCCGGCGTGAACCCGTCCAGGCAGTCGGCGGCCTCCTGAACCGACTCGACCGCCAGGCACTGACTGCCCCAGCCGGCCAGCAGTCCGGTCATGGCCGTGCGGACGGCAGGATCGTCGTCGACGACCAGAATGCGCCGGCCCTGCAGGGACGGCAGTCCGGACGCGGCCGGCACGGTTTCGGCAACTGCTTGCTCGGTGCCGGCCTGCGGCAGGAACAGACGGAATACCGAACCGCGTGCCGGCACGGAGGCCAGCTCCACCCGCACCCCCATGGTGCGCGTCAGCCCGTCGACGATGGCCAGCCCGAGTCCGAGCCCCTTGCGGCGATCGCGTTCCGGATTGCCGAGCTGGTGGAATTCCCTGAAAATTTCCCGGTGCTGCGAGGCCGGGATGCCGGCGCCGGTATCCCAGACCTCGATCGCCAGTTCGCTGCCGCGCAGGCGGCAGCCGACCAGCAGGCCGCCCTCGCTGGTATAGCGGATGGCATTGGCAATCAGGTTGCGCAGGATCAGCTCGACCAGACCGGGGTCGGCATTGGCCACGCCGGTCGTGTCGCGGGTGCGGTAGATCAGCGCCTTGCCGTCGGCCTGTGGCGCGAACTCGTTCTCCAGCTTGCGCAGCATCGGCTGCAGCCGGAACGGCCGGGGCCTGGCCTCGATAACGCCGGCTTCCAGCTTGGAGAAATCCAGCAGCGTATTCAGCATTTCGCGGGCGGCGGCCGAGGAGGCTTCGATATGGTCCAGCAGCTCGCGCTGTTTTTCGCTCAGTGCCGTGCGGCCCAGCGACACCACGAACAGGCCGAGCGCGTGCAGCGGCTGGCGCAGGTCATGGCTGGCCGAGGCCAGGAAGACCGACTTGGCCCGGTTGGCCTCTTCGGCCAGTTCGGTCTGCCGGTGCAGTTGCGCAACCAGCTCGATATTCTCGAAACGCAGCTGGATCGAGCGCCGCGCACCGCGCCAGTAATTGTATGCGAACACCAGCAACGCCAGCAGGTACAGCGGAACGCCGAGCTGCAGCGGCTGGTAGTGCGGATTGTCCGAAACCAGAAACACGCCCCAGACCGGCAGGATGGCCGGCAGCAGGAAGCCGACGGCCAGCGGCAGGCAGGGCGAGAAAATCGACAGGGCCGCCGAACTCATGCCGGCAATCAGCGACAGCAGGCAGACGGCGCTGGGCGGAAAGCGCAAGTCCAGATACAGCCAGCCCGCAAGCCCCCACAAACCGCCAAGAACGGTCAGCAACAGGGTCAGCGCCGTGGCATAACCGCATGCCTGTTCCTCGCTGGTGCGCGCCGGAAACAGCCGGCGGCCGTAATGGCCGATGCCGCAGGCCACGGCCATGGCCGCCGCCCACCCGCCGACCGCATGGCCACCGCCGGACAGGACGATGCTCATGGCCAGCAACAGCGCGGCCATGCTGCAGCCGAGCATGGCCATGCCGAAACTCTGGTCGATCAGCGCCATTTGCGCGGCCAGCAGGCGCGGTTCGTCGAAGCGGGGCCACGGGCAGCGGAT
The DNA here is from genome assembly GCF_000620105.1 of Microvirgula aerodenitrificans DSM 15089. NCBI lineage: Bacteria > Pseudomonadati > Pseudomonadota > Betaproteobacteria > Neisseriales > Aquaspirillaceae > Microvirgula > Microvirgula aerodenitrificans. The sequence goes on along the minus strand of NZ_JHVK01000005.1, from coordinate 222,463 downwards.
CATGGCTTCTGCACCAGACCACGGTTCATGGCCTCGAGCACCGCCTCGGTCCGGCTGAAGACCCCCAGATGATCGAGAATGGCGGCGACATGGACGCGGATGGTGTTTTCCGACAGCCCCATATGATGAGCGATGACCTTGTTCGAACGGCCGAGGCAGAGCTGACCGAGTACCTCGAGCTGGCGCGGCGTCAGTGCCCCCTGGGGACTGGGGGTGGCCGGGCTGGCGGCATCCTGCGGGAAATGGCGCTCGCCGCGCAGGCAGCAGGCGATCGCTTCCTCGATTTCCCCGGCCGTGGCTGATTTCGACAGAAAGCCGACGACCCCGGGAACCTCTGCGGCCTGGGCCGCAGCATTGTCGGTACTGCCGGACACGACCAGGATGCGCGCCGAGCGGAAGTAGCGCAGCAGGACCCGCACGCCGTCCAGTCCGTTCAGACCCGGCAGCTGGATATCGAGCAGGATGATGTCCACCGGCATCGTGCCATGCGTCTGCACCGCCTCCATGATCGAACCTGCCTCGAAAATTTCCCCCAGCAGCGGGCAGTCCGCCAGCACCAGCCGCAGGCCGGTACGGAACAGGGTGTGGTCGTCGATCAACAGCAGGCGCGCGCGCGGCATGGATACCCAGGCATCATGATGAATGCAGGGAAAATAGTCGCGTCCGCTGACTGCGGCAAGGGGAATTGCCGCCACTAAGCAAAATAGACTAGCCCTAATCGGATTGGATTATTTACCAATGACAAATGCTTGATTGATAATTTTGGTATTGATACGGCATGGCCGATCGGCCGCTGCCATCAGCGATTTTCCATCCAGAGGATTTTCCGATGTCTTTTTTCACCAGGCGGCTGGCGGCATGTTCGCTTGCGAAACCGCATATTGCCGGGAAAGGCAGGCACTGATGCCGGGGCGATACTGGTGGCGCCGTCATGGGTCGCTGCTTGCTGCAGTGATGCTGCTCGGGGTGCTGGTCTGGGTCAATGTGGCTTGGGCAGGGCAGGGGGCACCCCCTGCCCGCGGGCAGGCTGCCGCGGCGGTCGTCGCGACCGCAGGAGACCCGCCTGCCGCCGGCTGCCGGCAGGTGCGGGGTTTTCTCGCCGGCCCGGTGGCATTCTGGCGCCGCATCGGACGCGGGCGACGCGTCTGACGGGCGAAGGTGATGAACAGGATCACGGGGGCGGGTGCCGTCCCAGCCATTCCTCTGCCACCCCACCCATGGTCTTGCGCTCGCCGTTCCGGATCCAGGCCATGAAGTCACGGTCGAAGCGAAAGCTGGCCCCGCATTGGGCCAGCATGAAGCGGCGCACATTCCGGGTATTGCGGTAAGCCGCGTCAACCAGGGTGTGGCGGGTGATCCGGCCACCATGCCAGTCGAAAGCATCACTCATGCGTTCCTCCCGTGGCGAAAGGCCACCTGATCCATACTGACCGTTTTCGCGGCTGACCAGCAAGTGGCGCTGGCGGACAATTTCCATGCAACGGGGCTTGCGCCGCAGGCGCGGTGCTACCATGTAGACCCTGCCAGGCGCGAATACCGCTGTGTTCGCGCAGGGCGAAAGTTCACCCGGGACTGCGCTGTCCGCCGCCGATGCCATCGGTGCCGGCGTGGTGCCGGCGCGGCATCTCCGCCGCAGGTCACCGGATTAGTGCCTGATGCAAACGGTCAACGCTCTGCGCATCGCTTCGTTCAATATTCACAAGGGCATGAGCCCGCTGAACCGGCATGTCAGTCTGCCCGGGATCGCCCAGCAGCTGGAACTGCTTGGCGCCGACGTGCTGTTCCTGCAGGAAGTGCAGGGACGCAACCTGCTGCGCGCCCAGCGACTGGAAACCTTTCCGTCGATCCCGCAGCACGACTACCTGGCACGCAAGCTGTCGCAGAAGGCGGTATACGGGCTCAATGCCGGCTACGACAACGGCCATCACGGCAATGCCATCCTCAGCCGCTTTCCGATCCGGCAGTGGTGCAACCGCGACATCTCGGTCAACCGGCTGGAAAGCCGGGGCCTGCTGCACTGTGACCTGAGCCTGCCCGGCTGGCCGATCGACGTCACCGCACTGTGCGTACACCTGAACCTGCTGGGCCGCGACCGGCGCAAGCAGATGGCGGCGCTGGCCGAGTACATCGCCCATGCCGTGCCGGCCGGCAACGGGCTGATCCTGGCCGGTGATTTCAATGACTGGCGCGCGCGCGCCAATCGCGAGTTCGCCGATGCGCTCGGTCTGGTCGAGGTCCACCAGGAAATCCATGGCCGCCACGGCCGCAGCTTTCCGGCCCGCCTGCCGCTGCTGCGGCTCGACCGCATCTACGTGCGCGGGCTCAGCGTAAGCCGTGCCGAGGTGCTGTCCGGCCCGCCGTGGTCGCGTCTGTCCGATCATCTGCCGCTGTCAGCCGAACTGCTGCCGGCGGAGCGGGTGCAATGAGCCGGTTCCTGCCCGGAAACCGGGTCGACCTGCTGCGCAATGGCGATGAGTTCTTTCCGGCGCTGAAGGCGGCGATAGATGGCGCCCGCCACGATATCCAGCTGGAAACCTATATCTTCCGCATCGACACCACCACGCGGCCGCTGGCCGAGGCGCTGGTCGCGGCGGCGCGACGCGGGGTCGAAGTGCGCATCCTGGTCGACGGCTTCGGTTCGCGAACCTTTCCCGCCGACTGGGTGGCGCTGCTGACCGAGGCCGGTGCCCATTTCCACTTCTACCGCAAATTCCGCTTTACCTGGCTGCCGCGCCGCAACCGCCTGCGCCGCCTGCACCGCAAGCTGGCGGTAATCGACGGCCGGATCGGCTTTGTCGGCGGTATCAATCTGCACGACGATCGCGACAATGCCGAACCGGGCTATGCCGCCCGCTATGACTATGCAGTGCGGGTCGAGGGACCGGTACTGGCGCCGCTGTGCGCGACCACGCGCGGGCTGTGGCGGCATCTGGCGCTGCTGCGCGGCGAGGTGTGGCCGGTGATCGAACTGAGCCGGCCGGCGACTGCGCGGGTCGGCGTGATGGATGCGCGGCTGGTAGTCCGCGACAACGTCAAGCACCGGCTGTCGATCGAGAACGAATACCTGCGCGAAATCCGCGCCGCGCGTCAGGACATCCTGATCGCCAATGCCTATTTCCTGCCCGGTCTGCGCCTGCGACGCGCCATCCTGGCCGCTGCCCGGCGCGGGGTGCGGGTGGAACTGCTGCTGCAGGGACGGCCCGACCACCCGGTCATGCAGTGGGCGACCCGCCGGCTGTACCAGCAGTTTCTCGATGCCGGGGTGCAGATCCACGAGTACCGCGCCGGCTACATGCACGCCAAGGTCGCGGTGATCGATACGCTGTGGTCGACGGTCGGGTCGAGCAATATTGACCCATTCAGTCTCGGTCTGGCGCGCGAGGCCAATCTGGTGGTGCGGAACTACGCGTTCGCCCGTGAGCTGCAGGCCAGCATCGTGCGCCGCATCCGCCGCGACAGCCTGCCGATCGGGCACGACATGCTGCGCAAGGCGCGCTGGTGGCATCGCGGCTGGGCCACGCTGTGCTACGGTTTCTCGCGCTTCGCCATCAATATCGCCGGTCTGGGCGAGTACTACGGCAAGGAATGAGCGCCCGATGCTGATGCTGTCCGCTGCGGTCGAGGCCGTGCTCGAGGTCCGGAAATCGCGCTTTCACGCCCGTGTGGCGCCGGTCGCCGACCGGGCGGCAGCCCTGGCCGAGGTGGCGGCAATGCGCGCGCGTTTTCCGGCCGCCAGCCACTGCTGCTGGGCGCTGCTGGCTGGTGGCGAGGCCGGCATGAGCGATGATGGCGAGCCGTCCGGCACCGCCGGCAAGCCGATCCTGAACGTGCTGATGCACAAGGATATCGGCAATGCCGTCGCCATCGTCGCGCGCGACTTCGGCGGCGTGAAGCTCGGTGCCGGCGGGCTGGTGCGCGCCTATGGCAAGGCGGTCAGCGATGCCCTGGCCACAGCCGGACTGGTGGCGCCGGTGGCGATGTCCGCCCTGTGGCTGGAACTGGCGTTTGCGCTGGAATCGCGCGTGCGCCATGTGTGCCAGCAGTACGGCGCAGCCCTGCTGCAGGCCGAACCCGGCACGCAGTTGCGGCTGGCGGTCAGCGTGCCGGCGACGGCCGAAGCGGCGTTCTGCCGTGCGCTGACCGATGCGACGCAGGGACGGATCGTCATCCGGCATGAAACCCCTGTTGCCGATCAATGACGTGCGGTTTTCGGTTTGGCTGCAAATATCCTGAATGGTAAGCTGGCCGGTTCTCAATGACTCAGACGGTCGGCTGCCTGGTCACCGTCGCGACAGGATCAGTTTGATGGCGTCTTGCTCCCATTGCGGCACGGCAATTGTCGCTGACGCAGCAGAATCCTCTGCCGAGGTACCGGCCGGCCGTGAGGCAGAGCGGTTATTTGTCGATCTGTATTACGATTTCATCCGCCAGTCATGGGATCGGGCTGAACACCGGCCACTGAAACTGGGGTGGAGCTGGCCCGCGTTTCTTTTCAGCTTTCTGTGGCTTGGCTATCGAAAAATGTATCAGCAAGCCTGGTGCGTCATGAGCATCGTGCTCATGCTGGATGCAGGGTTCAGGATCATGCTTGCCGATGACTTCAGGGGGATGGTGCTGGCCCAGAGTGGAGTCCGTCTGTTCTTCGCCATCCTGCTCGGGGCCTTGGGCATGCGCCTCTATCAGTGGCATGTGAAGCGCCGGATCGCAGATATCCAGGCCAGATACGAACCGGAGCAGGCCTGGGCAGAACTGGCACGCCAGGGCAGTACCAATCTCTGGGCGGTTTTCGGCCTGCTGTTTTTCTTTTTTGCGCTTTCCCTGCATGTCATCCCGCTGATGCTTTATCCGCTCTCAGCCTGAGCGAGGCCGGCCGCCGCGTCCGGGAAGGCGTGGCGGCCGTCCCGGCTTACAGTACCTCTCCGGCGTGGTCGGCCAGCCGCGAGCGCTCGCCGCGCGCCAGCGTCACGTGGCCGCTGTGCGCCCAGCCCTTGAAGCGGTCGACCACATAGGTCAGGCCGGAACTGCCCTCGGTCAGATACGGCGTGTCGATCTGGCTGATATTGCCCAGACACACCACCTTGGTGCCGGGGCCGGCACGGGTGATCAGCGTCTTCATCTGCTTCGGCGTCAGGTTCTGCGCCTCGTCGATGATCAGCAGCTTGTTCAGGAAGGTGCGGCCGCGCATGAAATTCAGGCTCTTGACCTTGATGCGGCTGCGGATCAGGTCGCGGGTGGCGGCGCGGCCCCAGTCGCCGCCGTCGTCATCGGACTTGTTCAGCACGTCGAGGTTGTCCTCCAGTGCCCCCATCCACGGCGCCATCTTTTCTTCCTCGGTGCCGGGCAGGAAACCGATGTCCTCGCCGACCGGCACCGTGACCCGGGTCATGATGATCTCCGAGTAGCGCTTCTGTTCCAGCGTCAGTGTCAGCCCGGCCGCCAGCGTCAGCAGCGTCTTGCCGGTGCCGGCCTGGCCGAGCAGGGTGACGAAGTCGATGTCCGGATCCATCAGCAGATTCAGCGCGAAGTTCTGCTCGCGGTTGCGGGCGACAATGCCCCAGACATTGTTCTTCTGGTGGCTGAAGTCGCGCAGCGTGACCAGTTCGGCGGTCTTGCCGGCGATGTCGGTCACCCGGGCGGTGAACGGCTGTTCGCCTTCGTGCCACAGCATCTCGTTCAGGTACAGGTCAGGCACATCCGGCCCGCTGACCCGGTAACGGGTGCGATTGCCGTCCTGCCAGCTTTCCAGCCGGCTGCCGTTGCGGTCCCAGAAGGCGGTGTCGATCTCGCGGGTGCCGGTGTACAGCAGGTCGGTGTCTTCCAGCACCTTGTCGTTGAAGTAGTCCTCGGCCGCCAGACCCAGAGCGCGCGCCTTGATGCGCATATTGATGTCTTTCGACACCAGAACCACTTCGCGACCGGGCTGCGCGGTGTGCAGCGCCATGACAATACTGAGAATCTGGTTGTCGGCCTTGCCGACCGGCAGACTGGCCGGCAGCGCCCCGTCGATGGCCTGGGTCTGCAGCACCAGCTTCCCGGTTGCCGCTCCCTGGCTCTTCTCGCTCAGCGGGATGCCGTCGTCGATATCACCGGTAAAACCGCCGACCAGTTCGTCGAGAAAACGGCTGGCCTGACGGGCGTTGCGGGCCACTTCGCTCATGCCCTTCTTGTGGCCGTCAAGTTCCTCCAGCGTAATGATGGGGATGAACAGGTCATGCTCGTCGAAACGGAACAGCGAGGTCGGGTCGTGCATCAGCACATTGGTGTCGAGAACGAACAGCTTGGCAGCGGAGGATGGGGCGGATTTTTTTCTTGGCATGGCAGCGTCCTCGATGACAGGTGGCAATGGGCACCTTTGGAACCGGCGGTCGCATCCGGCCTGCCGGGGTGGCCGGACGCGACCGGACGAGCAGAACGCAGTGCCGTGACAGGGTCATGACAGCCCGCGTTCCCATTCAGATTACGCCGTGAATTCCGGCGTCGATACCCGGTATAAAAAAATCGTCATCGCGTTGCAACATCGCGACGGTCACGCGGTATTATCTTTCGGATAAATGTGAACTTGCGAAACTCTGTAGAGGTGGAATCTTGAAGATTGCCGTATTGCCGGGCGATGGAATCGGCCCAGAAATCGTTGGCGAAGCCGTTCGTGTACTCGAGGCGCTGAAACGCGACGGCCTGCCCGTCGAAACCGAAACCGCGCTGATCGGCGGCGCGGCCGTCGATGCCTGCGGCGACCCGCTGCCTGACGCCACGCTGGAGATCACCCGGCAGGCCGATGCCGTGCTGCTCGGCGCCGTCGGCGGCCCGAAATACGACGTGCTGCCGCGCGAACAGCGCCCGGAACGCGGGCTGCTGCGGATCCGCAAGGCGCTGAACGTGTTCTCGAACCTGCGCCCGGCCATTCTGTATCCGGAACTGGCCGCTGCCTCGAGCCTGAAGCCGGAAATCGTGTCCGGCCTCGACATCATGATCGTGCGCGAACTGGTCGGCGACATCTACTTCGGCGAGCCGCGCGGCATCGAAGTCCGCAATGGCGAGCGGGTCGGTTTCAACACCATGATCTACAGCGAAAGCGAAATCCGCCGCATCGCCCACTCTGCGTTCCGCATCGCGATGAAGCGTGGCAAGCGCCTGTGCTCGGTCGACAAGATGAACGTGCTCGAAGCGACCCAGCTGTGGCGCGATGTGGTCATTGAAGTGTCTGCCGAATATCCGGAAGTCGAACTCAGCCACATGCTGGTCGACAACGCCGCCATGCAGCTGGTCCGCAACCCGAAGCAGTTCGACGTGATGGTGACCGGCAACATGTTCGGCGACATCCTGTCCGATGCCGCCTCGATGCTGACCGGCTCGATCGGCATGCTGCCGTCCGCCTCGCTGGACGCCAATGGCAAGGGCCTGTTCGAACCGATCCACGGCTCGGCGCCGGACATCGCCGGCAAGGGCGTCGCCAATCCGCTGGCGACCATCCTGTCGGTGGCCATGATGCTGCGCTACTCGTTCGATCGCAGCGCCGAGGCGGACCGGATCGAAAATGCCGTCAAGAAGGTGCTGGCCAGCGGCCTGCGCACCGCCGACATTTACCAGCCGGGGACCGAAAAGGTCGGCACCCGGCAAATGGGCGACGCCGTCATCGCCGCGCTGTGAGATCCGCCGCCGCCTGGCGCGGCGGTGAACGGGCGCCGGAATGCCCGAAGAATCTGCATAACGAAGCAATCGAAGGAATGAGAACATGATGCGAGTAGGTCTGGTTGGCTGGCGGGGCATGGTCGGCTCCGTGCTGATGCAACGGATGGTCGAAGAGGGCGATTTCGCCCACATCGAGCCGTGGTACTTCACCACCTCGAACCCGGGCGGCCAGTCGCCGTCGTTCGGCGGCAAAGCGGCGCCGGCCCTGAAAGACGCCGCCGACATCGACGCGCTGAAGGCGTGCGACACCATCATCACCTGCCAGGGCGGCGACTACACCAGCGCGGTCTACCCGAAGCTGCGCGCAGCCGGCTGGACCGGCTACTGGATCGATGCCGCCAGCACGCTGCGGATGGACGACGAAGCCGTCATCATCCTCGATCCGGTCAACATGAACGTGATCAAGGACGCGCTGGTCAATGGCGGCAAGACCTATGTCGGCGGCAACTGTACCGTCAGCCTGATGCTGATGGCACTGGGCGGCCTGTTCCAGAACGACCTGGTCGAATGGGCCACGTCGATGACCTACCAGGCTGCCTCGGGTGCTGGTGCCAACAACATGCGCGAACTGCTGAAGGGCATGGGCGCGATCCACGCGGCCGTGGCCGACGAACTGGCCACGCCGGCCAGCGCCATTCTCGACATCGACCGCAAGGTCGCCGAGTTCATCCGTTCGGATGCAAACCCGACCGGCTACTTTGGCGTGCCGCTGGCCGGCAGCCTGATCCCGTGGATCGACAAGGACCTCGGTAACGGCCAGTCGAAAGAAGAGTGGAAGGGTGGTGCCGAGACCAACAAGATCCTCGGTCGCAGCAGCAACCCGCTGCCGATCGATGGTCTGTGCGTGCGCATCGGTGCCATGCGCTGCCACAGCCAGGCGCTGACCATCAAACTGAAGAAGGACCTGCCGGTCGACGAGATCGAGGGTCTGCTCGCCAGCGCCAACCCGTGGGCCCGGGTGGTGCCGAACGAACGCGACGCCAGCATGCGCGACCTGACGCCGGTCGCCGCGACCGGCACGCTGTCGGTGCCGGTCGGTCGCATCCGCAAGCTGGCAATGGGCAAGGACTATATCAGCGCCTTCACCTGCGGCGACCAGCTGCTGTGGGGCGCCGCCGAACCGCTGCGCCGCATGCTGCGCATCCTGCTCGAAAAGTAATACGGCAACAGGGCCTGCGCCCTCCGCCCGCGCCACCGCAGAAGCGGGGCGCGGGCGTTCCCGTTTGGCCCGCGCGCTTGACGCCCTGCCGCAAACGGGGGATTCTCGCGCCCTCCGATTTTCGACGCACGGGCGTGCGCGGATGCCGACCGGCCATCCGGCCTGGTCCGTTCCGGCCGCCCTGCGTGCACTTCTTCACGACAGGATGCCTCCATGACTACCGCTGATCCCTGCTTTGCCGTCTCTGGCGCCACTGGCGCGGTTGGCCGCGCCGTACTCGAAGCGCTCGCCGTCGCCCGCCCGGCCAGCAAGCGCGTGCTGGCGCTGGCCAGCGCCGAATCGGTCGACGATACCGTCGGTTTCGGCCGGCATGAGCTGTCGGTGCTCGACACCGCCACGCAGGACCCGGCCGCCATCGATATCCTGTTCCATGCCGGCGCAGCCGGCGCCGATGCACTGGCTCAGGCAGTGGCCGATGCCGGCAAAACGGTCATCGACCTCGGTGGCCGTCTGCACGGCGACACCGTTCGCCATTGCCCGCATCCGCTGGCACTGATGATCGGCCAGTTGCTGGACGCGCTGCCGGCCGGCATCGAACGCCTGACCATGACCGCCATGCTGCCGGTGGTGTCGTACGGCCGTCGCGGCGTCGACGAACTGGCGCAACAGACCACGGCCCTGTTCAACCAGCGCGGTTACGACACCGAAGTCCTGCCACGCCAGGTCGCGTTCAACCTGCTGGCCCAGGTCGGCGAGTGGGCCGACGATGGCGCCACCGAGCTCGAAGCCCGCGTGCTGCGCGACCTCGATGCGCTGCACCCGGTCGCCGCCGTGTCGCTGACCGCTGCCCTGGTGCCGGTCTTCTTCGGCCATGCCGTCAGCCTGGAAGCGCAGGGCGCGACCGCCTTCGACCGCGGCATGCTGGTCACCGGCCTGAAGGCCGCCGGCATCGACGTGCACGACGACGGCCCGGCCAGCGCGGCCCCGTCGCCAATGGATGTGCTTGGCCAGACCCGCTTGCAGGTCAGCCGGGTGCGGGTGCAGGACAACCGGGTCGCCCTGTGGCTGACCACCGACGGCCTGCGCCTGCTGGCAGCGCATGCAATCGGGCAGGCGCTCTGATGGCGCACTGCAGATTTCCGCGCTGCGGTCGATAAGGAATGACGTGTGGCCGGAAACGGCCGCATGTCATTCTGCCCGAGACGTCTCAACTTCATGGTAGCCATGTCCGCCAACCTTTCTTCCCTGCCTGTGCGGCGTATTTCGCTGCGGCAGTCAACGCTGCTGTTGCTGTGCCTGCTGTCCACGCCGGCCTGGGCCGGCCTCGGCGCCATGCATCTGCAGTCGGCCCAGGGTGCTCCCTTCGTGGCCGAAATCGACGTGACCGACGCCAGGGCCGGCGATGCCGTGCAGGCGAGCATTCCCGGGCCGGGGGTGCAGCGTGAAATGGCGCTCGGCTGGTCGCCGTACTACGACAAGCTCAAGGTCGAAGTCAAAACCCGGGACGATGGCACACCCTATATCCGGCTGAGCCATCCGCAGCCGTTCCGCGAACCGTTCCTGGAGCTGGCCGTTGAGCTGGAGCAGAATGGCGGCCGCTCGGTCAAGGCCTTTGCCGCGCCGATGCCGACCTCGGTCGGCAAGGGCGGGGCCACGGTGCGCGGCACCGAGGTCGAACTGGCGCCCGCGGCATCGTCGACACCGATTCCGGCCGTGATTGCCGCCCCGGAAAAGGCCGACGCCCCGGCCGCGCCGCGTGAGGACATGAAGACCTTCCTGTCCCGGCTGAAGCAGATTGAAGACGCCGAGTCCGGCATCACCACGCCGGCGAAAAAACCGGCTGCTGCGCCCGTGACCAGGCCCAAAGCCGAAGCAAAGAAAGCGGACAGCGCCGCCGAAGGCAGCGGCTTCCCGTGGGCGCTGGTCGGTGGCGGCCTGGCCGCGCTGCTGGCCCTGGCTGGTGCCGCCGGCGGCGGTTTCTGGTTCTGGCGCCGGCGCAAGGCGGGTCAAGCTGAGACGCCGATGGCAGAACTGGCACCGGTGGCGACCGCTCTGCCTCCGGACGATCTGGATCTGACCGCCGTGCTGGAGCCGATCGCCGAAACCAAGCTGCCTTCGCCGGTCACGGCGACCGATGACGGATCGGAAACCGATGCCGGCCTGTGGGGCGACCCGGCACCTGCCCCGGTCGCCGCGGCCGAGCCGACGCCCGAGCCCGCGCCGGCGCAGGGCGCGATCGACGATTCGGAAATCGATGCGTGGTTCTCCGAAACCACGCCGACCCCGACGGTCGAGCCGCCGGTGCCGGTGCCGGTGCCGGTGCCGGAACCCGAGCCGGAACCTGAACCTGAACCTGAACCAGCGGCCGAGCCCGTTGCCGAAGCAGCGCCGGTCGCGCCGGCCGTGGTGGAGGCCGAGCCGGTCATCGCGGAAGCCGAACCGGTGGCACCCGTCGAGGCACCGGTTCCTGCACCAGTGCTGGAACCGGATGCGGTCGATGACATGTTCGACCTGCTGTCGATAGAGAAGCCGGTGCCCGCCGCCATGCCGGAGCCGGAACCCGAGCCGCAGCCGGAACCCGAACCTGCCGTGGCGGTGCCCGCCGCCGAGCCGGAACCCGAGCCGGAGCCGGAGCCCGAGGAAGAAAAACTGCTCGAATTCGACTTCCAGCTCGAACACGAACTGCAGGCCAAACCGGCCGTCGAACCGGCCGTGGCCGTGCCAGGCATGGCGCTGGACGACATGGCGCTGGATCTCGACAGCGTCGAACCCGGCAATGACGACCCGGTAACGGCCAAACTCGACCTGGCCCGCGTGTACCTGGACATGGGCGATTATGAAGGCGTGCGCGAAATTCTCGAAGAAGTGCTGAAGGAAGGCTCCGCCACGCAGCAGGAAGAAGCCAGAATGCTCCTGGCCTCCGTGGCAATATAATATCCTGTCCAGTGCTGAAATACCGACGCCGGGTTATCGCCCGGCGTTTTTTCGTCGGCAGCAGTAAAAAACAAGAATGTTTCGGGTGCCGGACTGGTTTATTCCTGATAAAAAATCGGATTGATTAACGCGGAAATTCAGAATTGGCATATTGAAACTGCGCTGGCCGAATGGCGAATATGGAAGCGAGTAATTTATTCGTGATATTTGCATTCGGGATTCAATATGAACCATACACCCGCACGACCCCATCAGGAAAAAAATAATCCGGCCACACCGGGCAGCGAGCGCTGCCCGCAAGAACCGGCGACCAGGCTCCCGGTCCTGCGCCGCCTGCTGGCCACAGCGGCGGTGGCCGGCGGCATCGGTGATGTCGCGCTGGCCGGATCAGGGCCACCGGCAACGGAAGCGGCCCGGGGCGCGCGCCCGGTTGCGGAGATGCCGGACTGCCGCCCGGCAGGGACGGGCGGCTTGCCCGTTTACTGCCTGCCGACCATGGACGACTGGCGGGATGACCGCGTATTCAGGCCGCTGATGCCGCTGGCCAGCATGGCAGACTCTTCTCCTGCTGCCGGAGGCGGGGGGCTGAATCTGGCCTATCTGGCTGCGGGCGGTGGTGCGCTGGCTCTGCTGGTTGCAACACTTGCCGGTGGAGGCAGCAGTGGAGGTGGAGGTTCGTCATCGGCCGGAACCGGCAATTCGTCTTCGCCCGCCAGCCCGCCGGTGAACCACTCACCGGGGTCAGGCAGTGACGCCTCCCCGCCCGGGAAAAATGCCGTACCACCAGCGGAAGACAGCGTACTGCGCGTGGCCGCCAGACCGCTGCCGGTTCACCTGACCGGTGCTGACTTCATCGCCGTGCAGCCCTCGCTGGCCATCGCCAATGCCGGACAGATTACGGCAGCCGATGCGCATGAGCAGGAGCCGGGCAGTATGCGCAAGCACATGGCCATCCTGGTCGACGGGCTCGGCCACGGCGGGCTCGACTACGCGAACGACGGAACGCTGGAAGCCCGGGGCGGTTACGGCATTCTGATCACCGACCCACGGACGGCCGGGGCGGTGGGCCAGACCGCAGAGCGGCTGGTGGCCAATCGCTTCCGCAACCGCGGACGGATTGACTTTCATGCTGAAAGGGGGACACGGCATGCGCTGCGGCTGCAGCATGATGGCCATGATGCGCTGAACGACAGCGGCAGCACGCTGACCGTACACGGCTATGGCGCGGTGGCCATGTACAGCGACGGCGACGGCAGGCTGGAAAACCTCGGCACCATCAATCTGGGCAGCGTGGGTACGACCGATACCCACATGACCGCGATGAAGCTGGGGCCGAATGCCAGCCATGAGGCCGTCATCACCAACAATGGCGTGATCAACATCCACGCCAACAAGTCGCACGCCTTCGGCATCCTGTCCGGCAACAGCCAGCTGCTCAACATCGGCGAGGTCAACCTGCTGTGCCCGCACGAGGACTGCGGCGTGTTCTCCGACTGGCATACCGAATACCGCAAGAAACAGTCCCAGCCGGGATTGTCGGATACCGGGCCGGTACTGCGCCTCCACCAGAGCCAGGAAGTGAGGCAGCCCTACACCATCCGGGCGGGCGGGCACAGCCACCACATGTCGCTCGCCGGGTCGTTCGTGATCAAGGACGGGGGGCAGTTCGTCAACCACGGTCGTCTCATCGCCGACCACGCCGTGTCACCGGCCGGTGGCTCGGCTTCTCCCTCCAGGGGCGCCATCCTCAGGGAGGATGCAGCACAGGGGGGCGCCGAGCACCGCAATGAAGGCCGGATGAAGGTCGACGGTGGCTATCAGGTTTTCCGCTCCGACAGGGCGAAAACGGTGCGCAGCCGCTTCATCAACCGTGGCGGGATCGAATTCCATGCCGTAAACAGCACCATGACGGCATTGCAGGTGAGTCATGCCGGTCACGACGTGGTGAACGATGCCGGCGGCATTCTCACCCTGACCGGCAACAACGCCGTCGGGCTGTTCAGCGACAGCGACTCACTGCTGGAGAATCGCGGCATTCTCAATCTGGGCACGCCGGGCACGACCGATACCGGCATGGTGGCCATGCATCTGGGACCGAAGTCCACCCATCAGGCCAAGCTGCTCAATACCGGCACGATCAATATCTACGCCGGAAAGTCCCATGCGTTCCATATCGACAATGACAGCAACGGCAGCCTGGTCAACCAGGGAAAAGTGAACTATCTGTGCGGGGACAAAAAGAGTTGCAGTGACCACCGGAGCGAACATACCCGAAAGCGCTCAAGGGTTTCCAGCGATGATGGCAGCTACCGGAACCTGACCGTGCGCGAGTATCAGTTCGGGCCGGTTACCTTGCCGGCCGACGGGCCACTGCTGCGCCTGTCCAGTGATGCGACCTTTTACCTGAAGGATAACGGGGCTTTCACCAACCACGGCAAGATAGTGGCTGCGGAGGCTGCCCGTGGTCCGCTTGATGCGCGCCTGTACGGCTACCGGGCGATCCTCTCCAGTGGCTGGAGCCCGGGAGTCCTGCTGCTCAACACCGGCACGCTGACGGCGAGTGACGGCTATGGCGTGCTGCGGACGGTGGACCCGGTCGAAAACCCGCGGACCCACACCTCGACCGGTCGCAATCGGTTCATCAACCGTGGCGTCATCGACTTTACCGCCACCGAGCGCTCTCCGCATGCACTGTATGCCGCGCACGCCGGCCACGATTTCCTGAACGACAAGGGGGGCGTCATCACCGTGCGCGGAAACGGGGCGGTGGCCATGCGCAGTGATGGCGACGGGAACCTGATCAATCGCGGCGTGATCAACGTGGGCGAAGCAGGCAGCATGGACAGCAACATGATGGGCATGGTCCTCGGCCCGGGGGCGCTGGCGGTGGCTACCCTGATCAATGACAAGGAAGGCGTTATCAATGTTCATGGCAGGGAGTCATTCGCGTTCCATATTGCGGATGGCAATATGGCGATGATCAACCGCGGGAAGGTCAATCTGCTGTGCCCGGCCAAGGACTGCGCTGTGTTCAGCGGAGCGCACGAGCAATCCGTCCATGATGTGACCAATGTCGATCTGGGGAGCAGCTACGAGTACGCTTTCCATTTCCCGGATCAGATCGACCCGCAGGAACCTGCGTCGTCCCGCGCCACCCGGCTGGCCGGTTACGTGGTCGGCACCCGGCCGGATGGTCAGGCCGGCACGCTGAGCGGCGGGCATCTGGACGCCAGCGGCGTGACCGTCGATACCGGCTTCGTGGCCGGGACCACGGCCAGGCAGGCGCGCTTTGCCAAGGTGCTGCGCGGTGAGCGCATCGACGGCATCGAGCAGATCCGTTCGCGCAGCGCCGCGTGGCGGGCGCAGGCCTGGCGCGATGCCGATGGCGATATCGGAGTCACCCTGACCAAGAACGACTATCGCGAACTGGCGCCGGACGCGGCATTGCGTCCGCTGGCGGCCGCGCTGGAGCAGGACTACGACGGCAGCGAGCTGTTCCGCAGCCTGGAACTGGGCTCGGTGGCCGATATCGGCCATGCGCTGCGCCAGTTGTCCGGGGCCGGCATCCGGTCGGCGCTGAAGCCGTTGCAGACACTGGAACAGCGCTTCGCCCGTCTCGGGCATGACATGGCGGAAACCCGGGCCGGCTTCGGTCTGCAGCTGGTCGGCAGCCGGCATGGCCGGCCGGAGGCCCGGCTCGGGCGCTCGGCCTATGATCTGGTCGTCCTGCGCCAGCGCTTTGCGCCGGGCGGGGCGGCGCAGCTGACCGCCCGCTACGGTTTTGCCAGCCTCCGGCCGGGAGCGACCGCCGCCGATGCCGGCCTCGCTGGCCACAGCCAGCTGTTCGGCCTGGACTATGCGCAGCCGCTCGGCCGCGGACCGACGCTGGAAGGCGAATTCCGTTACGCGCAGCACCGGTTCGACACCCGGCGCACGCTGCGTTACGGCAGCGTCGATCTCCGGCCGCAGGCGAGCCAGCGGCGCGACCGGTTCAGTGGCCGGTTTGCGCTGGTGCTGGCGCCGCAGCGGTTTGGCGGACTGGCACTGGCGCCGCTGCTGGGTCTGACCGTGCATCACCAGCGTGATGCGGCGCTGACCGAGCGCAATGCCGGCGTCTATGCGCTGCGGCTGTCGGCGGCCCGCGCCAGCGCGGTGGAGGGGGTGTTCGGGCTGCGGGTCCGGCATGAGGCGGTCGATGCGCGGCACGGCCGTGGCTGGCGGGTCGATGCCGAACTGCTGGGGCGGCCGACGCTGTACCGGCAGGCCGCCGTCCGGCAGGCCCGCTTCGCCAGCCTGCCGAGTGGCGGGCGGTTCACCCTGGCGGCGGACCGGGCACGCTTTGGTTACGGCGGGCGGTTGAGTCTCGGCTTCCATGGCAGGGACAGCCGCCTCGATCTTGGCGCCCACATCGGTCGGGATGCGGTCAGCGGCGACCATGGTGTGACCGCGCGTTATCAGCGGGTGTTCTGAAAACGGGGGGACGCCAGCCCGGTGTGGCGGGCATGTTACGATGCGAGCTGCATTTCCCTGACTTTGCCCTTATGGCCCGACTGTTCTGCCGACTGCACCCCGCGACGCGTTTCCTGCTGTGGCTCGCGGTGGCCCTGCTGTTGCCGGCCCTGCCGCTGGCAGGGCTGGGTGCGCTGGCGGCACTTGGCGTCGCCATCCTGCTGGCCCTGTCGCCGACCGTGCTGGCCTCGACGCTGCGGCGTACCCGCTTGCTGCTGCTGACCCTGATGGTGGCGTTCGCCTGGACCGTGCCCGGCGACCCGGTGCTGGGCATGAGCTGGTCGCCGACCTGGCAGGGTCTGGAAGTTGGCGGCGAGCATGCGCTGCGACTGCTGGTGCTGGTCTGCCTGATTCGCGTGGTGTTGTTCCTGACGCCGGATACGGCGCAACTGGCCGGTCTGTACACGCTGATGATTCCGCTGCGCCGGCTGCGGCTGGATCCGGAGCGGATGGCGACGCTGCTGTGGCTGGCGCTGGATGAGGCCCGGCAGTGGCTGGACCGGCGGCGGGTTGCGCTGGCCGATGTCTGGGCGGCACTGGCGGCCGATGCACCGGTGCCGGCCGATGCGTGTGGAATGACGCTACAATGTCCGCGTTTTCAACCTGTGGACGGTGTGGTTCTGGCGCTTGCCGCGCTCGGGGTCATGCTGGTATGGATCGCATGAGGATTGCCCTCGGGCTCGAATACGACGGACGTCATTTCTGCGGCTGGCAGACCCAGCCGGACGGGCGGACCGTGCAGGATGCACTGGAGGCGGCGCTGACGGAGATCGCCAGCCATCCGGTCAAGGTGCTGGCCGCCGGCCGGACCGATGCCGGCGTGCACGCGGCCGAACAGGTAGTGCATTTCGACACGCAGGCGAGCCGTCCGGCCACAGCCTGGGTGCGCGGCGTGAACCGTTTCCTGCCGCCCGGCGTCGCCGTGCTGTGGGCGCATGAGGTCAGCGACGACTTCCATGCCCGTTTCTCGGCGTCTGCCCGCTCGTACAGCTATTACCTGCTCAATCACCCGGTACGCCCGGGACTGGCAGCCGGCCGGGCCGGCTGGTTCCACTCGCCGCTCGATGTCGACGCCATGCGCGATGCCGCGCAACGCCTGCTCGGCACGCATGATTTTTCCAGCTTTCGCGCGGCCGAATGCCAGGCGCGCACGCCGGTCAAGTCGCTGGCCCGCTTCGATATCCATCAGCATGGCGACCTGATCCGTTTCGATCTCAATGCCGATGCGTTCCTGCACCACATGGTGCGCAATCTGGTCGGGGCGCTGGTCTATGTCGGCAAGGGGGCTTACCCGCCGGCGTGGATCGAGGCGCTGCTGGCCGAGCGTGACCGTCGCCGCGCGCCGCCGACCTTCATGCCGGACGGGCTGTACCTGACCGGCGTGACCTATCCACCGCATTTCGGGCTGCCGCAGACCGGCGGCCGGATCTTTTTCTGAAAGTCGCCATGATCGAGACGCCCCGCATCAAGGTGTGCGGCCTGACCCGGGCGCAGGATGCCCATGACTGCGCGCGGCTCGGCGTCGATGCCATCGGCCTGGTGTTCTACCCGGACAGCCCGCGGCATGTGACACTGGAGCAGGCCCGGGCCGTGGTTGCGGCGCTGCCGCCGTTCGTCAGCGTGGTCGCGCTGTTCGTCGACCCGGCGCCAGCGCAGGTTGAAGCGGTGCTGGCCGCCGTGCCGGTGGACATGCTGCAGTTTCATGGTGACGAATCGCCGGACTTCTGCCGCGCGTTTCAGCGTCCGTACCTGAAAGCGGTACGCGTGCGGCCGGGGCTCGATTTGCTAGACTATGCCGGCCGCCATGCCGGCGCCCGCGGTCTGCTGTGCGACGCTTTTGTCCCCGGCCAGGCCGGCGGCACCGGCGCGACCTTCGACTGGCGTCTGCTGCCGCCAGCGCTGCCATTGCCACTGATCCTGTCCGGTGGACTGGACCCGGAAAACGTGACCGACGCCATCCGCCGTGTGCGGCCGGCGGCGGTCGATGTCTCGAGCGGCGTCGAAGCCGCCAAGGGAATCAAGGACGCCGCGAAAATCGCGGCATTCATCTCAGGAGTTCACGATGCATCCGTATGACATGCCCGATGCCCAGGGCCACTTCGGCCGGCACGGAGGGGTATTCGTCGCCGAGACGCTGATGTCCGCGCTCGACGAACTCAAGGCAGAGTACGAAAAGGCCAGGAACGATCCCGCGTTCATGGAAGAGTACCGCTACGAGCTGAAGCACTACGTCGGCCGGCCGAGTCCGATCTACTTTGCCAGCCGCCTGTCCGAGGCTGCCGGCGGCGCGCGGATCTTCCTCAAGCGCGAGGATCTGAACCATACCGGCGCGCACAAGGTCAACAACACCATCGGCCAGGCGCTGCTGGCCCGGCGCATGGGCAAGAAGCGGGTGATCGCCGAGACCGGTGCCGGCCAGCATGGCGTTGCCTCGGCGACGGTGGCGGCACGCTACGGCATGGAGTGCGTGGTCTACATGGGCGCCGAGGATGTCAAGCGCCAGGCGCCGAACGTGTTCCGCATGAAGCTGCTCGGCGCCACCGTGGTGCCGGTCGAATCCGGCTCGCGGACGCTGAAGGACGCGATGAACGAGGCGATGCGCGACTGGGTTGCCAATATCGACAGCACCTATTACATCATCGGCACCTGCGCCGGCCCGCACCCGTACCCGATGCTGGTGCGCGATTTCCAGAAGGTGATCGGCGAGGAAGCCCGGATCCAGATGCCGCAGATGACCGGCGGGCAGCCGGATGCGGTGGTGGCCTGCGTCGGTGGCGGCTCGAACGCGATCGGGCTGTTCTACCCGTATATCGACGAACCGGGCGTGCGCATCATCGGTGTCGAGGCGGCTGGCGACGGCATCGCCACCGGCCGGCATGCCGCGCCGCTGACGGCCAATGCGCCGGTTGGCGTGCTGCACGGCAACCGCACCTACCTGATGCAGGACGAGAATGGCCAGATCGCCGAGACCCACTCGGTGTCGGCCGGCCTCGACTATCCCGGCGTCGGCCCGGAGCATGCGTACCTGAAGGATATCGGCCGTGCCGAGTATGTTGCCGTATCCGATGACGAGGCGCTGGAAGCGTTCCATGCGCTGTGCCGGCTGGAAGGCATCATTCCGGCACTGGAGTCGAGCCATGCCGTCGCCTACGCGATGAAGCTTGCCGCCGGCATGAGCGCGGAGCAGAGCATCCTGGTGTCGCTGTCCGGTCGTGGCGACAAGGACATCAATACCGTGGCGGGTCTCGCCGGCATCGAATTGTGAGCACAGCTATGAATCGTATCGACACCCGGCTGGCCGCCGTGGCCCGCGATGGCAAGAAGGCCCTGATTCCGTTCATTACCGCCGGTGACCCGACCCCGTCGGCCACCGTCGGCCTGATGCATGCGCTGGTGCGCGGCGGCGCCGATGTCATCGAACTCGGCATCCCGTTTTCCGACCCGATGGCCGATGGCCCGGTGATCCAGCTCGCCAGCGAGAGGGCGCTGGCGCATGGCGTCAGCCTGCGCACCGTACTTGGCCTGGTCGCGGATTTCCGTCGCGACGACAGCACCACGCCGGTCGTGCTGATGGGCTACCTGAACCCGATCGAGGCAATGGGCTACGAGGCCTTCGCCACGGCGGCCGCGGCCGCTGGTGTCGATGGCGTGCTGACCGTCGACTGCCCGCCGGAAGAAAGCGCCGAATACGCCGGGGTGCTGAAGGCCGCCGGTCTGGCGACGGTGTTCCTGATTGCGCCGACCACGCCGCTGAACCGGGTCGAGGCCGTCGGGGCGCTGGCCAGCGGCTATGTGTACTACGTGTCGCTGAAGGGCGTGACCGGTGCTGCCACGCTGGACCCGGCCGAGGTGTCGGCCCGCGTCACGGCGCTGAGACAGTACATCAAGCTGCCGATCGGGGTCGGGTTCGGCATTCGCGATGGCGAAACGGCGCGCCGCATCGGCGCGGTGGCCGACGCGGTGGTGATCGGTTCGCGGCTGGTGCAGGAGATCGAGGCCGCCGGCCCGGCTGCTGCGCCCGCCCGGCTGGAAGCGCTGCTGCGCGAGATCCGTACCGCGCTGGACGCCTGATCCGGCGATCGATGTCTGACAATTTTGCGCCCGCGAGGTAAACTCGCGGGTTTGCTGCATTCCACGGAGTTGCCATGAGCTGGTTGAACAAGCTCCTGCCGCCGAAGATCAAGAAGGACAACAAGCGACCGTCGGGCGTGCCCGAAGGGTTGTGGGCCAAATGCGTTGCCTGCGAGGCGGTGCTGTACCACACGGACCTGGAGAACAATCTCCATGTATGTCCGAAGTGTGGGCACCATCACCCGCTGAATGCGCGTGCGCGGCTGGATGTCCTGCTTGATGCCGAAGGGCGGGCCGAGATTGGTGCGGAAGTCCGCCCGGTCGACATCCTGAAATTCAAGGACAGCAAGAAATACCCGGACCGGCTGGTTGCCGCCCACGAGCAGACCGGCGAAGACGACGCCATGGTGGTCATGCAGGGCGCGATCCTCAGCCTGCCGGTGGTCGTGGCCGCCTTCGAGTTCAAGTTTATCGGTGGCTCGATGGGGTCGGTGGTCGGCGAGCGCTTCGTGCGCGGCGTGCGTGCCGCCGTCGAGGCCGACTGCCCGTTCATATGCGTGGCGGCCTCCGGTGGCGCGCGGATGCAGGAAGGCCTGAGTTCGCTGATGCAGATGGCCAAGACCAGTGCTGCGCTGCAACTGCTGACCGACCGCAAGCTGCCGTTCATCTCCATTCTGACCGACCCGACCATGGGCGGCGTCTCGGCCAGCTTCGCCTTCCTCGGCGACGTGGTGATTGGCGAACCGGGTGCGCTGATCGGCTTTGCCGGTCCGCGGGTTATCGAACAGACCGTACGCGAAACGCTGCCGGAAGGCTTCCAGCGTGCCGAGTTCCTGCTGGAGAAGGGCGCGCTCGACCAGATCATCGACCGGCGCGAGATGCGCGAGAAGGTGGCCGGCATGCTGACGCTGCTGATGCGGCAACCCGCCGCCGTCTGAGTCCGCGCCCGTCCGCCGACGGCCCGTCGTCCCCTCCGTTTGCCCGGGAGGGGCGGCGGGCCGTCTGTTTTTACCCGACCGGGTGCGGTGCCACACTGTCGGGGGCGCCGCGCCCCAGCTCCTCTGCCACCGCATCGAGAAAGACCCGGACCTTGGCCGGCATCAGCCGCCGGCCCGGCAGCAGCGCATACACGCGCAGCGGCAACGGCGGGTAATCGGGTAGGAGGGGGACAATTTCGCCGCGTTTCACCGCCTCGCTGCAGTAACTGTCCGACAGCAGGCCGATGCCGAGACCGGCGATCACGCCCTGCAGCAGCAGGCTGACGTTGTAGGCGCGCAGCCGGCCGCGAGGCTGGATGGTGACAATCTGGCCATCCGGCGCGCACAGCTGCCACTCCGGCTCGGCCGGGCTCATCAGACAGGGCAGGGTTGCCAGCTCGCCCGGGTGGACCAGCGTCTCCAGCCGCAACTGGTCGCGCAGGGCCGGCGAAGCGTACAGCCGGCGCGGCACGTCGTAGATGCGCCGTGCAATCTGGCCGGAATCGGGCAGTGGCGCGGCCTGCAGCCGGAACACGATATCGAAATCCTCGGCTCGCGGATCATGATGACGCGAAGTCAGCTCGACCTGGGCTTCCAGCGCCGGATGCTGCGCCAGCACCCGGTTGACGACGGTACCCAGCCGCAGGATGCCGAGTTCGTACGGTGAGGCGATCTTCAGCAGCCCGCGTGGTGCCTCGTTGTGGGCCATCGACTGCTCGAGCACGTTTTCCAGCCGCTGCAGCAGCGGGGCACTTTGTGCCCACAGCTGTTCACCCGCTTCGGTCAGGCGCAGATGCCGGGTGCTGCGCTCGAACAGACGGTTGCCCAGCGCGGCCTCCAGCCGTGTCACGGCGCGGCTGACACTGGATTTCGGCATGCCCAGCCGGCCGGCCGCAGCGGTAAAGCTGGCCGCTTCGGCCACGGCGACAAACAGGTTCAGGTCGTCAAGACAGTTCATTGTTCCAATATAGCAACAATCTAACCCGTTTTTCCCGATTATTGTCGCGAAAATATCTCTTATGCTGGCCTCTCCCAAGAGATTGCCTGCATGCCCAGATACCGTTTCCTGCACCGTCGGCGCTACATCGGTCTGCTGGCCGGCCTGATCACCTGTGTGGATTTCATGTCCACCGCCAGCGTGGTGACCGCCAGCGCCCATATCCGGGGTGGCCTGCATGCCGCGCCCGAGGATTTCCTGTGGCTGCTGAGCGCCTATGCCGCATCCGGCACCACCATGATCCTGCTGCTGGAACGCTTTACCCGGCTCATGCGCTTCCGCACCCTGCTGACGGGCTGTCTGGCGGTGTTCGTCGCCGGCGCGCTGCTGTCGTCCGTGAGTACCTCGTTCGGCATGCTGGTGCTGGCGCGGGTCATTCAGGGCATCGGTGGCGGACCGCTGTTCAGCGGCTCGCGCATCATGCTGCAGCAGGTTCTGCGGCCCGAGCAGCGGGGCAGGCAGCTGCGACTCTTCATGCTCGGTCTGTTCGGCTGCATGGCGCTGGTGCCGTGGCTGACCGGCGTGCTGGTGCAGGCCTGCAACTGGCAGGCGGTGTTCGTCATGCAGGCGACCTTCGGCACGCTGGTCCTGCTGCTGTGCTGGCGCCTGCTGCCGAAGGAAGCACACCTGCCGCGTGCCGCCGGCAATATCGACTGGCTGGCCCTGCTGGCGCTGAGCCTGGGCGTACTGCTGCTGCTGCACACGGTCCAGGACTACCGCTATACCCGGCTGTCACCGACCCTGGTGCTGACCGGTTCGGCCGCGCTGCTGCTGCTGATCTATGTCGGCCGGCACCTGCTGGTGCATGACGACCCGTGGCTGCACGTCAGGCGGGTGGTCAGCCGCCGCTACCTGGCCGGCCTTGGCTTCTACGCGTTCTATTATCTGCTGAATGGCGCCATTTCCTTCCTGGCGCCGCAGTACCTGCAGGCCGGAGAAGGATTCAATATCGCCACGACCGGGTTGATCCTCAGTACCAGCGGGGTGTGCACGGCGCTGGCACTGCCGGTCTACTACCGCCTGGCACCATGGATGACG
This sequence comes from Microvirgula aerodenitrificans DSM 15089, assembly GCF_000620105.1. Taxonomy (NCBI): domain Bacteria; kingdom Pseudomonadati; phylum Pseudomonadota; class Betaproteobacteria; order Neisseriales; family Aquaspirillaceae; genus Microvirgula; species Microvirgula aerodenitrificans. The sequence goes on along the minus strand of NZ_JHVK01000005.1, from coordinate 199,089 downwards.
GACCGGCGCAAGGTCATTGCCGCCGGTTTTGCGCTGTGCGCGCTGACGCTGGTCTGGCTGTCGGCCTCGGCGACCGGCGCAACGCCGGCCGATGCGCTGTTCCCCGTGTTTGCCCTGAAAGGGCTGTTTCCGCTGCTGACAGTGATCCAGGTCGCCGGGCTGACCTTTCGTGAAATCCCGCATCAGGACTTTATCCACGCCTATGCATTCAAGAATGTCATGCGCCAGATCGCGATCACGGCCGGTTCCGGTATCGGCAATCTGTTATGGCTCGATGCCCTGGCCAGCAACCATACCGCACTGGTGGCGAAGCTGGACGGTTTCAATCCGCTGATGGTCGAGGGAGGATACGTCGATTCGGCCGCCAGCCTGGCCGGGCTGGCCGGCATGGTGGAACGGCAGGCGGTACTGCTCAGCGCCGACCAGGTGTTCATCTGGCTGGCGCTGCTGTGCGGGGTCGGGCTGGTGGCGGTGCTGTGGCAGAAGACGCTGCGTTAGCCTAGCGGTTGCCGGACGTCGGCGCTGCGCTGACCTGCTGGGTCTGCTTCAGCATCGACAGCGCGGTACCGACCATGCCGGCCACATCGGCTGCATTGGCCGGCAGCAGCATGGTGTTGCTGGTCTTGGCCAGCTTGCCGAATGCCTCGATGTACTGCTCGGCGACCTTCAGGTTCACGGCGTCGTTGCCGCCCTGTTTCTGGATGGCGGCGGCAACCAGACTGATGGCCTGGGCATTGGCATCGGCGACCAGACGCAGTGCAGCGGCTTCGCCCTCGGCGCGATTGATGGCTGCCTGCTTTTCGCCGGTCGACTGGTTGATCAGCGACTGCTGCTCGCCCTCGGATTTCTTGATCGCAGCTTCGCGCTGACCGGTAGCGATATTGATCTGCTCGATCTTCAGGCCTTCACTCTGGGCGATGCGGGCGCGCTTTTCGCGCTCGGCGGTGATCTGCTGCTGCATCGAGTGCAGGATCTCCTGCGGCGGCACCAGATCCTTGATCTCGTAGCGCAGGACCTTGACGCCCCAGGTGAACGCGGCTTCGTCGAGAGCGGCGACCACGGCGCGGTTGATCTCGTCGCGCTCCTCGAAGGTCTTGTCCAGCTCCATGCGGCCGATTACCGAACGCAGTGTGGTCTGGGCGAGCTGGGTAATGGCGATGATGTAATTGCTGGAACCGTATGACGCACGGTGCGGGTCGGTTACCTGGAAGTACAGAATGCCGTCGACGGTCAGCTGGGTATTGTCGCGGGTAATGCAGACCTGGCTCGGGACATCGAGCGGGACTTCCTTCAGGCTGTGGCGATAGGCGAGGCGGTCGACGAACGGAATGATCAGGTTCAGGCCCGGCGACAGCGTGGCGTGATAGCGGCCGAGCCGCTCGATGACGAAGGCGCTTTGCTGCGGCACGATGCGGATGCCGCGGGAAACGAAAATGATGACCAGAACCAGAAAAACGATGGCGGCTTCCATTACCGTCCTTTCTTACGCATTGTCTGCGGTGATTTCGAGGGTGTTGCCGTCGAGGCGGGCGACCACGTAGCGTTCGTCCGGATGGCGCGGGCCGATCAGTTCGGCCTCCCATTCTGCACCGCGGTAGCGGACGCGACACTGGGTCGGGCCGGTCCAGGTCAACAGCTGGACCGGGGCGCCGGCATCGAGGGACATCGGGGGAGAGGACGGGTGCAGGCTGCGGCGTTTGCGCCACAGCAGGCTCCAGCCGGCCAGCGTGACCACGCCGGCCGCTGCGGCCTGGACCGCCGCATCAAGGCCGAGAAAGGCCAGCAGGGCGGCGACCGCCAGACCGACGGCAAGCACCAGCAGAAAGAAACTGCCGGAGAAGAGTTCCATCGCCAGCGCCAACAGCGCGACGACCAGCCACTGCATCCAGGTATCCATGCCTGAAGGATAACACGTGGTCCGCCGGACGCCGCCTGCGGGCGGCAGGCCCCTTATCCCGGCTGACCGTCGGCGCGGCGTTTCAGGTAGATCGGAACCACTTTCCAGGCCCACACGGCCAGTACCAGCAGCCAGCCGATCGCCGCCGCCATCTGCAGCGGGCCGCGTGCCGCCGGCAGGAAATCGGACAGCACGCGGGAAAGGGCGACCAGGTGCATGCCGAGATAGACCAGGATCAGCACCCGGCCGACCTGAAGCGGGCGACCGCTGTGGCCCAGCGTGACGCGGGTGGCGAAGCCCAGCAGCATGGTGGCGAAGAAGCCGGCGGTCATGGCGTGCAGCGGTGCATAGCCGCCGACCCAGATGCCGGCCAGCGCCAGCCCGGACTGCAGTGCATACAGGCTGAAGGCGATCGCGCACCAGAGAAAGGCCGCGTGCAGCATGCCGAGCAGTGGCACGCGGAAGGTGCGCCAGACCTGCCAGCGCCAGCATACGTACCACTGCAGCAGCGCGGCGGCGACATCGACCGGGAACGACGTGACGCCGGTCAGCTCGGCCAGTCCGTGCAGCGCACTGCCGGCCAGCATGGCGAACAGCAACCAGCGTGGCCGCCAGACCGTGTAGGGCTGCAGCACATTGCCGGTAAAGAACGGCACCATCCGGTGGCAGACGGTCAGGAATACCGGCAGCAGGAAACCCCACAGCGCCAGGCTGCGGGTGGCAAGCCACAGGCGCGCATCACCGGCCGCGATCCAGGCCAGCCCGCACAGCAGGCCGATCACGCCGATCACGAACGCGCACAGCACCATCCAGGCATGCAGCCGGTCCGGCGCGCGACTGGCGCGAATCCGGTCGAACCAGACCAGGGTCAGGCCGGCAAAACCCAGGGTATACAGCGCCATCCCGGCCAGTACGACCGGTGCGGACAGCCGGGTGCCGGCCAGCACGGTCAGCAGGCCGGCCGCCATCAGCGCGACCACGGCCAGCCAGCGCGGCGGCCGCGGCGGCGGTACCGCCAGCCATTTGGGGCCCGCGGTCAGGATGAAGCCGGACATGAAGAACGGAAAGATCCCGTACAGCATCAGCCAGCCGTGCGCCTGGCTCGGTACCACGCTCAGCGCCGGCGGCGCGGCCGAAAAGTGGACCATCCACCACCAGGCCATCGTGGCGATGGCTGCGAGCGCGCCGCAGAGGAACAGGGAACGGTGGGGGGCGGAGAACAGGGCCATGACGGATACCGGATTGAAGGTGGGAAAGTGTCGGTTGCCGGTGGATTGTGCGTCATTGACGTGGATCAAGGCCATCGGCAAGCTGTCCCCATGGCCAACGGGGGGCACCGGCTTCTCCGGTATGGGCCAGCGGGCGGGAAACCGACACTTTTTTCACGTGCTTCCGCCCGCGGGGCGGGAGGCATGCACCGTGGCCCGACCACAGTGTCACGGCCCCGCCGGGGCAGCGTCCTTGAGACGCATCAAGGTAATCCTTCCCGGCTGTCCATAGTCAGGTAGAAGGATTCCTCAACCGGGCCGGAAAGCGGCACAATCGCGGCTGATCGGTTTGTCATGGAGTCCGGAATGTCACAGTTAGATTTGCGCGGCTGCCTGCGTCACCACCCGTTGTTCGGGGCGCTGTCAGAAACCGATATCGGTGGCCTGCTGCCGCACGTGCATGAACTGCGCTATCCGCGTGGTCAGGTGCTGTTCCAGCGTGGCGACGTCTGTGACGGCGTCCATCTGCTGATCACCGGGATGGTCAAATTGTCGGTCACGGCACCGCAGGGCAACGAGAAGATCGTCGAATTGATCCGGCCCGGGCAGAGCTTCGGCGAGGCGGTCATGTTCCTCGATCGCAGCTATCCGGTCATGGCCCAGGCGCTGGAGGATTCTTTCCTGCTGATGGTGGAAAAACGCGCCATCGTCGGTGCCATCGAGGCCGACCCGCGTTTTGCCCGCTCGATGCTGGCCGGGCTGTCGACCCGCCTGCACGGGCTGATTCGCGATGTGGAGTCGTATTCGATGCAGAATGCGGTTCAGCGCGTGATCGCCTTCCTGCTGCAATGCGTGGCCGACGAGGATACCCAGGGGTATTGCGTGGTGCTGCCGGTCAACAAGAACCTGATCGCGTCGCGGCTGAACCTGACCCCGGAAACCCTGTCCCGCACGCTGCACCAGCTGGTCACCCAGCAATTGATCAGCGTCAACGGGCGCGAGATCGAAATTCTCGACAGCGAGCGGCTGAGTCAGCTGCTGCAACCGGCATAATCCATGTCATCCGGTAGAAATTATGCTTCATGAGTTAGGGTGCGGCATGAAGTTGCGATTACAATCGCGGGTCTAAAATGACCTACCGGATCTTTTCCCCTTGCCTCGTCCCCGCCGTCGCCGTCTTCGCTCGCCCGGTCTGATCGGGGAGTCGGCCGCCTTCTCCAGCGTCGTTCCGCTGCTGGCCCTGCTGTTCGGCGTCTTGCTGTGCGGTTTCCAGGCCATCGAACTCTACCAGTCTCGGCATGAAGAAGTCAGCCGGGCGGAAGCCAGTGCCGGCAATCTGCGCCGTCTGCTCGAGTCGCGCCTGGTCGGCATGTTCCGGGAAGTGGAACTGGTGCTGATCGCCGTCGAGGGCGGGGTCCATACGCGCTGGGTCGAGCACTTGTCGGCCCGGGACCCGGTCGACCGGGCCAGGCTGGAACAGGTGCTGCGCTATTACAGCGGCCGCCTGCCGCAGGCCGGGCAGGTCGGCGTGGTCAGCCCGGATGGACGGCTGCTGGCGCTCGACCATTACGGCAAGGTCTGGACGGCGGACGTGTCCGACCGCGACTACCTGCGCATCATGCGCGATGACCCGTCGATCAAGGTGTATTACTCGCGGCCCATGTACAGCCGGATCGACAAGCGGCATATCGTGACCATCGTCCGCCGGATCCATACTGCCGACGGCCACTTTGCCGGTCTGCTGCTCAGCGATGTCGGCATCAGCTATATCGAGGACATGCTGTCGAGTACCGACTACGGCCCGCATGGTGTCGTGGCCTTGCGCGACACGGCGCTGGACGTGGTGGCCCGCTATCCGGCTGCGCGGGTCCGGGGGACGCCGGGCAATCACCCGATGGTCGGGCAGATGGCTGCCGGCCAGCCCGGCGGGGTGGTCCGCTTCCGCTCGATCAATGATGGCGAAATGCGTCTGTACAGCTGGGGCTGGCTGCCGGGCATGCCCTATGTGCTGGCGGTCGGCCTGTCCGAACGCGATTATCTGACCGACTGGCATGGACGCATTCTGGTGGCCGGTGCCGCCGGGGCGATCCTGGCCGTGCTCGGTTCGGGGATTTTCCTGCTGTACCGCCGCGACCGCCGCCGGCATGCGGCCCTGCTCGAGCACCAGAAGCGGCTGCGCGCCAGCGAGGCCCGCTTCCGCCGCCTGGTCAATGCGATGCCGACACCGGTTATCGTCACCCGGCCGGACGCGCGCCGGGTGCTGTTCGCCAACCCGCCATCGGCGGAACTGCTGGCCCCCGGTGATGACGATCCGGATCAGCGCCAGTTGCGGCTGGATGAGGTCGAGCGGGTCTGGCTGGTGGAGAAGGTCGACGAGGCCGGCGATGTGTCCGGCCGGGAAATGCCGCTGGTGCGACCTGACGGCGAGGCCATGTGGGTACTGGTCTCGGCCAGCGCGATCCTGTTCGACGACGGGCCGGCGCTGCTGATCGGCATCAACGACATTACGGCCCGGCGGGCGCTGGAAGAGCGCCTGCAGGTGCTGGCGACCACTGACACGCTGACCGGCATCGCCAATCGCGGCAGCCTGCTGGAGCGTGGCGAGGGCCTGCTGCAGCTGGCCATGCGCCATCAGCGGCCATTGTCGGTGCTGATGCTCGACATCGATCATTTCAAGCGCATCAATGACAGCCATGGGCACCATATCGGCGACGAGGCCATCCGGGCCACGGTGCGCTGCTGCATCGACACCCTGCGGGCCAGCGACGTGCCGGGGCGGCTTGGCGGCGAGGAATTTGCCATCGTCATGCCGGAAACCGGCCTGACCGATGCGGTGCTGGTGGCCGAACGGCTGCGCGTCGCCATCGGCAAGCAGGCGATCTTGCTGGATGGCATTGCGCCGTTGCACCTGACGGTCAGCATCGGCGTGGCCAGCCATGATCCCGCCCGGCCGGAAACCTTTGCCGCCATGCTGATCCGCGCCGACCTGGCGCTGTATGCGGCCAAGAACAACGGCCGCGACCGGGTCGAAGTCGCCGACTGACGGCCGCCGGCATCAACGGCAAACGGCGGCGAGCCCACCGGGTCGCCGCCGTTTCAGACTGTCCATGTCCCCTGTCCACGCAGAACGGCCGCGCGAAACGGGGTTTCCCTGCGGCGGCGCCGGGTCCGGTGCTGCCTGTTACTGTTTTGCGTCTTCCGGCGGCGCTTCGTGCGACTTGCGGATGAAGTAAACGATACAGGTGCAGACGATGCCCAGCGTGATGAGGATGACGAGCAGGCTCAGGATGCCGACATCGGACGAAAAGAGATCAAGCATGAGTTCCATGGCGGAAGCGCTCCTGTGGATGTCCCCGTCGGGGTGACCGGGCTTTGGTAGCTATTGTCTGACGAAGTCGGGTAATGACAATTGATTGACGTCAAACCCGGTGGTCTTCCTCCTGTCGTGGTGACAACCCGGCCGACATGCCGGTCATCCCGGAAACCCCTGCACAAAATATCTTAAACACCCCGCGGCGGCGGGTGAGCGGCGTTGCGTCCATGTGGCTGACTATGGACCGTTTTTCTGCTGGGCGAACAAGCGCTTACCTGCTGCTGGTGTTCAATATTTTGACCGTTCGCCTTGACACGGAAAATTAATTCCGCATCGCAAAAACATTGTTGTTAGAATTCGCGCCTTTCCGAACGTCCCCGCAACAAAAGAGTCGCGGCTCCAACGCGATTCTGGGAGGACACGGGGTGTAGCCCGCCCCGTGTTCCCGACAGGCGGCGCCATCCCGCTTGAAGACTCTCTAGGCGCTATTCGGCCCAAAGCCGTGAAACGGAGGACGGGTTTTTTAATCTGGCGTGCATCACCTGAGCACTCGTGCGCCGTGCGTTAAAGGACAACGTTTCATGGCTTGGACTGTCAATGACAGCCGGAATCTCTACGGGATCCGGCACTGGGGAAGTCACTTCTACGACGTGGGGGACAACGGCAGTGTCGTCGTGCGCCCGCATGGCAAGGATGGCCACCCGATCGATCTGCACAAACTGGTTGGCGAATTGCGCGCCAGCGGCCTGCAACTGCCGCTGCTGGTCCGTTTCCCCGACATTCTGGAGCAGCGTGCCCGCCGCATCATCGACGGCTTCGACCAGGCCCGAAAGGACTGGGAATATCCGGCAGGCTACACGCTGCTGTACCCGATCAAGGTCAACCAGCAGGAAGCGGTGATCAAGGCGATCATCGCCGACGAAACGCTGCCGATCGGCCTCGAAGCAGGCTCCAAGCCCGAGCTGATGGCCGTGCTGGCGCTCGCGCATCCGGGCGGCAAGATCACCTGCAATGGCTACAAGGACCGCGAGTTCGTGCGCCTGGCGCTGATCGGGCAGAAACTCGGCCACGAAGTCTTCATCGTGATCGAGAAGGAAATCGAGGTCCAGTATGTGATCGAGGAAGCGCAGAAGCTCGGTGTGGTGCCGAATGTCGGCCTGCGCGTGCGCCTGTCGCAGGGCACCGGCCAGTGGGCCGATACCGGCGGCGACAAGGCTAAGTTCGGCCTGTCCGCCGCACAGCTGCTGACGGTGGCCGACCGCTTTATCGCTGCCGGCCTGAAGGATTCGGTGCGGCTGCTGCACTTCCACATGGGTTCGCAGATTGCGAACATCGCCGACTACCGCCAGGGCTTCCGCGAAGCGCTGCGCTACCTCGGCGAACTGGCGCGCCTCGGCCTGCCGCTCGATCACATGGACGTCGGCGGCGGTCTGGGCGTCGACTATGACGGCACCCACTCGCGCAATGCCAGTTCGGTCAACTACACCATCGGCGAATACGCCGAGACCATCGTGTCGATGACCAAGAACTTCTGCGAAGAGCAGGGCATCCGCTGCCCGCACCTGATGAGCGAGTCCGGCCGTGCGCTGACCGCCCATCACGCGGTGCTGGTGATGAACGTGACCGACGTCGAGCGCCGCAACGACGACATGCCGGACATCAAGTCGCTGGCCGATATCGAAGAGCTGCCGACCGCACTGGAAAAGCTGTACGAACTGGCCTCCAGCGAAGACATCCTGACCATGACGGAAACCTATTTCCGTGCCGGCCAGTATGTGTCGACCGTGGCTGACATGTATGTCGAAGGCGTGGCCGGTCTGCGCGAGAAGGCATTTGCCGAACAGTGCTACGCCGCGCTGGGCCGCCGGATCTATCGTGACCTGAACACGCTGCAGCGTGCGCACCGCCCGGTGTTCGACGAACTGAGCGAGAAGCTGGCCGACAAGTACTTCTGCAATTTCTCGGTGTTCCAGTCGCTGCCGGATACCTGGGCCATCGGCCAGTTGCTGCCGATTGCGCCGATCCACCGCCTGACCGAACAGCCGACCCGTCGCGCCGTGCTGCAGGATCTGACCTGCGACTCCGACGGCAAGGTCACGCAGTATGTCGACCAGCAGTCGATCGAATCGACCATGCCGGTGCATGAAGTGAAGGCGGGCGACGACTACCTGCTGGGCGTGTTCCTGGTCGGTGCCTACCAGGAGATTCTCGGCGACATGCACAATCTGTTCGGTGATACCGACAGCGTGAACGTCTATGCCGATGACGCCGGCCGCATCAACTGGGGCGGGATCGAGGAGCACGACACCATCGAGGACATGCTGCGTTACGTCCACCTGTCGCCGGACGAGCTGATGCGCCGCTACCACGACAAGCTGGCCGGTGCGCCGCTCAGCGATGCCGAGCGCGGCGAGTACCTTGGCGCCTTCCGCCACGGGCTGACCCAGTCGTCGTACCTGATGGTGTGACAGGACGCCTGACCGGCCGTTGCGGCCGGACATGACAGCGGCGCCGGGGGAAACCCTGGCGCCGTTTTTCATTGCCGGACAGAATCTCCGGCAGCAGAAGCAGGGGAAAAAAAGGCGGCGGGGTACGATACCCCGTCGCCTTTTTCCTGCTTTGCCGGCGGCTTACAGCCTGGTGGCGACCCAGCCCTGCACGCTGGCCAGTGCGCCGGCCAGCTTGCCCGGTTCGGTGCCGCCGGCCATGGCCGTATCCGGCTTGCCGCCCCCCTTGCCGCCGACCTGGGCGGCAACGTGGTTGACCAGTTCGCCGGCCTTGACCTTGCCGGTCAGGTTGGCGGTCACGCCGGCGGCCAGCTGTACCTTGCCGTCGCTGTGACTGCCGAGCACGATGATGGCGCTGCCGAGCTTGTCCTTCAGTGTCTGCAGCGTGTCGCGCAGCGTGGCGACATCGGCGCCGTCGAGTTCGACTGCCAGCACCTTGACGCCGGCCACGTCGACCGCACCGGCCGCCAGTTCGTCACCGGCGCTGGCGGCCAGCTTGCCCTTCAGCCGGCCGACTTCCTTCTCCAGCGTGCGGACATGGTCCTGCAGGCCGGCGATCTTGCTGACCACTTCCTCATGGCTTTGTGCCTTCAGCGCGGCGCTGGCCTGTTGCACCAGTGCGTCCTGCGCCTGGATGTAGCGCAGCGCACCTTCGCCGGTGAAGGCCTCGATGCGGCGGATGCCGGCGGCGACGCCGGATTCGGCCACGATCTTGAACAGGCCGATATCGCCGGTGCGCTTGACGTGGGTACCGCCGCACAGCTCGGTCGAGAAGTCGCCCATTTTCAGCACCCGGACCACATCGCCGTACTTCTCGCCAAACAGTGCCATGGCACCGGTCTTCAGCGCTTCGTCGTGCGGCATCAGCGTCGCGGTCACTTCGTAGTTGGCCGCGATGACATGATTGACCACGCGTTCGATCTCGGCGATTTCCGCTGCCGTGACCGGCTGGCCGTGCGAGAAGTCGAAGCGGGTACGTTCGGCATTGACCAGCGAACCCTTCTGGGCGACATGCTTGCCCAGCACTTCGTGCAGCGCGGCATGCATCAGGTGGGTCGCCGAGTGGTTGCGCTGGGTGGCGAGGCGCACGTGCAGGTCGATGGTCGCCGTCACGCTGTCGCCGACCTTCAGGCCGCCGCGCACCAGCTTGCCGCGGTGACCGAACGAGGTCGCGGTGATCTTGCTGGTTTCGAGCACGTCGAACAGCGCGGCCACGCCGCCGCCGGCCGACAGGGTGCCGACGTCGCCAACCTGGCCACCGCCTTCGGCGTAGAACGGCGTGCGGTCGAGCACGACCACGCCGTCATCGCCGGCCGCCAGGCTGTCAACCGGATGACCGTCCTTGTACAGCGCCAGCACGCGGCCTTCGCTGCTGGACTCGGTATAGCCTTCGAAGCAGGTGTCGGCGCCGTCGTAGTCGAGCTTGCCGCCCATCTTGAACGTGCTGGCCGCCCGCGACTGGGCGCGCTGGGTGTCCATGGCGGCATCGAAGCCGGCCTGGTCGACGCTCAGTCCGCGCTCGCGGCAGATGTCGGCGGTCAGGTCGAGCGGGAAACCGAAGGTATCGTACAGCTGGAAGGCGGTCTTGCCGTCCAGCACCTTGTCGCCATTGGCCAGCGCCTGTTCCAGCAGCGCCATGCCCTTGTCCAGCGTTTCGGCGAACTTGATTTCTTCCTGGCGCAGCGCGTCTTCGATCACGCTCTGCTTCTGGCGCAGTTCCGGATAGGCATCGCCCATCTCGTCGGTCAGGTCCTGCACCAGCTTGTGGAAGAACAGGCCCTTCTGGCCGAGCTTGTAGCCGTGGCGGATGGCACGGCGGATGATGCGGCGCAGCACATAGCCGCGGCCGTCATTGCTCGGCATCACGCCGTCGGCAACCAGGAAGCTGCAGGCGCGGATATGGTCGGCGATGACCTTCAGCGACGGCTCTTCCATGCTGAACGGCACGCCGGTTTCACGGGCGGCGGCATGGATCAGGTTCTGGAACAGGTCGATCTCGTAGTTCGAGTGCACATGCTGCAGCACGGCCGAGATGCGTTCCAGGCCCATGCCGGTGTCGACCGACGGCTTCGGCAGCGGGTTCATGGTGCCGCTTTCATCGCGGTTGAACTGCATGAACACGTTGTTCCAGATCTCGATGAAGCGGTCACCGTCTTCTTCTGGGCTTCCCGGAGGGCCACCCCAGATATCGGCGCCGTGGTCATAGAAAATCTCGGTACACGGGCCGCACGGGCCGGTGTCACCCATCTGCCAGAAGTTGTCCGAGGCGTACGGGGCACCCTTGTTGTCGCCGATGCGGACGATCTTGTCGGCCGGGACGCCGATGTCCTTGTTCCAGATGTCGAACGCTTCGTCATCCGATGCGTACACGGTCACCATCAGCTTGTCCTTCGGCAGATTCAGCCAGTCGGACGAGGTGAGGAATTCCCACGCGTAGTGGATGGCGTCGCGCTTGAAGTAGTCGCCGAAGCTGAAGTTGCCCAGCATTTCGAAGAAAGTGTGGTGACGCGCAGTGTAGCCGACGTTTTCGAGGTCGTTGTGCTTGCCGCCGGCGCGGACACACTTCTGCGACGTGGTGGCGCGGGTGTACGGGCGCTTGTCAAAGCCGAGGAACACGTCCTTGAACTGGTTCATGCCGGCGTTGGTGAACAGCAGCGTCGGGTCTTCCCACGGTACCAGCGAACTGGAAGCAACCACCTGGTGACCTTTGCTCGCGAAGAAGTCGAGATACTTCTGACGGATTTCGGAGGCTTTCATGTCTCGTATTCATTTGCAGCGGTTTCAGGACGCTTGTCTCGCAACCGTCGTGAAACCGCTTGAGTTGGGGTAGCAGTAGCAATGCCCGGCGTAATGGCCGGGCATTGTCATGCTTCGGTGAACGTCCCGATTTTCTTATGAACGCGGGCAGGATGCAATGCGCGCGGGCGCCGGGTGGGCAAATGCCTGCCGGGCGGGCAGGGGAACGGCGGCGGTTCGGGTTTGACAAATGATTAGGTGCCATATTATAAGTCGGCTCATGAACTGGCTTGAACAAAAACATCTGGCCCTGCTCGACGGGGCGGGGCGCCGGCAACAGCCGGATCTGGACAAGGTGCGGCTGTGCTTCGGGCTGCTGGCGCTGGGCGCGGCCATTGACCGCGACTGTGCGACCCGGCTCGGGCGTCACCGGCTGTCGGAAGGGAAGTTCGTGCTGCTGTTTCTGCTGCTCGACGCCGGGGACGGTCTGTCGCCGCATCAACTGGCCGAACGGGCCGGGGTGACGCGCGCCACCATTACCGGCCTGCTCGACGGGCTGGAGCGCGACGGCTTTGTCGTCCGTGCCGCCGATCCGCTTGACCGGCGCCGGGTCACGGTCCGGCTGACGGCCGCCGGCCGGGAGACGGCCGCCATGCTGGCCGACGAGCATTCGCGCTGGATCGCGACGCTGTTCGCCGATGTGACCGCGGCGGAGCAGCAACAGCTGAGCCGCCTGCTGCAGCGTATCTGGCTGCGGACCGATGCCGGCCGTGACGGCCGGCCGCCACCGGCCACCCCGTTCTCACCCACCTGAAACAAGGAAAATCCCATGGCGCACTATCTGGCCGAACTCTATTCACCGAAACCGGCCTGGCTGGCACTGGACCCGGCTGGCCGACAGCGGTTCTTCGACGGCGTGGGCGCCGGCATGGGGGCGCTGATGGCCCTCGGGGTCGAGGTGCTCGCCATGGGCGAGGTGGAGGCCGGCAGCCTGCATCCCGCACCGCAGCGTTTCTTCGCCCTGTGGCGGCTGGCCGATCAGGCCGCGCTCGATGCGCTGCTGGGCGGCATTGCCGCCTCGGGCTGGCATGATTACTTCGATACCGTCAATGCCGGCGGCCGTGGCACGGACCTGGGCGGGCATCTGGCCCAGCTTGCCGCCGTGGCGTGAAAGGACACGACGCGCGAAAATGGCGTTTTACCCTGAACGCCGTTAAATGACTCTTCCCGTGGATGCGCGAGCCGGTCGCTGGCTCGGTGTTGTCGCCCTGGCGCTGGCCGCCTTTATCTTCAACACCACCGAGTTCGTACCGGTCGCGCTATTGAGCGATATCGGCCGGAGTTTCGACATGCCGGTCGCCACGGTCGGGCTGATGATGACGATCTATGCGTGGATGGTGGCGCTGGCTTCGCTGCCGCTGATGCTGCTGACCCGCAATATCGAACGTCGTCGCCTGCTGTTGCTGGTTTTCCTGCTGTTTATCGGCAGTCATCTGCTGTCCGGTATTGCCTGGAATTTTGCCATCCTGCTGCTGAGCCGGATCGGCATTGCCATTTCCCATGCCGTGTTCTGGTCGATTACCGCGTCGCTTGCGGTGCGCGTGGCGCCGGAGGGCAAGCGGGTCCAGGCGCTGGGGCTGCTGGCTACCGGTACTTCGCTGGCCATGGTGCTCGGCATCCCGCTCGGGCGGGTGATCGGCGAGGCGCTTGGCTGGCGCTCGACCTTCCTGCTGATCGGGGCCCTGGCCGGGCTGACCCTGCTGTGTCTGATGAAAGCGCTGCCGCTGCTGCCCAGTCGCAATGCGGGTTCGCTCGCCAGCCTGCCGATCCTGTTCCGCCGGCCAAGGCTGGTCGTGTTCTATCTGCTGACCGTGCTGGTTATCAGCGCACAATTCACCGCCTACAGCTATGTCGAGCCGTTTGCGCAGACCGTGGCGCAGCTGAGCGGCGACATGACCACGGTCCTGCTGCTGCTGTTCGGTGGTGCCGGCATTCTGGGCTCGGTACTGTTCAGCCGCTACAGCAACCGCTTTCCGAAGGGCTTTGTGCTGGTGAGCATCGGCGGGCTGGCACTGTGCCTGCTGTTGCTGCTGCCGCTGTCCGGCAGTGCCGTGGCGCTGGGCGGACTGAGTGCGGCATGGGGGGGGGCCATCATGAGCTTCAGTCTGGTGATGCAGTCGAAGGTCATGTCCCAGGCGCCGGATGCGACTGATGTGGCAATGTCACTGTATTCCGGTATCTACAATATCGGCATCGGCGCCGGCGCCCTGCTCGGCAGCGTGGTCAGCCGCCAGCTGGGGCTGGCCCATGTCGGCCTTGTCGGCGGGCTGCTGGCCGTGGGCGGGCTGGTGCTGTGCGGCGGCGCCATCTGGCACTTTTCCCGTCACCCCGTTCCGCAGCCGCAATAGCTGTTCCGCCGGCCGGCAATGAAAAATCCCGCCCCACCGTAAAGGTGGGGCGGGATTTTTTGACTGTCGGCGGGTATCAACCCGCGCGGCAGCTATCAATACTCGCTGTTGCCCGGGTAGCGGCGGCCGTTGCCACCGGTGTTGCCGGTGCTCGGGCGACGGTCATCACGCTGACCCCACTGGCGTTCGCGGTTGTCGTCACGACGGCCTTCCTGGCTGAAGCCGCCTTCGCGACGCGGTTCGCCGTCACGCTGGCCGCCGAAACGGGAGTTGCCGAAACCGCCTTCGCGGCGCTGGCCCTGGCCGTCACGCGGCGGGTAGCCGCCTTCGCGACGTTGCGGAGCACCACCGTCACGCGGGGCAAAGCCACCTTCGCGGCGTTGCGGCGCGGCGCCGTCACGCGGGGCAAAGCCACCTTCGCGACGTTGCGGGGCACCACCATCACGCGGGGCGAAACCGCCTTCGCGACGTTGCGGCGCGGCACCGTCACGCGGAGCGAAACCACGGTTGCGATCGCCGTAACCACCGCGCCCCTGGCCCTGGCCCGGACGGCCACCCTTGCCACCGTAGCCGCTACGGCCACCACCGCTGCCTTCGCGGCGGTCTTGCGGCTTGAAGCGGGCTTCCATGCCGGCGACTTCGGTCACGTTCAGTTTCTGGCCGGTGAAGCGTTCGATCTTCTTCAGCGGGAACAGGTCGTTGCGGCCCACCAGCGACACGGCGATGCCGGTCTGGCCGGCGCGGCCGGTACGGCCCACGCGGTGAACGTAGTCTTCAGCGAAGCGCGGCAGGTCGAAGTTGATCACGTGGCTGATGCCGGCGACGTCGATGCCGCGAGCGGCCACGTCGGTGGCAACCAGCACTTCGGTCTGGCCGTTGCGCAGGCGGGTCAGCGTGCGGCTGCGGTCGCGCTGTTGCATGTCGCCATGCAGCGGATCGGCGCGCAGGCCGTCGACGTTCAGTTCGTCGGCCAGGGTGTCGCAGTCGCGCTTGGTGGCGACGAACACGATGGCCTGGGTCACGTTGTCCTGGGCCAGCAGGTGACGGACGATGCGACGCTTGTGGTCGAGGTCGTCAACGTAGATCGCTTGCTGGTCGATGTTTTCGTGGCGGGCGGTTTGCGCGGCGATTTCGATCGTTTCCGGATTGCGCAGCAATTCGTCAGCGAAGTCGAGCACGCGGCGGGTCATGGTCGCGGTGAAGAAGGCGGTCTGACGGTTGCGCGGCAGCTGGCTGGAGATTTCCAGCACGTCTTCGGAGAAGCCCATGTCCAGCATGCGGTCGGCTTCGTCCAGGATCAGCATTTCCAGGCGCGAGAAGTCGATGCGGCCGGACTTCATCTGGTCGATCAGGCGGCCCGGGGTGGCAACCATCACTTCGATCGGGCGGGTCAGCATCTGGTTCTGGATGCGGAACGAGGTGCCGCCAATGATGCTGACAACGTTGACGCGCGGAATCTTGGTCGAGAACTGTTCAGCGGCCTTGGCCACTTGCTGAACCAGTTCACGGGTCGGAGCCAGCACCAGGATGCGCGGGCCACGGCTGCGGCCGACCGGGGCTTCCAGCAGACGCGACAGCGCCGGCAGCAGGAAGGCGGCAGTCTTGCCGGTACCGGTCTGGGCGGAGGCCATCAGGTCACGGTTGTTCAGCAGCAGGGGAATGGCTTCGGCCTGGACCGGGGTCGGGGTCTTGATGCCCAGATTGTCCAGTGCCGTGATCAGGCGGGCGTCGAGGCCGAGTGCCTCGAACACGTTGCCGGCGTCGGCGCTGTCAACGGTGACGGTGACGGCTTCAACGGCTTCGGCAGCAGCGACGTTGACGGTGTCAACAGCGGCGGTATCAGCGGTGATGGCGGTATCGGCGATAATGTTTTGATCTTGCATGCGAATCCTTGTTGGGTAACAAAACGACGCTCAGCCTGTTCGGGATACGGACGTTGAGACCCGCTCGCAGGAGGCGGCGGGACGACGGAAACCACGAGACATCGAAGACAGACCGTGGTGCCGTATCAACAGAAGCAGGCGGGGGCCGGGATTCGATGCAGCCTGACCACACCAGTTGCAGTGATCAGGCGCTTGCTAAGCGAAGCGCCGCACTATACACACTGTTGCCACAGGCGGCAAATTTTTCCTGCGGGCGGCAAGGATGGGCAAGAAAAAACCGCCCGGAGGCGGCTTTTCGGGATGCAGGAGCAGGGCCGTGATTACTGGACCTTGGCCTGCGTCTTGAGCTGGTTCAGGAACGCATCGAAGCGCTTGCCCTGCACCTGCTGTTCGAGCTGGGCCTTGACCTGGTCGAACGGCGGGAAATCGGCGTCCTTGCTGTCGACCAGCTGGATCACGTGCCAGCCGAACTGGCTCTTGACCGGGGTCTGGGTGATCTGGCCCTTGGCCAGCTTGGTCATCACATTGGCGAATTCGGGCACCAGCTGTGCCGGATCGACAAAACCGAGGTCGCCGCCATTGTCCTTGCTGCCGGTGTCCAGCGACCTGGCGCGGGCCAGGTCCTCGAACTTCTTGCCCTTCTTCAGCTGGTCGATGACGGCCCTGGCTTCGGCTTCGGTCTTCACCAGGATATGACGGGCGTGGTAGGTCTTCTGGTGCATCTGCGACTTCATCTGCTCATACTCGGCCTTGAGTTCGGCCTCGCTGATCGGATGCGACTTCATGTAATCGCGGACATACAGATTGGCCAGCAACGCGGACTGCACGTTTTCCAGCTCGGACTTGTACTCGGGGCTCTTGTCGAGGCCCTTCTTGACGGCTTCCTGGCGCAGCAGCTCGGTCATGACCACGCGGTCACGGGCGGCATTGCGCAGCTCGGGGCTGTCCGGCTGACCCTGGGCGGTCATCTGTTTGACGAAGGCGTCGACACGGGCCTGCGGCACCAGCGTGCCGTTGACCTGGATACCCTGGGCGGAGAAGGCCGGCGCGGCGAGCGTGGCGGCGAGCAGACTCAGCGTGAGAAGTTTGCGCATGTGATGGTCGTGCAGTCGATTTAGAGTTTCTGATGTCAAAAGCCGCCGGTCCGGAGACCGGCGGCGCCGGAAAGCCATATTACTGGATCTTGGCCTTGGCACGCAGATCGGCAATGGTCTTTTCGATTGCGGCATTCTGCATCTGGCGACCCAGCTGGCCCTTCGCTTCTTCGAAGGTCGGGAACTTGGCGGTGCGGGTGTCTTCAACCTTGAACACCATCCAGCCGAGGTCGGTCTTGAACGGGGTCGTGGTGTACTGACCCTTGCCCAGCGGCTTCAGCACGTCGGCCAGCGGCTTGGCCATCATGCCGAGGTTGCCCCAGCCCATGTCGCCACCGTTCTGCTTGGCTGCCGGGTCCTTGGACTTCTGCTTGGCCAGTGCCTCGAAGCTGCCGCCCTTCTTCAGCTGGGCGATGACGGCTTGCGCATCGGCTTCCGTGCCCACGGTGATCTGGCGGGCGTGGACTTCCTTCTGGCCGGCGGCAGCGGCCTTGATCTTGTCGTACTCGGCGCGGATCTGTGCGTCGCTGACCGGGCTTTGCTTGGCGATGTCTTCGAACAGCGACTGTTGCAGCAGGTCGCCACGGATGGCGTCCAGGCGTTGCTTGAACTGCGCGCTCTTGTCCAGACCGCGGCGGGTGGCTTCCTGCTGGATGATTTCGCGGTTGATCAGTTGCTGCTTCAGTTCATTGCGCAGTTCCGGGGTGTCCTTGACCTTGCCGTTGCTGGCACGGACGACGGCGGTGGCGGCTTCGTCCAGCGACGACTGCTGGATCTGGGTGCCGTTGACGACGGCGACCGGGGCGGCAATGGCGCCGGCGGCGAGCAGCGAGAAGGCGATGGCGGTAAGCGAATGACGAATGCGCATGGGGTGATTCTCCAGTTGACGGTTCACAACTCGTCCGGGGCGTAAGCCTTGATCGAGAGGGCGTGAATCCGGTGCGGAATGAGGTCGCTCAGGCGACCGTAGACGAGACGATGGCGGGCCACGGCATTGAGGCCCGTGAATGCCGCGCTGACGAGAGTCAGATGATAGTGTCCGCCGCCGCTGTTGCCGGCATGGCCGGCGTGCTGCGAGGACTCATCATCCAGCATGAGGCTTTCCGGTTCGAGCGACGCGAGCCGCTCGGCGATCAGTTGTTCGAGGCTCACGCCTAGAACACCCGCTTGAACGGCTTGATGTCGACCTGCGCATAGACGCCGGCGGCGACATACGGGTCGGCATCGGCCCAGGCGCGTGCCTCGGCCAGCGACGGGAACTCGGCGACGACGACACTGCCGGTAAAGCCGGCCGGGCCCGGATCCGGGCTGTCGATGGCCGGGCAGGGGCCGGCCAGCACCAGACGGCCTTCGTTCTGCAGGGCCTGCAGGCGTTCCAGATGAGCCGGGCGGGCGGCCAGGCGCGCGTCGAGCGAGCCGGGGCGATCCTGGCCGATAAGGGCGTATAGCATCAGGATTTGTCCTCAATGTAGCGGGAGAGTGCGAAGCCCTGTGCCAGCACAAAGGCGAACATCAGGCCCATCCCGCCAAAGAGTTTGAAATTGACCCAGACTTCTTCGCTGAAGGTCCAGGCGACGAAAAGATTGAGTGCACCCATGGCGGCGAAAAAGGCAACCCAGGCCAGCGCCAGTTTGCGCCATACCGGCTCGGGCAGCGTCATCTGCGCGCCCATCATGGCTTTCAGCGGGCTCTTCCTGAAGATCCATTCACTGACGGCGATGCCGATGGCCATGGCCCAGTACAGCGCGGTCGGCTTCCACATGATGAAGCGCTTGTCGTGCAGCAGCAACGTCAGGCCGCCGAGTACGACAATCAGACCGAGCGATACCCATTGCATGGTTTCGATCTTGCGATGGCGGTACCAGGCCAGACCGACCTGGATGGCGGTGGAGGCGATGGCCACGCCGGTCGCGACAAACATGTCGCGCGTAATGTAGTAGGCGACGAAGAACAGCAGGACCGGAAGCAGGTCGGAAAGGAATTTCATGGCGGGAGATTATGCAGGGGGGTGGGGCTGGCGGCAACCGGAGTGCGGTCCGTTGCCGTCGACAATGGAAAAAACCGGTCTGTTTTCCGGCAGCGTATTACCGCACCGGACAAAATGGGTATCCGTCGGCGCATTCGGCGCCACGGCAATCATGCATGCCCGCCTGATGTAGCCATCCCGGAAGTTTACGCCGCTGGGGGCTGTCGGCAAGCATCGCGTCGCGCGCGGCGCTCCGTTATGCTGGAGCCCTCCCTTTGTACCGTTTCCGCATTAAGGAAAGCTTGACCATGACGACCGACCCGATCGCGGCCCTGCTGGCTGCCCGACCGCTGATGATTCTCGATGGTGCCCTGGCCACCGAACTTGAACGCCGCGGTTGTGACCTGAACGATCCGCTGTGGTCCGCCCGGGTGCTGATGGAAGCACCGGCGCTGATTCGTCAGGTGCATGAAGACTATTACGCTGCCGGTGCCGATGTCGCCACCACCGCCAGCTATCAGGCCACGTTCGAGGGCTTTGCCCGGCGCGGGCTGGACGCTGCCGCTGCCGGCACGCTGATGCGCCGTTCGGTCGAACTGGCCCGCGAGGCGCGTGACGCATTCTGGGCCCGGGCAGAACACCATGCTGGCCGTTCGCGGCCGCTGGTGGCGGCGTCGGTCGGCCCGTACGGCGCCATGCTGGCCGACGGCTCCGAGTACCGCGGCCACTACGGGCTGGATATCGACGCGCTGATGGCTTTCCACCGGCCGCGGCTGGTCGAGCTGCTGGCGGCGGAACCGGACCTGCTGGCCTGCGAAACCCTGCCATGCCTGGACGAGGCGCTGGCCATTGCCCGCCTGCTGGCGGAATCCTTCCCCGCTGCACGGGCATGGATCAGCTTCAGCTGCCGCGATGACGCACATGTCAGCGACGGCACGCCGCTGGCCGAGTGCGTGGCGGCGCTGGACGGCTTTGCGCAAGTGGTTGCGGTCGGCATCAACTGCACCGCGCCGGCGCATATTCCGTCACTGGTGGCCGCAGCGGCGGCCACCACCCGCAAGCCGGTCCTGGTCTATCCGAACTCGGGCGAGGACTATGATCCCGAACACAAGTGCTGGCACGGCCAGGCTGACGCCAGTCGCTTTGCCGAGTCGGCGCGGGGCTGGCATGCGGCCGGCGCCCGGCTGATCGGCGGTTGCTGCCGGACCACGCCGGACGATATCCGTGCGGTGGCGGCGTGGGCAGACACGCTGACGCAGTAGCCGCGCCGGTGATCCCGGCACACCGGCCTTGGCCAGTGTGCCTTCCACTCAACCCGCTGGCGCCGGAACAGAGGGTATCGGCCTTACGGCTGCGGGTCGGGGAACGACTGCCTCGCGCCCCGTTGATGCGATTCTCCCTGCTGATGCCCGGGGTAGTCCTGCCGTGGCCTCTGATGTTGCTGCCGCTGCCCGTCCGGCCCGTCATGCGGACGCCCGTCTTCTCCGTCCTGCTGCCCCCGCGGGCCGTGCGGCATGCCGTCCGCTGCGCGCGGCTGATCCGGGTACCGGCCTTGCGGAGGCCCCGGCGGACGCGGCGCGGGCTGTGACCGGATTCCGTACTGTTGTTCCGTCGAGCGGGGAGCGCGGTTCCCCTGGTATGGCTGCGGATAGGATGGCAACGGCGCCGGGGCTGCGTACGGCTCCCGGTGATCCCGTCCCGGACGGCGGGCTTCCCAGTCGTGTCCCCAGCGTGGCGGCTGGTCGGCATGCCAGCCGCGGAAGTACGGTGGCGGATAGCGGTAGTAGCGCACCGGTACCTGCAGCACATACAGCGGCACGTATTCGGGCCCGACCCACTGCCAGGGGCCGTTGTACCTGTTGCTCCGGTACCAGTTGTCGCCCTGGAATACCCAGTACAGTCCGTCGTAGAAGAAGTAGTTGGTGCCGGCGTCCGGGTAGTAGTAGACCGGATAGCCCGGCACCCGGACCAGATCCGGGTACACCGGGATGTCGATGCCGATGGCAAGCCCTGGCGTGGCAACGCCGATGCCGATCCGGGCCTGGGTACAGGCAGCGGGGCCAAGCATCAGTGACAGGGCGACAAGCAGATAGCGCATCAGCGGCTCTCCTTTGATTCATGAGGTGCCGCCGGGGGGAGCGTCATCGGGTCCCGGGGGCCTGGGCACGATGACCTTGAGGTCATGGCACCGTTCATGCGCCGGTGCCTTCACGCTGAATAGTAGGCCCTTGTCGTGCGGACAGGGCCGGCTGTTGCAGATTGTTGCAGCTGTTTTCAGGCCGGGGGAGACCGGTGCCGGTCACGCGGGAAACGCCTGCCCGGCAGCAGCTTCCAGCCGAAGTTCATGCCTGCTGCCGCAGCCAGGATGGCGGCCGTGCCGAGCCACTGGATCAGGTCCAGCCGGTGGCCGAATACCGCCCGGTCCACCAGGATGGCGACCACCGGATAGATGAAGGACAGCGCCCCGACCAGGCTGGTCGGAATCTTCTGGATCGCGGCATACAGCAGGGTCGACATCAGGCCGGTATGGACCACGCCGATCGTGACCAGCAGCGCCCAGGCCCCGCTGTCTGCCGGCAGGGTGGCAAGACCGGCGAACGGCGCCAGCAGCACCGAGCCGACGAGCATCTGCACCAGCACGATCAGATAGGGCGAAACGGTTTTCAGCTGCTTGGCGATCGCTGCTGCAATGGCATAGAAGAATGCCGCCCCCAGCGCCATGCCGATGCCGGCGAGATAGTTCGAGCCGGTTCCGCCGGCGGTCTGCCCGCCGGTGACGATCAGCACCATGCCGGCAAAGGCGATCAGCAGCCAGCCAGCCTTGTCTCCCGTCAGCCGCTCACCGAACAGCAGCACGCCCAGTGCGGTCAGCATGAACGGCTGGGTGTGATAGGTGACCGTGGCGACCGAGATCGAAGCCAGCGGGTAGGCAGCGAACAGCAGCGTCCAGTTCAGCACCAGCGCGACCCCTCCGAGCAGCACGATGCCCAGCTGGCGTGCGCTGAGCATGCCCGGCCGCAGCTGGCCGCGCAGCGCACAGGCAACCAGCATGGCCACGGCGCCGAATACGCAGCGCCAGAACACCACGGTCGGGGCTGTCTGCCCGGTTTCGATGACCAGCCAGCCGACCGTGCCGGAGATGGTCATGGCCGCTGTCATTTCCAGTGCGCCACGAGTCCTGGGGTTCATGCAGAATTCCTTTGTCGACGATTGGCCGCGGTGCTGCCTGCGGCTACAATCCGTTAAACCGAACGATTGACCGATATGCTGAATTATCGGCTATCGTTCGTCAAGTCGAACAAATGAATGACATGGTGAACGAATGAAGGATTCCCCGGATGCTGCCGCGCTGAAAGCGCATACCCCGATCGGACTGCTGTCTGCATCGATCCGCCGCGAGCGCGAGCGGCTGGGTCTGTCGGTGACCGAACTGGCCAGACGGGCCGGCATTGCCAAGTCGACGCTGTCACAGCTTGAAGCCGGTATCGGCAACCCGAGCCTGGAAACGCTGTGGTCGCTGGCCATGGCGCTTGATGTCCAGGTCACCCGGCTGATCGGCCAGCCGCGCCGGCATGTGCAGGTGATCCGTGCCGGCGAGGGAGCGGCAACCGTCTCCGAGCAGGGCAACTATGCGGCAACGCTGCTGGCCGCGTGCCCGGCCGGGACGCAGCGCGATCTCTACCGGATCAGGGTCCAGCCCGGTGCGCCCCGGCTGTCCGGTCCGCATCTGCCCGGCACCATCGAGCACGTGATCGTTGGCGCCGGGCGGGCGCGGATCGGCCCGGTGGAACAGCCGGTCGAACTGGCGGCCGGTGACTACATCAGTTACTCGGCGGACACGGCGCACGTGTTCGAGGCACTGGAAGCGGACACCATGGCCGTCATGCTGATCGAGCACTCATAGGCACCCGGCCAACAAAAAACCCCGGATCGCAAGATCCGGGGTTTTTGGCCTGAAGACAGGAAGGTCAGATGACCCACAGGTCGGTGAAGGCATTCACCGGCGTGTCGAGCAGGGTCTTCGCGTCATTGCACAGGGCAAAGATCGCTTCCTGCTGCTTTTGCGGGAAGCGGCGGGCCAGGTTGGTGCGGAACTTGGCTTCCAGCAGCGGGATGCCGTCGGTGCGGCGGCGCTGGTGGCCGATCGGGTATTCGCAGACCACTTCGTCCAGCGTGGTGCCGTCGTTGAGTTCGACCGTCAGCGCGTTGGCGATGCTGCGCTTTTCCGGATCGTGGTAGTCGCGGGTGAATTGCGGGTCTTCCACGCAGACGATCTTGTCGCGCAGCACGTCGATGCGCGGATCGGCGGCGATCACGTCTTCGTAGTCGGCGGCAGTCAGGCGACCGAACAGCAGCGGCACGGCAACCATGTACTGGATGCAATGGTCGCGGTCAGCCGGGTTCGACAGCGGGCCCTTCTTGTCGATGATGCGGATGCACGCTTCATGGGTACGGATGGTGACCTTCCGGATGTCGGCGGCAGACTTGCCGGCGGCAGCGAGTCTGGCATTCAGCGTCATTGCGCATTCGACGGCGGTCTGGCTGTGGAATTCGGCCGGGAACGAGATCTTGAACAGCACCTTTTCCATCACGTAGCTGCCATAGCCGCGCTGGAACTTGAACGGGTTGCCCTTGAACAGCACGTCGTAGAAGCCCCAGGTCTTGGCCGACAGCACGCCCGGGATGCCCATTTCGCCCTTCATGGTGAACAGGGCCAGGCGCACGGCGCGGCTGGTCGCGTCGCCGGCGGCCCAGCTCTTGCGCGAACCGGTGTTCGGGGCGTGACGATAGGTGCGCAGGCTCTGGCCATCGACGAAGGCCTGCGACACGGCATTGACGATTTCTTCCTTGCTGGCGCCCATCAGCTTGGCGCAGACAGCGGCGGATGCGACCTTGACCAGTACCACGTGGTCGAGACCGACCTTGTTGAAGCTGTTCTCGATGGCGATGCAGCCCTGGATTTCATGCGCCTTGATCATGGCTTCGAGCACGTCGCGCATGGTCAGCGGCGCCTGGCCACGGGATACGCGTTCACGCGACACCCAGTCGGCCGTGGCAAGAATGCCGCCAAGGTTGTCGGACGGGTGGCCCCACTCGGCAGCGAGCCAGGTGTCGTTGAAGTCCAGCCAGCGGATCATTGCGCCGATGTTGAACGCGGCCTGGACCGGATCGAGCTGGAACTGGGTGCCCGGCACCTTGGCGCCGTTCGGCACCAGCGTGCCGGGAACGATCGGGCCCATCAGCTTGGTGCAGGCCGGGTAGGACAGGGCTTCGAGGCCGCAGCCGAGCGTGTCCATCAGACACAGGCGGGCAGTGTTCCAGGCTTCCGGCGATTCGATGGCCACATCGGCGACGTAGTTGGCGATGTCGACGAGGACCTGATCCGGATCGGGGCGGACGTTGGAGATGTGGGCGGACATGTTTTTCCCTTGCAGTGAATCGTGGTGCCGGCGCGGGGGCCGGTCGTGTCGGTATGCAGACCCCGCCACGGGGGCGGGGCCGGAGCAGCTCAGCGCTGCTCGATCGGTACGAAGGTGAGGTCTTCCGGACCGAAGTAGTTGGCGCTCGGACGGATGATCTTGCCATCTTCACGCTGTTCGATCACGTGTGCAGCCCAGCCGGTCGTGCGGGCGATGACGAACAGCGGGGTGAACATGGCGGTCGGCACGCCCATCATGTGGTAGCTGACGGCGCTGAACCAGTCGAGGTTCGGGAACATCTTCTTGATGTCCCACATCACGCTCTCGAGCCGTTCGGCGATCGAGAACATCTTCAGGTCGCCGGCTTCGACCGACAGCTCGCGCGCGACTTCCTTGATGACCTTGTTGCGCGGGTCGGACAGCGTGTACACCGGGTGGCCGAAGCCGATCACGACTTCCTTGCGTTCGACGCGGGCGCGGATGTCGGCTTCCGCCTCGTCCGGGCTTTCGTAGCGCTTCTGCACCTCGAAGGCGACTTCGTTCGCGCCGCCGTGCTTCGGGCCGCGCAGCGCGCCGATGGCACCGGTAATGGCCGAGTACATGTCGGACCCGGTACCGGCAATGACGCGGCCGGTAAAGGTCGAGGCATTGAATTCGTGCTCGGCGTACAGCACCAGCGAGGTGTGCATCGCGCGCACCCACAGTGCCGACGGCTTCTCGCCGTGCAGCAGGTGCAGGAAGTGGCCGCCAACCGTATCGTCGTCGGTTTCCACGTCGATGCGCTTGCCGTTGGTGGCGAAGTGGTACCAGTACAGCAGCGCGGAGCCGAGCGAGGCGATCAGCCGGTCGGCGATATCACGCGCGCCGGGGGCGTTGTGGTCGTCCTTTTCCGGCAGCGTGCAGCCGAGCGCCGACACGGCGGTACGCATCACGTCCATCGGGTGGCTGGCGGCCGGCAGGGCTTCGAGCACGGCCTTGACGCTGGCCGGCAGGCCGCGCAGGGCTTTCAGTTTTTTCTTGTAGCCGGCCAGCTCGGCGATGTTCGGCAGCTTGCCGTGGACCAGCAGGTAGGCGATTTCCTCGAACTCGCAGGCCGTGGCGATATCGAGGATGTCGTAGCCGCGATAGTGCAGGTCGTTGCCGCTGCGGCCGACGGTGCACAGTGCGGTATTGCCGGCGGCGACGCCGGACAGGGCGACCGACTTCTTCGGCTTGCCGGTGATGACGACTTCGGACATGACGGTTCTCCTTTGTAGACGGGCGGGGCGGGCGGATGTTGTTTGAACGGGGCGCCCGCCGGGCGAAGTGTTATTGCCGGCCGGAGGCGAACAGCGCGTCGAGCTTCTGCTCGTAGCTGTGGTAGCCGAGATGCTGGTACAGGTCGGCACGGCTCTGCATCAGGTCGACGACATTCTGCTGGGTGCCGTCGCGGCGGATCGCACCGTAGACCGACAGGGCGGCCTGGCTCATGGCACGGAAGGCCGACAGCGGGTACAGCACCATGCTGACGCCATTGGCGGCAAGTTCGCTGGTGGTGTACAGCGGCGTGGCGCCGAATTCGGTGATATTGGCGAGCACCGGCACGCCGACCGCTTCGGCGAACTGGCGGTACATCGACAGCTCGGTGATGGCTTCCGGGAAGATCATGTCGGCGCCGGCTTCGACGCAGGCGCGGGCACGGTCAATGGCTGCTTCCAGCCCCTCGACTGCCAGGGCGTCGGTGCGGGCCATGATCACGAAGGACGGATCAATGCGGGCGTCGACGGCGGCCTTGACGCGGTCGACCATCTCGTCCTGCGGCACGATGGCCTTGTTCGGGCGGTGGCCGCAGCGCTTCTGCTGCACCTGGTCTTCGATATGCACGGCGGCGGCACCGGCCTTTTCCAGCGAGCGGATGGCGCGGGCGATATTGAACGCGCCGCCCCAGCCGGTATCGATGTCGACCAGCAGCGGCAGATCCGTGGTGTCGGTGATGCGACGGACGTCGATCAGCACGTCTTCCAGTGTGGTGATGCCGAGGTCGGGAATGCCGCACGAGCCGGCTGCCACCCCGCCGCCGGACAGATAGAGCGCCTTGAAGCCGCTGTGTTCAGCCAGCCGCGCGGCGTAGGCGTTGATGGCGCCGACGACCTGCAGCGGTTTCTCGTTGGCGACAGCGTCGCGGAAGCGTTGACCGGGGGTAGGCATAGTGTCGTTTCTCCTTGGCGCACCGGTCTGTCCGGACCGTTGCTGTGACTGGTGTGGGGGTGATTCTAGCAAGTGCTTGGTTTGTTCGCAAACTGTCAGACAGCCGGATTGCCATGATGGTGTTGCCAATGCCGTTTTGTGCCGGCCGTGGCATGCCATCCGCTTTGTTACATTTTCCGCAGCATTTCCTGCTGCCTGGAAACACATACATACACTGTGATACGTTAAAATTGCCACCGCACCGGGTGCACAGACGCCCGGGCAATCCATCAGGAAACCGACAATCGACAACGACGAGGAATCAGTCATGAACAGGATCAGCACGCTGGCCATTCTCTGTACGGCCCTGGCCGGGGGCGCAGCCCAGGCTTCGGAATTGGGTGCGCAGTTCGGCAATGAGTTCCAGTCCGCCTACTACGTGCCGACCAGCGGCGGCTTTGGCCTGACCGGCGACTGGCTGCACAGCTCGCGGCACGACGACGACGACCAGACGGCCGGGCTTGGCCTGACCTTTTCCCTGCCGCTGGGCAGCGCGCTGCTGACGGCCGGCGCCAAAGCCGAGTACATCGATGTCGCCGGGCATGACGAGTGGGCGCTGCCGATCGGTGGCCGGGTCGACCTCGGCCTCGGCAATTCGTTCGGCGTCTTTGCCCAGGCCTATGGCGCCAGCGGCGGCATGGCGTCCGGCACGCTGCACAGCTATGTCGACAGCGAAATCGGCGCGCGCTTCGTGCCGATCAAGCCGCTGGCACTGACCGTCGGTTATCGCTACAACCGGGTCGAGTTCGACAACGGCCGTGACAACCGCACGCTGGCTGACGGCCCGTACATCGGCGCCGCACTGCGCTTCTGATACGCCGGCGGGCTATGCAGTAGCTGGCAAGTGCGGGTGGGAGGTGTTGCAAAAAAGCCAGTTCGGCCGGCCGGCAGCGTACTGCAGTCGTTGCCGGCATGCCGGACGGGTCACACTCGGGGCTTCATCATCCTGAATGAAAAGGACGCCCCGATGTATCGCAATATTGCCCTGTGTGCCCTCGCCATCGGCCTCGGCGCCTGCAGCTCGCCGCAAGCGCCGCCGGCAGCAGCCGGCTCCCGCCCGCTGCTGGTGGCTCACCGCGCCGGCGCGGCCGACGCGCCGGAAAACACCCTGGTCGCCATTCGCACGGCATTGCGCAATGGCGCCGACGCGATGTGGCTGAGCGTGCAGCTGAGCCGTGATGGCGTGCCGGTACTGTATCGCCCGGCCGATCTGGCCGCCAATACCGATGGCAGTGGCCCGGTGGCCGACAAGACCGTCGAGCAGCTGCAGCAGCTGAATGCCGGCTGGCAGTTCCGGGCCACCGACAGCCAGGGCGCCATCACCTATCCTTATCGTGACCGGCCGGTACCGATCCCCACGCTGCGCGAAGCGCTGGCCAGCCTGCCGCCCGGCATGCCGGTCATGCTGGACATGAAGGCACTGCCGGCCGGTCCGCAGGCCGACGCGGTGGCCCGGGTGCTGGATCACGCCCATGCCTGGGACCGGGCCACGCTGTACTCGACCGAGGCCGCGTATCAGCAGGCCTTTGCTGCCTATCCACGGGCCAGGCTGTTCGAGACGCGCGACGCGACGCGCGGCCGGCTGGCGCAGGTCGCGCTGCAGCAGCAGTGCGTGGATGCACCGGCCAGACCGGTATGGGCGGCATTCGAGTACCGGCGCGCGCTCGACGTGGTGGAAAAGTTCACGCTGGGGGAAGGGCGCAGCCCGGTACGGGCCACACTGTGGACGCCGGCCTCGGTGGCCTGCTTCCGCAGCGTGGCGCCGGTGCGGATTCTCGCCATCGGCGTCAATACGGCCGACGACTATCGTGCCGCAGCCGCCCTTGGCGTCGATGCGGTCATGGTGGATTCGCCACGGGCGATGCGCGGCGTGCCGGGGACCGGCAACTGACGCAGGGGCGGGGCCGTGCGCTTCCCACCGCGACCCGGCGGCGGTCTGCCCTGCCAGCAGGCTGACGCGCTGCGTTACAATCGCGCTCCCTGCCGCTGTTCCCGAGGAGTGTCCCGATGGAATCCCGCCTGTCCGAACTCGAAGTCCGGATCGCGTTTCAGGACGAGCTGCTCGATGCGCTCAACCTGAGCGTGGCCCGCCAGCAACAGCAGATCGACCAGCTGCAGCAACAGCTGCGCCTGCTGTACCAGCAAATGCGCACGCAATCGCCGTCGGATGCCCCGGCGCGTTCGCTGCTGGACGACGTGCCGCCGCATTATTAGCCGCCGGCCGGGCTTGACAGCTTTGTTACAATGATCCGATCGACTGTGATGGAACCCACCATGCTCCACCTTTACAACACCCTTTCCCGTCAAAAGGAAGTCTTCAAGCCGATCCACCCGGGCAAGGTCAACATGTATGTCTGCGGGATGACCGTCTACGACTACTGTCACCTCGGGCACGCGCGGGTGATGGTGGTGTTCGACATGGTGGCGCGCTGGCTGCGGGCCGAAGGCTATGACCTGACCTATGTGCGCAACATCACCGACATCGACGACAAGATCATCCGCCGCGCGGCCGAGAACCAGGAACCGATCAATGTCCTGACCCAGCGCTTTATCGACGCGATGGACGAGGACGCCGCCGCACTCGGCGTGCGCAAGCCGGATTTCGAACCGCGTGCCACCCAGTTCGTGCCGGACATGCAGGCGATGATCGAGACCCTGATCGACAAGGGCCGTGCCTACCCGGCGCCGAATGGCGACGTGTACTACGCGGTGCGCGAGTTTCCCGGCTACGGCAAGCTGTCCGGCAAGTCGCTGGACGACCTGCGCGCCGGCGAGCGTGTCGAAGTCGACCCGAACAAGCGCGATCCGATGGACTTCGTGCTGTGGAAGGCGGCCAAACCCGGCGAGCCGGCCTGGCCGAGTCCGTGGGGGCAGGGCCGTCCGGGCTGGCACATCGAGTGCTCGGCGATGAACGAGCACTATTTCGGCGACCATTTCGACATTCATGGCGGCGGCGCCGACCTGCAGTTCCCGCACCACGAGAACGAGATTGCCCAGAGCGAGGGCGCGCACGATCACACCTTCGTCAACTACTGGATGCACAACGGCTTTATCCGCGTCGACAACGAGAAGATGTCGAAGTCGCTTGGCAATTTCTTCACCATCCGTGAAGTGCTGCAGAAATTCGATGCCGAAGTGGTGCGCTTCTTCATCCTGCGTGCACACTACCGCAGCCCGCTGAACTACTCGGATGCCCACCTGGAAGACGCCAAAGGGGCGCTGTCGCGGCTGTATACCGCGCTGCGGCTGGTTGGCGCCGACCAGGTCGACATCGACTGGACCGGCAACGATTTCGCCCGACGCTTCAAGGCGGCGATGGATGACGACTTCAATACCGCCGAGGCCAGCGCGGTGCTGTTCGAGCTGGCCAACGAGGTGAACCGCAGCAAATCGGCTGCCGATGCCGGCCTGCTGCGGGCGCTGGGTGGCGTGCTCGGCCTGCTGCAGCGCGAGCCGAGCGAGTTCCTGCAGGGCGGGACGCTGGAAGGCGCGCTGTCCGCCGGGCAGATCGACGCGCTGATCGCCGCGCGCCGCGAGGCCCGTGCCGCACGCAACTGGGCCGAGTCCGACCGTATCCGCGATCAGCTGGCGGCGGACCATGTCGTGCTTGAAGATGGCCCGCAAGGCACCACATGGAGACGTGCATAGGCCGGCAGTGCAGCGACGGCCTGGCCAGGGGACTATCCGGGCGGGCCGAAAACCGCTACAATGCGCCCCTTTCGTAAAGCAGTGCAGGCAAAACCCCTGCACCCGACACCAAGGAAAAATCATGAAGACCGATATTCACCCGGATTACACCGACCTGGAAGTGAACTGCTCCTGCGGCAACAAGTTCAAGACCCGTTCCACGCTGGGCAAAGACAGCTTCCACGTTGAAGTCTGCTCGGAATGCCACCCGTTCTACACCGGCAAGCAAAAGGTGATGGACACGGCAGGCCGCATCGACAAGTTCAAGCAAAAGTTCGGCAAGTTCGCCCGTTCGTAATCGA
This sequence comes from Microvirgula aerodenitrificans DSM 15089, assembly GCF_000620105.1. Lineage (NCBI taxonomy): Bacteria > Pseudomonadati > Pseudomonadota > Betaproteobacteria > Neisseriales > Aquaspirillaceae > Microvirgula > Microvirgula aerodenitrificans. Next base: position 168,442 of record NZ_JHVK01000005.1, on the reverse strand, counting down.
CGGCGATCGCCCCGATCGGAAAAGACAGCCCCGGCTGTCTTTTTTCACGCCCCGCGCTTTGGCGCGGGGCGTTGTCGTTCCGGGATCAGCGGCAGCGCAGGTAGGTCCAGATCGCCAGTGCCCAGCCGATCAGCAGCAGCGTGCCGCCGACCGGGGTGACCATGCCGAGCCAGAGCGGGGCGCCGAGCGCCATCGCGTACAGGGTGCCGCAGAACAGCAGCGTACCGATCAGCAGCACGCCGGCCGCCTGTGCCAGTTGCGGCCGCCCGAGCCCGGCAAGCGCGATCAGGGCGGCGGCATGCCAGAACTGGTACTGGACCGCGGTATGCCACCAGCCGGCCTGTTGTGGCGACAACTGCGGGGCGAGTGCATGGGCGCCAAATGCGCCGAAAGCCACGCCGAAGAACATCAGTACCATGCCTGCCAGAACGGTTGCCCGCATGTAATACCCCTGCAAAAGGCCGAAGCTTGCCGCCGGGCTTGCCGCCGGTCAACCCGCCCGCAAGTTTTGTCCATGCGGAATGGATTGTGCGAGCGGCAAACAGCACAATCCTATATATTCATGCGTCAAATAGCTTCTCAAAGTAAAAACAGCAGGGGGAGGAAGAATGGACGGTTTCCTGCAGGCATACCGCTTTGTCGAAAAGACGTTCTGGAATTCGCTGTCGCGAAAACTGGGCAGCCTGTTCCTCATCTCGGTGCTGCAACTCGGCTTTGTGTTGCTGGTGTGGCACACCAGTGACGGCATTCGTACCGCGCTGACGCAGGATGCACAGCTGTCCGTCGCCACCCGTGCCGATGTCCAGTCGCTGCTGGACCAGGCGCTGTATGGCGCCGTCGCACTGTGGGTGATGTCGTTCGCCTTTATCGGCTTCATGTTCTGGTACCTGCGCTTCCTGATCGTACGGCCGATCCGCATGATCATCGATATCTTCAATGATATCGGCGAAGGCGTCGGTGACCTGTCGCGCACCATTCCGGCCATGACCTATGACGAAATCCGCGACCTGTCCGAGGCCTACAACCGCTTCCTGAAGAAAATCCGCGAAATCATCAGCCAGGTGCGGCTGATGTCGGTCCGCATCGCGATGGAATCGGCGCGTTCGCTGAAGAACGTCAACGAATCGCTCGGCTCGGCGGAAAAGCAGGAGACGCTGGCCACCCAGGTCGGTTCGGCCAGCGAGCAGAACACCTCCGGCATCAACGAGGTGTCCGGCGAAACGCTGCGCATTGCCGATACCACGGCGGCCAACCTGAATCTGGCCCGCGAAACCCGGGTCGAACTGGACGAGGTGGCCAGGCGGATCGGCGCGGTCAGCGAACGCATTGCCCACTTCAATGTGACCGTCAGCGAACTGAACCAGCGTTCGACGTCGATCAAGGAAATCCTCAACCTGATCAAGGAAATTGCCGAGCAGACCAATCTGCTGGCGCTGAACGCCGCCATCGAGGCCGCGCGCGCCGGCGAATCCGGCCGCGGTTTCGCCGTGGTCGCCGACGAGGTGCGCAAGCTGGCCGAGCGCGTGCGCGGCGCCACCGATGAAATCTCCGGCAATATCGAAACCATGGTCGGGCTGGTGGTCACCACGCAGCAGGAAACGCTGGAAATCACTGCCGACACCCAGTTCGCGACCGAAGTGGTCGACCGTGCATCGCATCACTTCGTCACCATGGTCGACGATTTCGAGCACACGTCGGCCAGCCTGGCCGACATTGCCAGCACCATGCACACGTTTGCCGGCAACAATTCCCAGGTCAATGCCAATGTGTGCGAGATCCGCGAACTGTCGTCCGGCGTGCGCGACAAGCTCACGCATTCGGCGGCAGTGTCGCGCGACCTGTCGAGCGCAACCGAGCAGGTGCAGGAGCTGGTCAGCCGCTTCGTGATCGGCGAGGGCGAGTTCGACCGCACCCTGCAGCTGTCGCGCCAGCAGCGCGACGCACTGGAAGCGCGGCTGAACGAATGGCAGGCCCAGGGCCTGAACCTGTTCGACCGCCACTACCAGCCGATTGCCGGCACCAATCCGCAGAAATTCCACACCAGCTACGACGCCCGCGTCGAGCGGGAACTGCAGGTCGTCTACGATGCGCTGACCGCCGAGGTGGCTGGTGGCCGCTTTGCGCTGCTGGTCGACGAAAACGGCTATGCACCGACCCATATCAGCCGCAACTCGCAACCGCTGACCGGTGACCCTGCCGTCGACCTGCAGGCCAGTCGCGACAAGCGCATGTTCAACGACCCGACCGGGCTGCGTTCCGCGCGCAACCGGCAGCCGTTCCTGCTGCAGACCTACATGCGCGACACCGGCGAAATCCTGTCCGAGCTGGCGCTGCCGGTGACGGTTGGTGGCCGCCCGTGGGGCGCCCTGCGGGTCGGCTTCGATGCACAGAGCCTGCTCGACCAGAGCGCGGCTGAAATGAAGACCGCAAAAGCCTGATCATGACGACCCTGCTGCGCATGTTCTGCCTGATCGTTGCCCTGGCGCTGGCGCCGGTGCACGCGGCATCGATGCGCATGCCGGTCGTGGCAGCCGGCCTGTCGGCCCATGCCGGCATGGACGGCATGGATGACAGGAAATGCGGATCGGCCCCTTGTCCGAATCGTACGCCGGCGCAGCCCGACTGCTGTTCGCCTTCACTGCCGGCCTTGCCGGCCGCCATGCCGGGGACGGTCATGCCACTGCTGCCGCCTGCTGTCGCGGCCGTGGCGGCGCTGCCTGCCGGCCGTACCTGGGCACCGCCCGAGCGCCCGCCCCGGGCCTGAACTCCCGTGCCAGCCGATTGCCGGACGGTCAGCTGACCGCACCGGCGCTTGCCACAAACGGGCCGGCCATGCCGCCCGAACAGGAGTTCACCCAATGAAATACCCTTCCTCTGCCGCCACGCTGGCGGTGCTGTTCCTGCTTGCCTCTCCGCTGACCCAGGCCGCGGTGCGCGATGTGACCATGTACAAGAACCAGGGCTGCCTGTGCTGCGACAAATGGGCGCAGCATCTGGAAAAAAATGGTTTCCGGGTCAAGAGCGTTGCCCTCGATGACGTCACGCCGGTCAAGGAAAAGAACCATGTGCCGGTGGCATTGCGTTCATGCCACACCGCGCAGATCGGCGGCTATGTGTTCGAAGGACACGTACCGGCCGATCTGGTGAGCCGCGTGCTGAAGGAAAAGCCGAAGCTGGCCGGGCTGGCTGCACCCGGCATGCCGCAGAGCGCGCCCGGCATGGATCTGCCGGGCAACCATCCGTATGCGGTAATTGCCTTTACCGCTGATGGCAAGACCCGCGTCTACGCGCAGCGCTAAGCCGATGCCGGCTTGCCCGGCAGGGTAAACCAGGCCACCGCCTCGTTCAGATCGAGGGCAAGACGCTCCATATCCTGCGTGTTGCCCGATACGGTATGAACGATGGCGGTGTTTTCTTCTGCCATCTGCGCGACCTGCTCCATGTGGTGGGCGATCTCCGTGCTGGCGACTTTCTGCTCGTGCACCGAGGCGGCAATCAGATCGGCGCTGCGGCTGGTGGCGCTGACGGCGGCTTCGCAGTCGTCGAACGCGGTCTCGACCTGGCCGATGCCCTGCACACTGCGGGCAAGCGCGTTCCGGCTGTTGTCCAGTGCGGATTCCAGCTGGCTGGAGCGCTGCTCCAGTTGCTGCGTGACCGCGGCGATGGCATTGGCCGAGTGGGCCGACTTTTCCGCCAGCTTGCGCACTTCATCGGCGACCACGGCGAAGCCGCGACCACTTTCCCCGGCGCGTGCGGCCTCGATGGCCGCATTCAGCGCCAGCAGATTGGTCTGGTCGGCGATATCGCGAACTTCTCCGGTCATGCTGGCGATCCGGCGGGTATCGCTGATAAAGGCCAGCACCGTGCTGGATACCGCATCCACCGACCCGGTGACGCCGGCCATCTCCGTGATCAGCGCCTGCAGGCGCATCTTGCCGATACCGGCCGTGTCATGGCTGGAGTGTGCATGATGGTGCAGGTCGGCTGCGGTATCCGCGACCTGGCTGATGCTGACGGTCAGTTGCTCGATGGAAGCTGTCGCCGCCGCCGCCTCGTTCTGGGCATGGGAAGCGGTTTCGACCCGGGTGGATGAGGTGGACAGGCTGCCGGCCAGTTCGCTGGTCCGGCTGACGCCGTGGTGCACGCTGCCGATCGCCTTGACCAGCGAGAGGCGCATGCTGTCCAGCCTGTGCAGCAGTACGGCGATTTCATCATGGCCGGCCTCGACAGCCGTCGGGCGCAGGTCGCCGGACGCGACACGATCGGCACTGGCAACGGCCTGGGCCAGCGGCCGGGTGATGGAACGGGTAATGGCGATGGCGATGATCAGCATCAGCAGCAGGCAGAATGCGGAGATGCCGACGGCAATACTGAACAGTCCTTCTGCCGTCTGCTCGGCATTCAGCGCCCCCTGGTTGGCGAGCACGGAGGACTGGTGATTCAGCTGCTCGAGCAATTGCATCAATTCCAGATGGCGCGGCTTCTGCCTGATCAGTGCCGCGGTGGCCTCGTCATGGCGATTGGCCAGCCCGAGCCTGAGAATGTCCAGCTGGGCGGGCTTGAGTGCCTGGTACCGGTCGCGGATGCTGGCTGCCAGCACATGAATGGGACTGCTTCGGTCGAAGCGGGCCAGCAGTTTTTGCTGTTTATTGAACAGGCTCATCATGTCCGCCTGCAACTGCTTCAATTCCTGGCTGTAGCTGACCATTAATGTCGGGTCGCTGGTCAATACCAGGTCACGCAGCAGGATGCGTTCCCGCAACTGGAGAATCTCCAGCTGGGAGGCATTTTCCAGCATCGGCAGGCTGTTGTCGGAAACGCCCAACGTATCCTGCTCGATTTGTCTGACGCCGAAAATAACCAGCATGGCCATGCTGATCAGCAACAAGGTAATGGCGCCGAATGCGATGGCCAGGCGGTGGCCAATCCTGAATCTGTTCAAGGGAGGGTCCTCTGTTTGGTGCTGACGGGCAAATTCGATGCCCGCGATGATATCGGCCCGGAGTGGCATCGAAACAGGGAACGCGCGCTTGAAACAAGGACAACAGTTTTTGCCGGCGGGATGGAGATTCAAGCCGGCCGCAGACAAAACAAAGGACGCCAGCCTGTGGGGCTGGCGTCCTTTCCGGGGGCTGGCGACTTATTCTTCGTCAGGCGCGTTCAACGCGTTGATCGAATAGCCGGCATCCACATAGGTGATTTCGCCGGTAATGCCCGACGACAGATCGGACAGCAGGAAAGCGGCCGTGTTGCCGACTTCCTCGATCGTCACGTTGCGGTGCAGCGGCGAGTTGGATGCAGCCATTTTCAGCAACTTGGAGAAGCCGGAAATGCCGGAAGCGGCGAGGGTCTTGATCGGACCGGCGGAAATGCCGTTGGCACGGATCCCGTCACGGCCGACTGCCGACGCGGTAAAGCGCACGCTGGCTTCCAGGCTGGCCTTGGCCAGGCCCATCACATTGTAGTGCGGCACGGCGCGCACGGCGCCGAGGTAGGTCAGTGCGAGCAGTGCACCATTGCGCCCCTGCATCATCGGACGCGCGGCCTTGGCCAGCGCCGGGAAGCTGTACGACGACACGTCGTGCGCGACGCGGAACGCCTCGCGCGACAGGCTGTCGAGGAAGTTGCCTTCCAGCGATTCGCGCGGTGCAAAGGCGATGGCATGGACCAGACCGTCAAGGCCGTCCCAGTGCTGGCCGAGCTCGACAAACAACTGGTCGATGTCCTCGTCCACGGTGACGTCGCACTTCAGCACCAGTTCGCTGCCGAAATCGTTCTTCGCCAGATCGGCCACGCGATCCTTGAGCTTGTCGCTCACATAGGTAAAGGCCAGTTCAGCGCCTTCACGCTTACAGGCTTCGGCGATGCCGTAGGCGATGGAACGGTTGGAGAGCAGTCCGGTGATCAGGATCTTCTTGCCCTGCAGAAATCCCATTTGGCTATCCTTCTCGGTTGGAATTGCGCGATTATAGCGTGTCAGACCACAACCCGCTGCCTGGTCCCGATGCGCCTACTCCCTGCAGTCCTGATGACGGTGGCTCTCGCCTGCGTCGTACCCGCCGCCATGGCCTCCTCATCGGTGGCGCTCGGCTATACGCCCAAATACCCGGCCGGCTTCCGCCAGTTCGATTACGTGAACGGCGACGCGCCCAGGGGAGGGCGTCTGCGACTGCCTGCGCTGGGCAGCTTCGACACACTGAATCCGTTTACGCTGAAGGGCGACAAGGAGGCTGGCGTCGCCGCGCTGATGTTCGATACGCTGGCGGAAAAATCGCTGGACGAGCCATTCTCGCTGTACGGGCTGCTTGCGGACGACATGCGGCTGGCGCCGGACGGCAAGTCGGTGACCTTTCACCTGAATCCGCGCGCCCGCTTCAGCAATGGCGACCCGGTCCTGGCGGCCGATGTGGTCGCGTCGTTCAATGCCCTGACCCGTGACAAGTCGGCCCACCCGCGTTACCGCTTCTACTGGGCCGACATTACCCGCGCGGTGGCGGTCGGCCCGCTGACGGTGCGGTTCGACTTTCGCGAGCGCAATGCCGAGCTGCACATGATCATTGCCGAACTGCCGATTTTTTCGCGCAAGTGGGGCAATGGCAAGCCTCTCGGCGAACGGACGCTGATCGCGCCGATCGGCAGCGGTCCGTACCGGCTGAAAAGCTATCAGCTTGGCCGGCAGAGCGTGTTCGAGCGCCGTGATGACTACTGGGCCCGTGACCTGCCGGTCCGGCGCGGCATGTTCAATTTCGACCAGGTGGTGTTCCGCTATCTGCGTGACGACACGGTGCGACTGGAATCGTTCAAGGCTGGCGAATACGATGTGTCGTCGGAAAATATCGCCAAGCAGTGGGCGCGCGGCTACCGTGGCGAGCGCTTCGACGATGGCCGCATCGTCAAGGCGACCTTTCCGCACCAGAACCCGCAGGGAATGCAGGGCTTCGCGATGAATCTGCGCCGGGCGCCGTTCCAGGACCGTCGCGTGCGCGAGGCCATGGTGCTGGCCTTCGATTTCGAGTGGGCCAACCACAAGCTGTTCTATGACCAGTACTCGCGCAGTAATAGCTACTTTTCCAACAGCGAGCTGGCGGCGCAGGGCATGCCGTCGGCGGCCGAGCTGAAACTGCTGGAACCGTATCGCGGGCAACTGCCGCCAGCGGTCTTTGGCCCGGCAGTCACGGCACCGGACAATGGCTCGCCGGCGGCGCTGCGCGCCAATCTGCGCCGGGCGGCGGCGCTGCTGACCGAGGCCGGCTACCCGATGCGCGGCGCGCAGCGGGTCGATGCGCGCGGCCGGCCGCTGGAACTGGAGTTCCTGACCTTTTCCAAGACCTATGAGCGCATCATCGCGCCGTACGCGCGGAATCTGGCCCGGCTCGGCATCCTGCTCAGCGTGCGGACGGTCGATCCGGCGATCTACCAGCAGCGCAGTGATGATTTCGATTTCGACATGACTGTGGCCGTCTATCCGATGTCGCTGTCGCCGGGCAACGAGATGTTCGAGTTCTTCGGCTCGAAAACTGCCGAATCGCGCGGGTCGACCAATACCGTCGGGCTGAAGAGCCCGGTGGTTGATCACCTGCTTGGCGAGTTCACCCGTTTCCAGAATCGCGAACAGCTGGTCACGGCCAGCCATGCGCTCGACCGCGTGCTGCGTGCCGACTACCTGATGGTGCCGAACTGGCACCTGGCCAGGCACCGCATTGCCTACTGGAACCGCTTTGGCTACCCGAAGACGCTGCCGCGCTACTACCAGCCGCTGGACTGGGTGATCCGCACCTGGTGGGAAGTGCGGCCGGCAACGCGGGATGCCGACGCGGACGACGGGGCGGGGCGCGCCGGCTGACCCGTGCCTGCCGCGTCAGGGCGCCTGCCTGGCCCCGCCAATCCACGCCAGCCGTTCGCGCCAGATCCTCGGTGCCCGGCGGCACAGCAGCAGCATGGCGAGCAGATTGCCGAGCGACACCAGCAGGAACAGCAGCGAGATACTGTCGGTCAGCGCCAGCACCACGGCGCTGGCGACGGTAGCGGCCACCATGTACAGACCGTTGACGATATTGTTCGCCGCAATGGCCTGGGCACGGAAATCCTCCGGTGCGGCAGTCTGCAGCCAGGTGTACAGCGGCACGGTGAAGAAGCCGCCGGACACGCCGAGCAGAAACAGGTCGGCCATGTCGCGCCAGTGTGCCGGGCTGGTCAGGAAAGTGGCCATCGACAGCAGCGGGCCTTGCCACGGGGCATGGGTGGACAGGAACAGATCGATGCCGAACAGGGTCATGCCGGCGCCGCCCAGCAGCACCAGACCGAGCTGGAGCCGGCCGGCCGACAGCTTTGCGCACAGGATCGATCCGCTGGCAATGCCGATCGAGAACAGCGCCAGAATCAGCGTATACACATTGGCGTCGCCGCCGAGGTGCAGCCGGGTAAACGTCGGCAACTGGGTGGTATAGACCGCGCCGAGCAGCCAGAACCAGGAAATGCCCATGATGGCCGAGCCGACATCCGGATAGCGGCGCACCCGGCGCAGCAGCACCCAGGTATCGCCGGCGATATTGGCTGACAGGCGCAGCTTCGGAGCGGGGGCCGGGGCGGCCGGAATCAGCAGGCTGGCCAGCAGGCCGGCGAGGGCGACCGCGACCAGAATCCCGACCGTGGTGTGCGAGCCGGACTGGACCATCAGCGCGCCGCCGATCTGGCCGACCAGAATGGCGACAAAGGTTCCCATTTCGATCAGGCCGTTACCGCCGATCAGCTCGTGCTCGCGCAGATGCTGCGGCAGGACCGCGTATTTGACCGGGCCGAAAAAAGTCGAATGGGCGCCCATCAGGAACAGCGCGGTCAGCAGGGCGCCGACGGTGTGGGTATAGAAGCCCCAGGCGGCCAGCAGCATGATGGCGACTTCGGCAATCTTGACCCAGTGCGCGACCCGCGATTTGTCGATTTTCTCCGCCAGCCGGCCGGCCGTGGCCGAAAACAGGAAGAACGGCAGGATGAACACGCCGGCGGCCATGTTGACGATCTGCGCCGGCGGCAGGCCGGCGAAGGACAGCCCGGCATAGCTGACCAGCACCAGGAAGGCGGTTTTCAGCAGGTTGTCGTTCAGCGCGCCCAGAAACTGGGTGCAGAAAAGCGGCAGGAAACGACGGGTCGGGAAGAAGGCAAAGGACGAGGCCACAGCAGCCTTTCGGATACGGAGGGCGAAAGGATACCCGCAAGCGCCTGGCCCCGGCGAGTTACAGCAACTGGAAGACCAGCCGGGCGGCAATCCGCGCGGTGTGGCTGTCGATATCGTGGCGCGGGTTCAGTTCGGCCAGTTCGGCCAGCCGGAGCTTGCCACTGGCGCGGACCTGGGCTGCGATGCGCTCGATGACCGCCAGCTCGACCCCGAACGCCGCCGGCGCCGACACGCCGGGTGCGACGCTGGCCGGCAGCACATCCAGATCGATGCTCAAATGGATGACGTCCACCCGGTCGATGAAATCGCCGAGGATGGCCGGATGCCAGTCCCGCATCGACTGGTCGTCCACCCACTGCACACCGAGTTCGCGGGCGCGGGCGAACAGCGCGGCGGTATTGGACGGCGCGGCGACACCGAGGCATGCATAGTGGAATGGCCAGCCCCGGGCGGCGCAGTCGTCGGCGATCTGGCGGAACGGCGTGCCGGAGGTCGCGCGGTCACCGGCGCGCAGATCGAAGTGGGCATCGAGATTGATGATGCCGATGACCAGTGGCCGCGACTGGCGGGCGCAGTGCGCCGCCAGCCCCTGCCAGGAACCGAAAGCCACCTCGTGGCCGCCGCCGAGCACCAGCGGGCGGTGTCCGGCATCGAGCAGTGTCGCCACTTGTTCGCCGAGCTCCTGCTGGGCGGCCTCCAGGGCGTCACCGTCGCAGCGCACGTCGCCGGCGTCGTACAGCGGCCGCTCGCCATGCCAGGCCAGTCCGGCCAGCGCGCTGCGGATCGCTGCCGGCCCGCCGGCCGCACCGATGCGGCCGTGATTGCGGGCAACGCCGGCATCGCAGGCGAAGCCGATCAGCGCCGTGCCGGGGGCATCGGCGCGCGGGGAGAGGACCTGCTGGTGCCAGCGCCGGCCCAGCGGGCCTTCCTCGCTGTCGATGCGGCCATGCCAGATGGACGGGTCAAACGGAAGGAACATGATCGGGTATCCCGTTGAAAATGCGCTGGGCCAGCGGGTTGTAGCCCAGATGGTAGGACAGCTCGGCCGGATGTCCGATCTCCCACAGTGCCAGATCGGCACGCAGGCCGATGGCCAGCCGGCCGCGGTCGGCGAGACCGAGCGCGGCCGCTGCATGGCGGGTCACGCCGGCCAGCGCCTCGGCCGGCGTCAGGCGGAACAGGGTGCAGCCGAAATTCATGGTGGTCAGCAGCGAGGTCAGCGGAGAGGTGCCCGGATTGCAGTCGGTTGCCAGTGCCATCGGTACGCCGGCGTCGCGCAGCGCGGCGACTGGTGGCAGCCGGGTTTCGCGCAGGAAGTGAAAGGCGCCCGGCAGCAGCACGGCGATGGTGCCGGCGCGGCGCATGGCCGCGATGCCGACGGCCGACAGCCATTCAAGATGATCGGCCGACAGGGCGCCGAACCCGGCGGCCAGCGTCGCACCGCCCTGGTCGGACAACTGCTCGGCATGCAGCTTGCAGGCGATGCCGCGTTCGCGCGCGGCCGTGAACAGCCGGCCGACCTGGGCCGGGGTGAAACCGACCTGCTCGCAGAACGCATCGACGGCGTCGATCAGTCCTTCGTCGTCCAGCGCCGGCAGTACGACCTCGACCAGATGGTCGATATAGTCGTCGGCGCGGTCGGCATACTCCGGCGGCACGGCGTGCGCGCCGAGAAAAGTGGTGCGGACGGTGACGCCTTCGGCCGCGAGGCGATGGGCGACGTGCAGCATCCGGCGTTCGGTGTCGAGATCGAGGCCGTAGCCGGACTTGATCTCGACCGTGGTCGTGCCCTCGCCGATCAGCGCGGCCAGCCGTTTTCTTGCGCTGAGATACAGGCTGTTGTCGTCGGCGGCGCGGGTGTCGCGCACGGTCGAGCGGATGCCGCCACCGGCGCGGGCGATATCGGCATAGCTGGCGCCGTTCAGGCGCAGGTCGAACTCGCGGGCACGGTTGCCGGCGTATACCAGGTGGGTGTGGCAGTCGATCAGCCCGGGCGTCAGCCAGCCGCCATGGCCGTCGATTTCCCGCCGTGCGGCCAGCCCGGCCGGCACGGCGCTGTCGGCGCCGAGCCAGTCGATGCGGCCATCGCGGATGCTCAGTGCGGCATCCCGGCATTCGCCGTAACTGCCAGCGCCGCCTTCGACACCGGCGAGATGTACGCGGCGGATCAGCAGATCGGCTTGCATGGCGCCTCCATCAGGTCAGTGATCCAGCATAGGCAATTGCAGGCCGGCGTCACGCGCGGTTTGCCGGGCCAGCGGATAGCCGGCATCCGCGTGCCGCATCACGCCGCTGGCCGGGTCATTGAACAGCACCCGCTTCAGCCGGCGGTCGGCCGCCTCGCTGCCATCGCAGACGATGACCATGCCGGCATGCTGGCTGAAGCCCATGCCGACCCCGCCGCCGTGATGCAGCGATACCCAGGTGGCACCACCGGCGGTGCTCAGCAGCGCATTCAGCAATGGCCAGTCCGACACCGCGTCCGAGCCGTCGGCCATGGCCTCGGTCTCGCGGTTCGGGCTGGCGACCGAGCCGGTATCGAGATGATCGCGACCGATGACCACCGGCGCTTTCAGTTCGCCGTTGCGCACCATCTCGTTGAAAGCCAGGCCGAGCCGGTAGCGGTCGTGGACGCCGACCCAGCAGATGCGTGCCGGCAGCCCCTGGAAGGCGATGCGCTCGCGCGCCATGTCCAGCCAGTGGTGCAGGTGGGCATCGTCCGGGATCAGCTCCCTGACCTTGCTGTCGGTACGGTAGATGTCCTCCGGGTCGCCGGACAGCGCGACCCAGCGGAACGGGCCCTTGCCCTCGCAGAACAGCGGCCGGATATAGGCCGGCACGAAGCCGGGGAAATCGAACGCCCGGTCGACACCCATCTCCAGCGCCACCTGGCGGATGTTGTTGCCGTAGTCCAGCGTTGCCGCACCGCGTGCCTGCAGCGCCAGCATGGCGCGGACCTGAACGGCCATCGACTGTCTGGCCGGCAGGATGACCGACTGCGGATCGCGGCGCCGGGCCTCGTGCCAGCGGTCGATATCCCAGCCCTGCGGCAGGTAGCCGTTGACCGGGTCATGGGCGCTGGTCTGGTCGGTGACCACGTCCGGGGTGATGCCGCGTGCCACCAGCTCGCAGAAGACGTCGGCGGCATTGCCAAGCAGGCCGATCGACAGTGGCCGGCCATCACGGCGGGCGGTTTCGATCATCTCCAGCGCCTGGTCCAGCGTGTCGGCCTTGCGGTCGAGGTAGCAGGTACGCAGGCGGAAGTCGATTCTCGAGGCGTCGCATTCGACCGCGATCATCGAAAAGCCGGCCATGGTGGCGGCCAGCGGCTGCGCACCGCCCATGCCGCCCAGTCCGCCGGTCAGGATCCAGCGCCCGGCCGGCTGGCCGTCGAAGTGCTGGCGGGCGACGGCAAAGAAGGTTTCATACGTGCCCTGGACGATGCCCTGGGTGCCGATGTAGATCCAGCTGCCGGCCGTCATCTGGCCATACATCATCAGCCCCTTGCGATCCAGCGCGTTGAAGTGCTCCCAGGTGGCCCAGTGCGGGACCAGGTTCGAGTTGGCAATCAGCACCCGCGGCGCATCGACGTGGGTGCGGAACACGCCGACCGGCTTGCCGGACTGGATCAGCAGCGTCTCGTCCTCGTCCAGCGCCCGCAGCGAGGCGAGAATCTGGTCGAAACACGCCCAGTCGCGCGCGGCGCGGCCGATGCCGCCATAGACGACCAGCGCCTGCGGATGCTCCGCCACCTCGGGGTCGAGATTGTTCTGGATCATCCGGTAGGCGGCCTCGATCAGCCAGTTCTTGCACGACAGCGTGGTGCCGCGCGGCGCGTGTATCTCGCGGGACGGATCAAGGCGCGGGTCGGTCAGGGACGAGTGGGGCATGGGAAAATCTCCGCAGTGTGTGCATGTCAGGCTGTCCGACATGCGGGGCGCGCACGCCGTGGCCGGCAACTGTCACCGAGTGTAGTGCGGAGAATTTGTATAGACAAGTTGTGGCGTACGTGCGCCGCAAAAAGAAACCGCCACGAGGGCGGTCTGGACTGTCTCTGCTCCCCGCGACAAAGCACGGGCGAGGGAGCGGAAGATCAGGCGGCGGGTGCCGGGACCGGTTTGAGCTGCGTTCCCGGGCTGCTCCGTTTCAGCATCTCGATCACGGACTCGACGGTGATGGTGTCGATCTGGCCGGCCATCCGGCGCTGGGTCGGATGGTCGTCGAACGCCACATTGGCACGGAACATCCGCCCGCCCAGCCGCTTCATCGCGCCGATCTGCAGCGTGCCGGGCTGATAGCCGGCCGATTGCAGCCAGGCCTGCGCGTCGGCACGACGGGCAAACTGGCGACCGGCCAGCGCTTCCGACAGCACTTCCAGCACCCACTGGTTGGAGTTCTGGTACTGGGTCGAGTACGGGTAGGCCAGCATGTTGTAACGGGACGCGTGCATCTGCTCCAGCGAGGCCGGATTGCGCAGCAGCAGGCGCAGGCGGGCCTGGGTCTGTGCGTCGGGAATCACGACCAGCGACTCGTACGAGAACATGTCGTCGAGGAAGAAATTGGCCAGCCCCTCGCGCCACAGCACCGAGGTGGCCTGGCCGCAGTCGTTCAGCAGGTGGCTGACCCGCCACGGCTGGCCGGGGGCATCGCGGGTGACAAAGGCGGCGTGGGAGTAGTGCAGCCCGTACTCGGACAGATCCTGGCCGACCCGTGCAATCACGGCCACATCGGGCGACAACTGGTCGAGTTGCTGTTGCAGGGCCAGCCCGCTGCGGAAGGCGCTGCGCACAGTGGCCGGTTCCAGCGGGGTTTCGTGGCAGGTCTGGCCGGCATGGGCGGGCAGGGCAGCCAGCATCGCCGTCAGCAGCGGCAGCAGGCAGGCAAGGCGGCGCGCGTTCATGGTTGCAGCGCCGGTGCGGCTTCCTGGTCGACCCGGCTGCGGTGCAGCAGCGCTTCGCCGGCCGTGTTCGGGATAAAGGCCAGCAGCTTGCCCATATAGACCAGCGAGTGGCCGGTGGCCTCGGACACGACATTGACTGTCTTGCCGACGGACAGCCCGGCGGCGCGCACGGCGGAGGCGGACATGGCCACCGTGGCCTTGCTGCCGTCGGCCGCTTTTTCCAGCACGACGCGGAAGGTGTCGGCCGATCCTTCGACCAGTGACACCACGACCAGGCCCGAACCGAACGCCCCGGCGACCGAGCCCTGGAGCGGATGGCCGGTTACCGACAGCAGCGGCGAGGCGGCAACGGACATCCCGCCCAGGCTGGCGGTTTCGGATGCGCCCTTGGCGAAGGCGGCTGCCGGCATCAGGCTGGCAGCGCAGGACAGGAACAGGGCAATCGTGGTTTTCTTGACGTGCATGATGGGACCATGGCTATGACGAAGGCGCATTGTAGCCGATACGTTATGTGCTTATGTCATGGCTGGCCATCGTGCCCACTCAGAATGCGCCGGCAAACTGGAAGCGCGATCCCGGATGCCACAGCGTGACATCGGTGGCGATGCGCCCGTGCGCCCAGGTGCGACGCTGCAGGACCAGGCACGGGTCGCCGATGTCCATCCGCAGCCGGTGCCGCGCGGTCGCATCCGGCATCCGCGCGATGATCAGGTATTCGGCCCGCTGCATCGGCGCTTCGCGCGTCATGTAGGCGTTCGGCGTCAGGGTGCGGAAGTCCTGCTTCAGATAGTGCGGATACAGCTGCGGATTCACGAAGCGGTCCTCGAGCTGGATCGGCACGTCATTGTCGAAGTGGAGCAGGCGCGAGTGGAATGCTTCGTCGCCCAGATCGAGTTCCAGCGCCTGCAGTGCCGCGCGGTCGCGGGTCCGTTCCAGCAGCAGCACCTCGCAGTGGTGGTGATGGCCGCGGCTGGCGATTTCGTCGGCGATATTCCGGATCTGCACCAGCGTGGACTGGTACTTCTGCCCGGCGACAAAGGTGCCGGCGCCCTGGATCCGGGTCAGTACCTGTTCTGCGGTCAGCTCGCGCAAGGCACGGTGCACGGTCATCCGCGACACGGCGAACTGCTTGAGCAGTTCGTGCTCGGACGGAATCTGCTCGCCGGTCTGCCAGATGCCCTGCTCGATCTGGCGGCGGACATAGGCCTTGATCTGGGCATAGGCGGGAACGGGTTTGGGCTGGACGGGGCTGGGCATGGGCAGGGCCGGCGACGGAATGGCCGGCACTATAGCATGGCTTGTATAGCCAACCGGGCGCGGCGGACGGCGCCGGGACGCTGCGGTATGCTGGTCGGGAATCCAGTCATGCGGGGAGTGAGCGACATGCCCAGAATCGTCGCCAGGCACATTGTCAAAATCTTCGGCCACGGCAGTGAGCGGGCACTGGCCATGCTGCGCCAGGGGGCGGCCAAGGCCGAGGTGCTGGCCGCGACCGGCTGCACGGTCGGCCTCGACGATGTGTCGCTGGAGATCGACGCCGGGCAGGTGTTCGTGATCATGGGGCTGTCCGGTTCCGGCAAGTCGACGCTGGTGCGCCATTTCAACCGGCTGATCGACCCGACCGCCGGTGAAATCCTGATCGATGGCGAAGACATCCTGCAACTGGATGCTGCCGGGTTGCGCGCCTTGCGCCGGCGCTCGGTCAGCATGGTGTTCCAGCACTTCGGCCTGCTGCCGCACAAGAGCGTGCTCGACAACGTGGCCTACGGGCTGGTGGTGCGTGGCGAAAAAACGGGTAGTGCGCGCGAGGCGGCACGGCACTGGATCGACAAGGTCGGGCTGGCCGGCTATGAGGCCATGCGGCCCGACACGCTGTCCGGCGGCATGCGCCAGCGGGTCGGGCTGGCGCGGGCGCTGACCGCCGATACCGACATCCTGCTGATGGACGAGGCCTTTTCCGCACTGGACCCGCTGATCCGGCGGGAAATGCAGGACCAGTTGCTTGAGCTGCAGGCGACACTGCACAAGACCATTGTCTTTATCACCCACGATATCGACGAGGCATTGCGGCTCGGCCAGCGCATCGCCGTGTTGCGCGATGGCCGGCTGGTCCAGGTCGGCGACGCCGACGATATCGTCAACCGGCCGGTCGACGACTACGTGCGGCGCTTTGTCGACCGGCGCTAGTCGAAAGCCAGCGGGCTGTGCGCGGCGAACGCGCCCTCGCGGACCAGGGCGGTCACGGCGGCAATGTCGGGGGCGAAATAGCGGTCGATATCGTAATGCGGCACATGGCGGCGCAGCAGCGACATGACCTCGCGCAGGCGCGGGCTGGTGACGTGCGGGCCGCGCAGGTCGATGCCCTGTGCCGCCGCCAGCAGCTCGATGGCGAGAATGGCTGCGGTATTGTCGGCCAGATCGGCCAGCTTGCGCGTGGCAAAAGTCGCCATCGACACATGGTCTTCCTGGTTGGCCGAGGTTGGCAGCGAGTCGACCGAGGCCGGATGGGCCAGGGTCTTGTTTTCGCTGGCCAGCGCGGCGGCGGTGACATGGGCAATCATGAAGCCGGAATTGACGCCGCCATCCCTGACCAGGAACGGTGGCAGGCCGGACAGCGTGGCGTCGATCAGCAGCGCAATGCGCCGCTCGGCGATCGAGCCGATCTCGGCGACGGCCAGCGCCAGGTTGTCGGCGGCGAAGGCGACCGGTTCGGCGTGGAAATTGCCGCCGGACAGCACTTCGTCG
Organism: Microvirgula aerodenitrificans DSM 15089; assembly: GCF_000620105.1. Classification (NCBI taxonomy): domain Bacteria; kingdom Pseudomonadati; phylum Pseudomonadota; class Betaproteobacteria; order Neisseriales; family Aquaspirillaceae; genus Microvirgula; species Microvirgula aerodenitrificans. The sequence goes on along the minus strand of NZ_JHVK01000005.1, from coordinate 151,625 downwards.
CTGTCCGGGAAAATCAGCGGGTTGTCGGATACGGCGTTGGCCTCGATCAGCAGCACCGAGGCGGCATGGCGCATCTGGTCGAGACAGGCGCCCATGACCTGGGGCTGGCAGCGCAGGCTGTAAGGGTCCTGCACCTTGCCGCAGTCGCTGTGTGACAGATTGATGGCCGAGCCTTCCAGCAGCGTGCGGTAAGCCGCGGCAGCGTCGATCTGGCCGGCCTGGCCGCGCAGCGCGTGGATGCGCGGATCGAACGGCGCCGTCGAGCCGGCGGCGGCATCCACCGACAGACTGCCGGCCACCAGCGCGGTACGGAACAGATCCTCGATCGCGAACAGATTGTGCAGCGCCAGCGCCGTCGACGCCTGGGTGCCGTTCAGCAAGGCCAGCCCTTCCTTGGCCGCCAGGGTCATCGGTTGCAGGCCGGCGGCGGTCAGCCCTTCCGCCGCCGGCGCGCGCCGGCCGGCGATGAATACCTCGCCGACACCGAGCAGCGCGGCGGACAGGTGCGCCAGCGGTGCCAGGTCGCCGGAAGCGCCGACCGAACCCTTGACCGGAATCAGCGGCAGCACGTCGGCGTTGTACAGCGCAATCAGGGCGTCCATGACCACGCGGCGGACGCCGGAATGTCCCCGGCCGAGGCTGGACAGCTTCAGGGCGATCATCAGCCGGACTACCGGCGCCGGCATCGGCTCGCCGACGCCGACCGCATGCGACAGCACCAGATTGCGCTGCAGCAGTTCGAGCTGATCGTGCGGGATGTGCGTGCTGGCCAGCCGGCCGAAGCCGGTGTTGATGCCATAGGCCGGCGCACCCCGGGCGGCAATGCGTGCCACGGTATCGGCGCAGGCGTCGATGGCGGCAGCGGCGGCCGGATCGAGTTCCAGCGGGGGCGCGTCACGGTCGACAAGACGCAGTTGCGCCAGGGTCAGGGCGCCGGGAGTGAGCGTGAGCATACAGTCATCCTGTGAGCGGGTCGGAGTGCGGATGAGTGTAATGTATAGTCAATTCGTCTGGCTATATTGTCAGACAGAAAGACGATTTATTCCCGTTTGCGCCCAGAATAATGGGGAATTAGTGAATATTTAAGAATTCATTACCGGATATGTATAGACATTTGGCGGGCGTGGCGATTCATGCTGCGTCCCACAGCGGCAGCGTGATGCCGATGCCGGCATCGTCGTCGTCCCCGAAGCGGACGCCAACGCCGAGCAGGCGCACCGGCTTGCCGCCGCGTGCCCAGGCGCTGTCGAGCAGCAGCGAGAACACCTCGCGGTCCGGCTGTGCACACAGGCATTCCATGCTGGTCTGGCGGAAGTCGTGGAAGCGGATCTTGACGATGGCCTTGTGCGGCGTGCGCGGATCGGCAGCGCGGGCCAGGCGGCGGAAGAAATCGTCGCACAGCGCCGGCAGTGCGGCCCGGCAGGCGGCCAGGTCGGGCAGATCCTGGGCATAGGTGTACTCGACCGACAGCGACTTGCGCACCCGCTCGCTGACCACCGGCCGGCTGTCGATGCCGCGACACTGGTGGTACAGCGAACGGCCCAGCTTGCCGAAATGCTGCTCCAGCGCTTCCGGCGTCCATGCCTGCAGGCTGGCGCAATCACTGACGCCGAGCCGGGCCAGCCGGGCGGCGGTTGCCTGGCCAACGCCCCACAGTTTTGACACCGGCAGCGGGCGGATAAAGGCGTCGACAGCGGACGGCGGTACCACGAACTGGCCGTCGGGCTTGTTCCAGTCGCTGGCGATCTTGGCCAGCAGCTTGTTGCCGGCGATGCCGGCGCTGGCGGTGATGCCGACCTCGCGCGCGATCCGCGCCCGGATCTCCTCGGCCATCCGTGTCGCGCTGCCCAGGCAGTGCGGCTGGCCGCTGACATCGAGATAGGCTTCGTCCAGTGACAGCGGCTCGACCCGGTCGGTGTACTCGAGAAAAATGCGGCGGATGGCCTGCGACGCCTCGCGGTAGCGCGGGAAGTCCGGTGGCAGCAGCACCAGGTCGGGGCAGGCCAGCATCGCGCGGCGGGTGGACATGGCCGAACGCACGCCGAAACGGCGGGCCAGGTAATTGCTGGTCGCGATGACGCCGCGCTGGTCGGAGGCGCCGCCGATGGCCAGCGGCACCTCGCGCAGCGCCGGGTTGTCGCGCATCTCGACCGACGCGTAGAAGCAGTCGCAGTCGACATGGATGATCTTGCGCTCGGCGCTCATGGATGACGATTGCCGTGGCGGGGCGAGCTCAGTGCGAGCAGCCGCAGCCTTCACCGCAGCCGTGGTCGTCGTGATCGTGTTCATGATCGTGGACCGCATCGATATCGGCGAACAGCAACGGCGCGGCGGCAAAGTGGCCCTGGCTCAGCTTCATTGCCTGCAGGTATTCGCCGAAATCACGGCACAGGATGGTTTCGATCAGCCCGCCGATCTCGATGTCGAGCAGAAAGGCGACCGGGCCGAAACCGTCCAGCGTCACCGGCTGTTGCTCGGCGAACGCCGTGCTCCACACCGAGCCCACGCCCTCGGCCGCACCGACCCGGGTAAAGCCGAGCTGTTGCAGATAGGCCTCGACGTCGTCGCAGTCCTGATCGTCGGCAAACAGCGGGTCCTTGGTCAGTGCGACCAGACGGCCGCCCTCGATGCAATGTGCCATGGTGATGTTCCTGTCAGTGCCGGGGCCCGGATGGGCCGAGGCGGGCATTTTACGCCCAGGCGCCGGGAGCGGCGACGCCGTTGCCGGCCTGATTCGCCGGCAACGGCATCCGGGGCTTACTTCTTCGCGCTGCGGGCGTCGTACGCGGCCTGATTGGCCAGGTAGTGGGCAAGGCGCGCGGCCTTGCGGGCGACGCGGGCTGCTTCCTCGTCGGCCTTGGCCTTGGCCGCCGCCGCGTTGCGGGCCTTTTTCGCGGCCTTGGCGGCCTCGCGCGCTTCGGCTTCAGCCGCATCGAGGGCGGCGACTTCCTCGCGACTCAGACCCGGGCCGGTCTTCTCGAACCAGGCGATGCTCTCGACGTGGCCGGTATGCGGGAACATGTTGACGATGCCGGCTGCCTTCAGCGTGTAGCCCTTGATATTGACCAGCACGCCGGCATCGCGTGCCAGGGTGGCCGGGTTGCACGACACGTAGACGATGCGTGATGGCGCGTCTTCGTTCAGCGATTTGACCAGATCGATGGCGCCGTCGCGCGGCGGGTCGATCAGCATCTTGTCGAACTTGCCGAGGGCGGCCAGCGATGCCTCGGTCAGGTCGAACAGATTGGCCATGCGGTAGTCGACTCGATGGTCGAGGCCGTTGTGGGTAGCGTTCTCGATGGCGCGCTCGATCAGCTGTGCGCTGCCTTCCATGCCGAGCACGGTCGCGCCGGAGCGGGCGATCGGCAGCGTGAAATTGCCCAGTCCGCAGAACATGTCGGCGATGCGTTCACCCGGCTGCGGGTCGAGCAGGCGCATCGCACGCTGGACCATCACCCGGTTGATGCCGGGGTTGACCTGGGTGAATTCGGTCGGCTTGTACGGCATCTCGATACCGAACTCCGGCAGGCGGTAGCACAGGCGCGGGGCGTCGAGCGGGTAGAACGGGTGGGCGGTGTCCGGACCTTTCGGCTGCAGCCAGAATTGCAGCGGCAGGGCGCGACCGGCATTGTGGCGGTCGGCGAAATCGCGCACGAGCGCCTCGTCGGCAGCGGTCAGCGGGTCCATGGTGCGCAGCACCAGCACGTCGACATCCTCGCCGCCGGCATATTCGATCTGCGGCATGCGCTCGCAGATCGACAGCGAGGCGATCAGCCCGCGCAGCGGCACCAGCAGCACCGAGATACGCTGCGGCAGGATGTGGCACTCGGTCATGTCGGCGATAAAGCTGGAGCGCTTTTCATGGAAACCGACCAGCACGCTGCCCTTGCGGGCGACCCAGCGCGCCGACATGCGGCCGCGATGACGGTAGCCCCATTCCGGGCCATAGATGGCCGGCAGCACGACTTCCGGCGTGACCTTGCCGATCCGGATCAGGTTGTCTTCCAGCACGCGCTGCTTGACGGCGACCTGGGCATTGAACTCGACGTGCTGCATCGAGCAGCCGCCGCAGACATTGAAATGCGGGCAGCGCGGTCTGGCGCGCATGAAGCTTTCTTCCAGCACCCGGGTACAGTCGGCGTTCTCGTAGGTGGCCTTGCTCCGGTAGGACTGGTATTCGACACGCTCGAAAGGCAGCGCGCCGTCGATGAACAGCGTCTTGCCGTCGACGTGGGCCACGCCGTGGCCGTCATGGTCGAGCGATTCGATGGTGGCGATGGGTAACATATGTTTACAATTCACGCGAAAACGCTATTTTCTCAAAAAACGCGCAGTCGTTCAGACCTTTCCTGAGGCCACGAGTATCTAATGCCCATGCTCACCCCGATCCGACGTTCTCTTTTCACCCTGGTCCTGCTCGGCGCATCCGCCGTGGCGGCCCCGTCGCGCGCGGCGCCGGTGCCGGACGTGCAGGTCAGCGAGACCGGTTATCACGTGGTGATCAACCTGCCGCAGACCCGGCTGTTCCTGTATCGCGACGGCAAACTGGACACGATTTACCCGGTTGCGGTCGGCAAGACGCTGACCCAGACACCGGCCGGCGAATACTGGGTGACCGGCATTTATCACAACCCGGCCTGGCATGTGCCCAAGTCGATCCAGGCCGAGATGAAGAAAAACGGCAGGACGGTGCAGACTGTGGTGCCGGCCGGGCCGAACAATCCGCTCGGCAAGGTGTTTGTCCGCTTTGGCGAGCCCCGGCTGGGTCTCGGCATTCACGGCACCAATGCGCCGTCCAGCGTGCCGGGTTTCCGCAGCCACGGCTGCGTGCGCATGCGCAACGACGACGTGCTGACCCTGGCCCGGACGGTGTCGACCGATGTACCTGTCTCGGTCATCAACCAGTCGGTGATCATGAATACCGACGCGCGTGGCGACCTGTGGCTGACGTCCTATCCGGACATCTACAAGACCGCGACCACCGGCCCGGCGGAAGTCACCGCCGCTGCCGAGAAGTGGGGCAGCGAGCACAATCGCAAGGTCGACGGCAGGCTGGTCAAGGCGGTGCTCGGCAAGCGGACCGGCCAGCCGGTCTGCGTGACCTGCAGCGGCAGCCGGCCGGAAGTGGCCCAGGCCGGTCTGGCGCCGGTGCACTGGCTCAGCGGCTCGGCGCAGACGGATCCGTCGCCGCTGTTCTGACGGTAACGGGGGGTGGGCACCGACGGCTGCAGTGGCGTCGGTGCAGGCCCGACTGATTGCGGAACTGGTGGGCACGCCGTCAGCCTGTCCGATTCCGACACCCTCCGCCCTCGCCGCCGCGAGGGGACCTCGCTGCGCTCGTCCGTTCTTCGTGGAACGACGTGACGGTGTGGGTGCGGCCGGCCGGCTGCAGTGGCGTCGGTGCAGGCCCGACTGATTGCGGAACTGGTGGGCACGCCGTCAGCCTGCCGGACTCCGGCACCCGTTGTACGTCGCAAGGGTTATGGACAATCTGCGGTCCGCGTAGAATACGGGTCTTCGCCTGATCCTACCGAATGCATTCCGACATGATCCGTACCCGTTTCGCTCCGAGCCCGACCGGCTTCCTGCATATCGGCGGTGTCCGCACCGCACTGTTTTCCTGGGCCTATGCCCGCAAGCATGGCGGCACTTTCGTGCTGCGCATCGAAGACACCGACCTGGAGCGGTCGACGCCCGAGTCGGTGCAGGCGATCCTCGACGGCATGCACTGGGTCGGTCTCGACTATGACGAAGGTCCGTTCTACCAGACCCATCGCTTCGATCGCTACAAGGCGGTAGTGAAAGACCTGCTGGCTTCCGGCCATGCCTACCTGTGCTACTGCAGCAAGGAAGAGCTGGACGAAATGCGCGCCGGTCAGGAAGCCCGCGGCGAGAAGCCGCGCTATGACCGCCGCTGGCGTCCGGAACCCGGCAAGACGCTGCCGCCGGTGCCGGAAGGAGTCGAACCGGTCGTGCGCTTCCGCACGCCGCTGGATGGCACCGTTGCCTGGGACGACCTGGTCAAGGGCCGTATCGAATTTGCCAATGAAGAACTCGACGACCTGATCATTGCCCGCCCGGACGGCAGCCCGACCTACAATTTCTGCGTGGTCATCGACGACTGGGACATGAATATCACCCAGGTGATCCGCGGGGACGATCATGTCAACAACACGCCGCGCCAGATCAACATCCTGAAGGCGCTGAATGCACCGCTGCCGCAGTATGCGCACCTGCCGATGATCCTGAACGCCGACGGCCACAAGATGTCCAAGCGGCGCGATGCGGTCAGCGTGGTGCAGTACGACGAGCAGGGCATTCTGCCCGAAGCGCTGCTGAACTACCTGGCCCGGCTGGGCTGGGGCCATGGCGACGACGAGTTCTTCACCATGGAACAGTTCGTCGAATGGTTCAGTCTCGAGGCCGTCAATCCGGGCCCGAGCCGCTTCGACCGCGAAAAATTCCTCTGGGTCAATCAGCAGCACATGAAGGTGGCCGACAATGGCCGGCTGGCCGCACTGGTCGAGCCGCGGCTGAACAAGCTGGGCGTGAAGGCCGAAAACGGTCCGGCGCTGGCCGACGTGATCGCGCTGGTCAAGGAACGTGCGCACGACCTGAACGAACTGGCTGCGCAGTGCGACTACTTTTATGTGCGCCGCACGCCGGTCGACGCCGATCTGGCCAAGCATTTCGACGCTGACGCCCGGGCGCGCATCGGCCGCTTCGGCGAACGCCTGGCGGCGCTGCCGGAGTGGAACGCGGAAGCGATCCATGAACTGTTCAAGCCGTTCTGCGCCGACGAGGGCATCAAGATGGGCCTGCTCGGCATGCCGCTGCGGGTGGCCGTATGCGGAACCGCGCAGACGCCGTCGGTCGATGCCGTGCTGGCGCTGATCGGTCGCGACGCGGTGCTGGCCCGCCTTCGCGCCTCCGTGCAAGGCTGACCCGTCAATCCACCTGGACCCTGTCATGACCCTGCAACTGCCTCGCGGCCCGGTGATGATCGACGTCGCCGGCGTCCGCCTGACCGACGAAGAAAAGCACCGCCTGTCCAACCCGCTGGTTGGCGCGGTGATCCTGTTCCGGCGCAACTTCGAATCGGTCGCACAACTGCGTGCGCTGACCGACGAGATCCGTGCGCTGCGCAGCCCGCACCTGCTGATTGCGGTCGACCATGAAGGGGGGCGCGTCCAGCGCTTCCTGGACGGGTTTACCCGCCTGCCGCCAATGCGCGTGCTGGGCGAGATGTGGGCGCGCTCGCCGGATCAGGCCCGTGACACCGCTCGCGCCGTCGGTGAAGTGCTGGCGGCCGAGCTGCGCGCCAGCGGCGTCGATCTGAGCTTCACGCCGGTGCTCGACCTCGATCATGGCGTCTGCGCGGTGATCGGCAACCGCAGCTTCCACCGCGACCCGCAAGTGGTGGCCGAACTGGCTGCCGCGCTGATCGGGGGGCTGGCGGCTGGCGGCATGATCGCCTGCGGCAAGCATTTCCCCGGGCACGGTTTCGTGGCCGGCGATTCGCACCACGAGATTCCGGTCGACCATCGCGACTACGCCGAGATCGAGCGCGACGACCTGGTGCCGTTTGCGCGTCTGGTGCGTGCCGGTCTGCACGCCGTGATGCCGGCCCACGTGGTCTACGACCATGTCGACCCGAATCCGGCCGGCTTCTCGCCGTTCTGGATCGGCACCGTGCTGCGCGAGCGGCTCGGCTTCACCGGCACCCTGTTCAGCGACGACCTGTGCATGGAAGGCGCCGCCGGCGTTGGCGACATCGTCGCCCGTGCCGAAGCGGCCTTTGCCGCCGGCTGCGACATGGCGCTGGTCTGCAACCGGCCGGACGTGGTCGACGAGCTGTTCTCGCGCTTCAGCGCACCGGCACTGCCGGCGCTGGCGGCACGGCTGGATGCCATGGCCGGGCAGGGCGATGTCGATACCTGGCGCGCCCACCTGGACAGCGAGGCGTTCCGCGCCACCCGGCAACGGGTCGCGGCACTGTCGATGCCGGCCGATGCCCTGGCCGGACCGGCCGTCGGCGAGGCCGCCTGAAGGTTTCGGCACCATGGATGACAATGGCCGGGCAATTGCCCGGCCATTGTTTTTGCTGCCTCGCAGCCGGAGGGGATGCAGATCCGCCTCCGGTCCCACTGCGGGCTACATGTCTCCGTGCTTGCTGGTGTCCAGCTCGCCTTCCCACTTCGACACCACTGCCGTGGCAACGGCATTGCCGAGCACGTTGGTGGCAGAGCGGGCCATGTCGAGGAAGTGGTCGACGCCGAGGATCAGCAGCAGACCGGCTTCCGGAATGTTGAACTGGCCCAGCGTCGCCGCGATCACCACCAGCGAGGCACGCGGCACCCCGGCCATGCCCTTGGACGTGACCATCAGGATCAGCAGCATCATGATTTCCTGGGTCAGCGTCAGCTCAATGCCATAGGCCTGGGCAATGAAGATGGTTGCGAACGTGCAGTACATCATCGACCCGTCCAGATTGAACGAGTAACCGATCGGCAGCACGAACGAGGCGATCTTGTTGTTGCAGCCGAAGCGTTCGAGGTTCTCCAGCGTCTTCGGGTAGGCCGCTTCCGAACTGGCGGTACTGAAGGCCAGCAGCACCGGTTCGCGGATCGAGCGCGCCAGGCGGAACACGCTCTTGCCGAGGAACAGCGAGCCCAGCAGCATGATGACCAGCCACAGCAGCAGGATGGAGCCGTAGAAGCTCAGCATGAAGGTGCCGTAAGTGGCGAGCACGCGCAGCCCGTTTTCGGCCACCACCGCCGCCACGGCGGCGAACACCGCGACCGGAGCGAAGTTCATGATGTAGGTGGTCACCTTCAGCATGATGTGGGCGACCATGTCCATGTCCTTGATCAGCGGCTCGGCCTTCGGGCCGAGGGCTGCGGCGGCAACGCCGAAGAAGATGGCGAACACGACGATCTGCAGGATTTCATTCTTGCCCATGGCATCGATGATGCTGGTCGGGAACGCGTGATGCAGGAAGTCCTTCAGTGACATCGCCGCCTTTTCCACCCCGCTGGCCGCATTGACGTCGGGCAGTGGCAGATGGAGGCCGACGCCGGGCTGCAGCAGGTTGACCATGATCAGGCCAAGCAGCAGCGACATCAGCGACATGCAGATGAACCAGCCGAAAGTCTTGGCGCCGACGCGGCCGATGGTCGCGCCATCGCCCATGCGGGCAATCCCGACCACCAGCGTCGTGAAGACCAGCGGCGCGATGATCATCTTGATCAGGCGCAGGAAGATATCGGTCAGCAGCGAGATGTAGCTGGCGAACTCGGTGATGAAGCCGCCTTCGCCGCCATGCTGGTTGACGATGTAGCCGCAGACGATGCCGAGCACCAGGGCAAGCAGAATGTATTGTGTTAGTCGTTTTGACTGCATAGAAGCTCTCCATGACCACCGGCAGACTGCCGATGGCCACCCCTTCGGGTTATTTAGCTGTCATTCTCCAGTGTCGTGCTGCACTGGTGCCAAGGTCGCGCAGTATAACTATTGGTTTTTTGTTATGAACAAGAAATTTTCAATTCGTATCAAATTTTCTTGCCGGATTTTCGATAAAGACTGAATTTATGTCGAAAATATGTAAATTGTGTCGACGAACGGCAACAAAACCCTACATTTGCATGAATTGATGTGGATCATTGAACAGGAATCGGGTTTCCGGGTAAGCCGGTCGGTCGGTGCGATTGTCCGGCAATGCGCGCTGGCAGCCTCGCTGCACGCGGGGCGCAAAACGCGGTAAGGTAGCGCTTTTGCAACGGAACGACGTGACCCCATGATCATCGTCATGCAACGCGGCGCCAGTGACGCCGAAATCGATGCTGTCGTGGCCCGGATTCGCGAGCACGGCCTCAGCGAACATGTGTCAAAAGGTTCCGAACGCACCATTATTGGCGCGATCGGAGACGAACGACCGCTGGAGCCACGCCACTTCGAACCCCTTCCCGGCGTCGAGCGTGCGCTGCATGTGGTCAAGCCGTACCGGCTGGTCAGCCGCGAAACCCAGCCCGAGGACACCGTGGTCAGCATCCATGGCGTCAGGATCGGCGGTCCGCAGCTGCAGGTCATCGCCGGCCCCTGCTCTGTGGAAACGCCGGAACAGATGGCACTGTCGGCCGCCGGCGTCAGGGCTGCCGGTTGCCGGATGATGCGCGGCGGGGCATTCAAGCCGCGTACCAGTCCGTACAGCTTTCAGGGACTTGGCGTCGAAGGGCTGGAGCTGCTGCTGGCGGCGGCCCGGCCCGCCGGCCTGCCGGTGGTGACCGAGCTGATGGATGTGCGCATGCTCGACACCTTCATGGAGCATGACGTCGATGTGATCCAGATCGGCGCGCGCAATATGCAGAACTTCGACCTGCTGAAGGAAGTCGGCCGCATCAACAAGCCGGTGGTCCTGAAGCGCGGACTGGCCAACACCGTGTCGGAATGGCTGATGGCTGCCGAGTACATCGCCGCCGGCGGCAATCATCACATCATCCTGTGCGAGCGCGGCATCCGTACTTTTGAAACCGCCTACCGCAATACGCTGGACCTGACGGCGGTCATGGTTGCCAAGCGCGAGAGTCACCTGCCGGTCATCGTCGACCCGAGCCATGCCGGCGGCAAGGCGTGGATGGTGCCGCAACTGGCGCGCGCCGCCATCGCCGCCGGCGCCGACGGGCTGCTGATCGAAATGCATCCGTCGCCGTGCGATGCCTGGTGCGACGCCGACCAGGCGCTGTCGCCGGCCGAGCTGGCCGAGCTGATGGATTCGCTGCGCCTGATTGCCCAGGCGGTCGGCCGCACCCTCTGATCTGCTTCCGGCCGGGTGCCCACCGGCCTCCCTTTGACCATGCAGGACTCCACCATGAGCGATATCGTGCACGTCACCTTGACCCAGCAGCAGGGCTACCAGTTTCTGATCGACTTCGGTGCGGCCATGCCGACGCTGCTGGCGGATGAACCGCCGCCGCTGGGCGAGGACAGCGGTCCGTCGCCGGCCCACCTGCTGGTGGCGGCCGCGGCCAACTGTCTGCTGGCCAGCTTCCTGTTCTCCCTGTCCAAGTACAAGCAGGACGCGGGTCGCCTGACGGCCGAAGCCCGCTGCGAAGTCGGTCGCAATGCCGAAGGCCGGATGCGGGTGCTGTCGATCGACGTCGTGCTGCGCCTGGGCAAGGAGGCGGCCGAAATCGAGCATCTCGACCGCATCCTCGGCCAGTTCGAGCCGTTCTGCACCGTCTCGCAGAGCATCTCGGCCGGGGTCCCGGTCCATGTCAGCGTGCGCGATGGCCGCGATACCGTCCTGAAGGAATGAACGCGCCGCCGCCATGCCGACCGTGACCTTTGTTTCCGACCGCCTGCCGGCGCCGGTCAGCGTCGAGGCCGCGGCCGGCGAGCTGCTGCTCGAGGTGGTCCGGCGCGCCGAACTGCCGCTGTGGTGGCGCTGTGGTCACGGCACTTGCGGTGCCTGCCTGGTGCGGGTGTCGCACGCCGGCCAGCCGGTGCCGTTCCGGCTCGGGCGCAAGGAACGCAACGTCATGATCCGTCAGGGCTACCTGCCAAAGACGGCACTGGCTGACGATGACTTCATTGACTCGCCGGACCTGCCGCGCCTGGCCTGTCATATTGCCGTGACCGAAGACCTGCTGATTTCGTTCTGACATCACCTTTTGCCTTGATCCCGCCGCGCTCCCTGCATGCCTTGCTATAACGACAATCGGGCACGCCGCACGGCAGCAAGGGGATGGAGATGGATATCGGCATGGTCGGACTTGGCCGGATGGGCGCAAACATGAGTCGGCGGTTGCTGCATGGCGGCCACCGGATTACCGGGTATGACGCCGATCCGCAGGCAGTGAGCGTATTGCAGTCCCATGGTGGCAAGGCTGCCGCGTCGCTGGAAGCGCTCGTGCATGCACTGGTCGCGCCACGCGTGATCTGGCTGATGCTGCCGACCAGCCAGATCAGCAATACGCTGTCCACCCTGGCGCCGCTCCTGAGTGCCGGCGACTGCGTGATCGACGGCGGCAATACCTTCTATCAGGATTCGATCCGGCGGGCCCGCACCCTCGGCCTGCTCGGTCTGTCCTTTGTCGACGTGGGGGTCAGCGGCGGGGTATGGGGCCGCGAGCGAGGCTATTGCCTGATGATCGGTGGCGAGCAGGCGGTCGTGCAGCGGCTCGAACCGCTGTTCATGACGCTGGCGCCGGCGAGTGGCGATGACAGTGGCGCGGCGGGGGCCGAGCGCGGGTTCCTGCACTGCGGGCCGGCCGGAGCCGGCCACTTCGTGAAAATGGTGCACAACGGTATCGAATACGGGGTGATGGCGGCGCTGGCCGAGGGCTTCGACATCCTGCGTGGCGCCGGTTTTGCCCGCCGCGAGACGGTGGGGCCCGGCATCGACCCGGCGCACTATGCCTATGACTTCAATCTGGCCGATATTGCCGAAGTCTGGCGTCACGGCAGCGTGATTTCGTCATGGTTGCTGGACTTGTCGGCCATGTCGCTGCTGCTGGATGGCGATCTGGCGGACTTCAGCGAGCAGGTGCCCGATTCCGGTGCCGGTCGCTGGACGGTGCGTGCCGCCCTGGACGAAGGCGTGCCAAGCCCGGTGCTGACCGCGGCGCTGTACCAGCGTTTCAGCTCGCGTGACCGGGACGCCTTCGGCCGCCGGTTGCTGTCGGCGCTGCGTTACCAGTTCGGCGGCCACGTTGCCGGCCCGGGCCCGGTGCCGGAGAAATGAAGTCCGCCGCCGCCGACGCGCTGGTGATTTTCGGGGCCAGCGGCGACCTGGCCTTCCGCAAGATTTTTCCGGCGCTGCAGGTGCTGTTCGCTCGCCGCCAGATCGACTTGCCGGTGATAGGGGTGGCCCGGACCGCACTGGACCGGCAGGCATTCGCCCGCCGGGTGCGCGAGGCGGCGCTGGCGGCCGACCCGGGTGCCGATGCTGCCGCGCTGGCGCGGCTGGAAGCCCGGCTGGACTTCGTCGCCGGCGACTACGGTGACCCGGCGACCTATGAGCGACTGCGGATCGCCCTGGCGCGCAGTGCGCACCCGCTGCACTACCTGGCCATTCCGCCCTCGCTGTTCCCGGCGGTGATCAAGGGGCTGGAGCAGTCCGGTGCGGCCCGTGGCGCGCGCATCGTGGTGGAAAAACCGTTCGGGCGCGACCTGGCCGGGGCGCGGGCGCTGAACCGGGTGCTGCATGGCGTGTTCCGCGAGCGCGAGGTGTTCCGCATCGACCACTACCTCGGCAAGGAAGCGGTGCAGAACCTGCTGTATTTCCGCTTTGCCAACAGCTTTCTGGAACCGGTCTGGAACCGGATCTACATCGACAATGTGCAGATCACACTGGCGGAAAATTTTGGCGTCGGCAGCCGCGGGCATTTCTACGAGGAGGCCGGCGCCATTCGGGACGTGATCCAGAATCACCTGCTGCAGGTGCTGGCCTGCCTGGCCATGGAGCCGCCGACCGGCAGCGACGACGAGGCCATCCGCGACGAAAAAGCCCGCCTGCTGCGTGCCATCGAGCCGCTGGACAGCCGCAACGTGGTGCGCGGCCAGTATCTCGGCTACCGGCAGGAAGCCGGTGTTGCCGCAGATTCCCGGGTCGAAACCTTTGCCGCCGTCCGGCTGTCGATTGCCAACTGGCGCTGGGCCGGCGTGCCGTTCTATCTGCGCGCCGGCAAGCAGCTGCCGCTGTCGGCGACCGAGGTGCTGGTCGAGTTTCGCGGCCCGCCGCAGGCGGTATTCGGCGAGCACCACCCGGGGCACGGCAATTACCTGCGCTTCCGGCTCAGCCCGGAAGTGGTGATTGCGATGGGGGTGCAGGTCAAGGCCAGTGGCGACACGCTGATGGGCGAGACCACCGAGCTGTTTGCCACCCACCAGAGCAGCGGCGCGGCCGGCCCGTACGAGCGGCTGCTGCTGGATGCGGTGCGCGGCGACGGCGGGCTGTTTGCCCGTGAGGACGAGGTGGACGCGGCCTGGCGCATCGTCGACCCGGTGCTGGCCGATCACGGTCCGGTCTATCCGTATGCGGCAGGCAGCTGGGGGCCGGAGGAGGCCAACCGTTTTATCCAGCGCAATGGCGGCTGGCACCGGACGGCCGGTCCGGGAAAGTGAGTCGCTGCTACGGGCAGAGCAGAGCCAGTTCCGTGTACTGCGCGACCAGACTGTCTGCCGTCAGCAGTCGCATGGGTTCGGTCATGGCTGTCGCCACAATCAGGCGATCGAACGGGTCTTTGTGGTGGTTTGCCAGATGCAGGGTCGCCTGGGCGTGCCCGCCACTGACGGCGATCTCGGCAAAGCCGCTTTGCCCGGCAGCAAGACGAATTTCCGCCAGGTCTGCCCGCAGCCTGCCTTGTCCGATCTTGATGGCGAGTTCCCAGTAGCTTGCGGCACTGACATGAATGTCACTGGCTTCCTGAATGACGCGCCGTGCTCTCGGGGACAGCCTGTCATCATCTGCCAGGGCCCACAGCAGAATGTGCGTATCCAGCAGAAGGTGCATCAGTCAGTGCCGGTAAACAGGGCCAGTTCCGCGTCGCTCAGTGGCTGGTCGAAGTCGTCCGGGATATCGAGCCGGCCCTTGAGCGCACCGAAACGCGGCACCGTGCAATGATCTATCGCGACCAGCCTGGCTACCGGGCGTCCATGGCGGGAAATGATGACTTCCCGGCCGGCAACCGCCTCATCCACCAGCCTGGAGAGATGATTCTTGGCTTCAGCGAGTGCAGTGGTGCTCATGGTCTTTGCCCTGTGAATCCTGCCTGATCCGAATATAGCCATATATGGCCATATTTGCCATTCCGGGTGCCGCCTGTTGCGGTTGCCCTACATCTCGTCATCGGCGTGAATGGCGGCGGCCTCGTCGACAAACCACTCGGCATTGGCCAGCGCGGTGGCCGGCAGGTCGGTGCCCTGCCAGACCAGGCCGAGTGCGTGTGCCTTGTCGCGGCCGCAGGCAAGGAACAGCCGGGCGCGGGCGGCGGCCAGGGTCTCGTGGCCGAGCGTCATGCGCGGCTGGCCGTCCGGTGCATGCGTCACGGCGGCGATACCGGGCGGGCAGGGTTGCTGCGGGAACAGCGATGCGGTGTGGCCGTCACGGCCCAGTCCGAGCAGGGCGATGTCGAGTCGCGGCGCGACACCGCCGTCCAGCGCGGCAAAGGCATGGCTGAACGCGTTCACGGCTGCCTGCGGGTCGCCGTGGTAGTGCCAGCCGAGCAGCGCGGCCGGTGCCGTCGGCAGACGGTCGAGCAGGTGATGACGAATCATGCATTCGTTGCTGTCCGGGTGGTCGACGGGCACGCAGCGCTCGTCACCGACAATCAGGACCACGTGTGGCCAGTCGATGCGCGCAGACTGGGCCGGCGCCGCCAGCCACCGGTACAGCGCCTCCGGCGTGCGGCCGCCGGCCAGCGCCAGCAGCGCGCGGCCATGGGTGCGGATGGCATGGCCGAGATGGACGATCAGCGCCTCGGCCGCGGCGCAGGCGACGCTGTCGGCGTCGTCGGATACATGCAGTTTTCTTGTCATGGCATTCTTGTTATCGGAAAAAAAGCGACGGGCCGCCGCCAAACCGGGCGGCCGGACGTCGCATGGACGGCAGGCGAAAAAAAGGACCCCTCGGGGTCCTTTCTGATCGACGGCGGACAAACCGCTCAGGCAGCAAGTGCCTTTTCGATCCGGCCCAGGGCCTTTTCCAGGTTCTGCATGCTGGTGGCGAACGAGATGCGGAAGTAACCTTCCGCGCCGAAGGCCGAGCCCGGCACCACGGCGACATCCTGCGTTTCCAGCAGGTAGGCGGCCAGCGCCATGTCGGTCTGTTCGGCCAGCTTGCCTTCGGCGGCCAGCACGCGGATTGCTTCGCGGGCGTCGACGAAGGCATAGAACGCACCACCGGCACGCAGGCACTTCAGACCGCGCATGCGGTTGAAGTAGTCGACCACGTACTGGTGACGTTCGTTGAAGGCCTTCAGCATCGGCGCAATGCAGCCCTGATCGCCGTTCAGCGCGGCTTCAGCGGCCACCTGCGAGATCGACGTCGGGTTGGACGTGCTTTGCGACTGGATGTTTTCCATCGCCTTGATCAGCTTCTGCGGGCCGGCGGCGTAGCCGATGCGCCAGCCGGTCATCGAGTAGGCCTTGGACACGCCGTTCAGCACGATGACCTGTTCCTTCAGGTCCGGGCAGGCGTTCAGCAGCGTGTGGAAGCGGGTGTCGCCGAGCATCACGTGTTCGTACATGTCGTCGGAGGCGACCAGCACGTTCGGGTGCTTGCGGACCACGTCGCCCAGTGCCTTCAGCTCGTCCAGCGTGTAGACGGCGCCGGTCGGGTTGGACGGGCTGTTGATCACCAGCAGGCGGGTTTTCGGCGTAATGGCCGCTTCCAGCTGGGCGGCGGTCAGCTTGAAGCCCTGCTCGATGCCGCATTCGACGATGACCGGCACGCCACCGGCGAGCAGGGTCATGTCCGGGTAGGACACCCAGTACGGCGCCGGGATGATCACTTCATCGCCGTCGTTGATGTAGGCCTGGCACAGATTGTAGAAGCTCTGCTTGCCACCGACCGACACCAGGATCTGGTTGACGGCGTAGTCGAGCCCGTTGTCGCGCTTGAACTTGGCGGCCACGGCCTTTTTCAGACCCGGGGTACCGGAAACCGGCGTGTACTTGGTGAAGCCCTTGTTGATCGCTTCGATCGCGGCGGCCTTGATGTGGTCCGGGGTATCGAAATCGGGTTCGCCGGCGGCCAGAATGACGACGTCGCGGCCGTCCGCCTTCAGTTTCTGCGCCTTGGCGTTGATGGCGAGCGTCGGCGATTCCTTGATGGCGTTCACGCGGTGCGAGAGTTCCACTTTCTCTTTCCTTTGTTTGCTTCTGGATGGGGGTGAGCAGTCCGGGGTTGCGCGCGCTCGACCCGCGCGCGCAGCACGCCCGATTATGTATGGGGATGCGCGAACGTGATGTTACTCCTGATGTTCGCGCGGCCCAACCGCTTCGACCGGCGGCAGGGCATGAAAAAGCAGCAGACCGGGAAGGTCTGCTGCCTGGGGGTTCCTGACGATGCGCTGGCTCAGTTGAGCTTCAGCGTGCCCTTCATGATGGCGGCGTGGCCCGGGAACGAGCAGAAGAACACGTAGTCGGTGCCGGCCTTGAGCTTGGCGACCGGGATGGTGGCCGTGGCGGATTCGCCGCCGCCGATCAGCTTGGTGTGGGCGATGACGCGGGCGTCGCCGGCCTTGATGTAGTCGGCTGCCGGGCCGGCCTTGGAGCCGTCGCTGATCACGGCCTGCTCGTCGGCCTTGGCCGTCAGCACCCAGTTGTGACCCATGGCGGTCTTCGGCATCTTGCCGACATGCTTCAGGTTGACGGTGAACTGTTTGCAACTCTTGCTGACATCGATGCTTTTCTTGTTGAACTGCATCGCGTCGTTGGCTTCGATATCGACCGAACACTGGGCGGCAGCGAGCACCGGGGTGGCGGCGGCGCAGAGCAGGGCGGTAACGAGGAGTTTGCGGATCATGAAGATCTCCTGTGCATGATGAATGAATCAGGCCGGGGCCGGCAAAACCGGACGGCAAGAGGGGCATTCGAATACAGCGCCCATCCCGTCGTCTTGATCGACATCAAGTCGAGGACAATCGCATGTGCGGTATCGCGCCCGTCCGCCTCGTTATAGCCGCTGTTGCCGGTCCTGCTCAGGGGCGCAGCGGAATCTGCGACGACTCCTTGACCTCTTCCATCACCACGTAGGTATGGGTTTCCCTTACGTAGGGCAGGTGGGACAGCATTTCGCCCAGCATGTCGCGGAACTCGTGGATGTCGCGCACGCGGATCTTCAGCAGGTAGTCGAAGCCGCCGGCAACCATGTGGCACTCGAGGATCTGCGGGATGCCCTGCACCGCGCTGTTGAACTCTTCGAGGATTTCACTGGTCGTGTTCTGCAGGCTGACTTCGAGATAGACCAGCATGCCGGCGTCCAGCACCTGCGGATTCAGGTGAGCGGCGTACTTGCGGATATAACCATCTGATTCCAGACGTTTTACCCGCTCCAGACAGGGAGTGGGCGACAGGTGGACCTGTTCGGCCAGATCAACGTTCGATATCTTGGCGTTGTCCTGCAAAAGCGCGAGGATTTTCCGGTCGATGAGGTCAAGCGTCTTCCTTGGCTTGCTTCTTTTCATCCTCTGTTTCTCCGTTTTTGTAGATGAATGATCTGTATTTTGTTACCTGCTCAGCGTGTCGGGCTGGCTGGTATTTATGTTTTGTTGTTTTGCTGCGACTGTCGTGGTTTATGCTGTGTTTTTGTATTTTTGGCAAGCAAAACTCTGTGATGTCACGTGTAATCAGAATGTAGTTTTCTATGCATTGTCATAATATTGCAGCCAATACTGGCGCGCTACAAGTATCTGGCAAACCGCGTGTCGGACAGACCAACAGACGTAGAAGAACTGCAAATCAGGAGAAGCTGCAATGACTTTCGCCACGCTGTCCCGCCCTCAGGGCCCGCTGATGGACGTGATTACCGCCGCCTTGCGCCGCGACGAAAAGGAGTGCGTATCGGCACTGCTGCCGCAGGCGGCGCTGGGTGCCGATACGCTGGCGAGCGTCCAGTCGCTGGCACGCAAGCTGGTGACCGAGGTACGGGAAAAGCGTACGCGGGCCAGCGGTGTCGACGCGCTGATGCACGAATTCTCGCTGTCGAGCCACGAAGGCATTGCGCTGATGTGTCTGGCCGAAGCGCTGCTGCGGATTCCCGACCGGGCGACCGCCGACAAGCTGATCCGCGACAAGATCGCCCGTGGCGACTGGTCGAGCCATATCGGCAACAGCCGCTCGCTGTTCGTCAATGCCGCAGCGTGGGGGCTGGTGATCACCGGCAAGCTGGTCAACACCCATAACGAGGCCGGGCTGTCGAACGCGCTGACCAAGCTGATCGCCAAGGGCGGCGAACCGCTGATCCGCAAGGGCGTCGACATGGCGATGCGCATGCTCGGCAAGCAGTTCGTGACCGGCGAAACCATCGACGAGGCGCTGGCCAATGGTCGCGAGCGCGAATCGCGCGGCTATCGCTTCAGCTACGACATGCTCGGCGAAGCGGCGATGACCGAAGCCGATGCCCAGCGCTATATGGATGACTACGTGATGGCGATCCACGCCATCGGCAAGGCGTCCAATGGCCGCGGCATCATCGAGGGCCCGGGCATTTCGGTAAAACTGTCCGCCATCCACCCGCGCTACAGCCGCGCCCAGCGCGACCGGGTGATGAGCGAACTGTACGAACGCCTGAAACAGCTGATGCTGCTGGCCAGGCGCTACGATATCGGCATCAACATCGACGCCGAGGAAGCGGACCGGATGGAGCTGTCGCTCGATCTGGTCGAAAAACTGGCGTTCGACGCCGACCTGGCCGGCTGGGACGGCATCGGCATCGTGGTGCAGGCCTACCAGAAGCGCTGTCCGTTCATCATCGACTACCTGATCGACCTCGCCCGCCGCGCCGGTCGTCGCTTCATGGTCCGGCTGGTCAAGGGCGCGTACTGGGATGCCGAAATCAAGCGCGCCCAGGTCGATGGCCAGTCCGGCTATCCGGTCTATACCCGCAAGGTCTACACCGACGTGTCCTACCTTGCCTGCGCCAAGCGCCTGCTGGCCGCGCAGGACTGCATCTTCCCGCAGTTCGCCAGCCACAACGCCTTTACGCTGGCGGCGGTTTATCACCTTGGCGAAGGCAAGCAGTTCGAATTCCAGTGCCTGCACGGCATGGGCGAAACGCTGTACGACCAGGTGGTCGGCGGCGACAAGCTCGGCCGCGCCTGCCGCATCTACGCGCCGGTCGGCTCGCATGAAACGCTGCTGGCCTATCTGGTGCGCCGGCTGCTGGAAAACGGTGCCAACAGTTCCTTTGTCAACCGCATCGTCGACGAGGCGGTGTCCATCGACGAGCTGGTGGCCGATCCGGTGGCCGAAGCGGCGCGCATCGGTGGCGAGCCGCATGCCCGCATTCCGTTGCCGCGTGACCTGTACGGTGCCGGACGTCGCAACTCGTCCGGCCTCGATCTGAGCCACGAGCAGACGCTGGCCGCGCTGCAGCTCGGACTGGATGACGCCTGCGCCCGCCAGTGGCTGGCCGAACCGCTGCTGGCCGGCGGCAGCCACAGCGGCGAGCTCCGCACCGAGGTGCGCAACCCGGCCGATCCGGCCGATATCGTCGGCAGCGTGGTCGAAGCCGGGCTGCAGGACGTGCCGGTCGCCCTCGAGGCCGCCGCAGCGGCCGACTGGCCGCATCGCCTGCCGGCCGAACGCGCCGATTGCCTGGAGCGCTTCGCCGACCTGATGGAAGAAAACATGCCGGCGCTGATGGCGCTGGCCGTGCGCGAGGCGGGCAAGACCCTGTCCAATGCGATTGCCGAAGTGCGCGAGGCGGTCGATTTCTGCCGCTACTACGCGCAGCAGGCCCGCAACGAGTTCAGCAATGACACCCATCGCCCGCTGGGGCCGGTGGTGGCGATCAGCCCGTGGAACTTCCCGCTGGCGATCTTCTGCGGCGAAGTGGTGTCGGCCCTGGCTGCCGGCAACCCGGTACTGGCCAAGCCGGCCGAGCAGACCGCACTGATCGCCGCCTTTGCCGTGCGCCTGCTGCACGAGGCCGGCGTGCCGCGCGATGCGCTGCAACTGCTGCCGGGCCGCGGCGAAACCGTCGGTGCCGCCCTGACCGCCGACAGCCGCGTCAAGGGCGTGCTGTTTACCGGTTCGACCGATGTCGCCCATATCATCAACCGTACGCTGGCCCGCCGGGGCGGCGACATCCCGCTGATCGCCGAAACCGGCGGCATGAACGCCATGATCGTCGACAGCTCGGCCCTGGCCGAACAGGTGGTGGGCGACGTGCTGGTCAGTGCGTTCGACTCGGCCGGCCAGCGCTGCTCGGCGCTGCGCGTGCTGTATGTGCAGCATGACGTGGCCGACAAGGTCATCGCCATGATCCGTGGCGCGATGGACGAACTGGTGGTCGGCGATCCGCGCGTGCTGTCGACCGACGTCGGTCCGGTCATCGACGGTGAGGCACAGCGCAATCTGCTGGCACATATCGAGCGGATGAAGCGCGAAGCCCGGTGGTTCCACACGCTGGACGTGCCGGCGACCGGTACCTTCGTCGCCCCGTTCGTCTGCGAGATCGGTTCCATCGGCGAGCTGCAGCGCGAAGTGTTCGGCCCGGTGCTGCACATCGTCCGCTACCACGCTGCCGAAATGGCCCAGGTCATCCGCGACATCAATGCCGCCGGCTACGGCCTGACCATGGGCGTGCACAGCCGCATCGACGAAACCATCGACCTGATCGCCGAGACGGCCCATGTCGGCAACCTGTACGTGAACCGCAATATTGTCGGTGCCGTGGTCGGCGTGCAGCCGTTCGGTGGCGAGGGTCTGTCCGGTACCGGTCCGAAAGCCGGCGGCCCGTGCTATCTGTACCGCCTGTGCGAGACCGGCAAGCGGCCGAAGGTGGGGACTGCCGCCGGCGATGCCGGGCTGACCCTGCTGGAAACGCTGGCCGGCCTGCTGCCGACGCTGGGACTGGACGAGGCCGATCGCGAGGCGATCAGCCGCCTGATCGGTCATGAACGCAAGCATTCGCCGCTGCTGACGCCGATGGAGTTTGCCGGCCCGACCGGCGAAATCAACCGCCTGCGCTTCGTGCCGCGCGGCAATGTGCTGTGCCTGGCGACGACGCTGCCGGGACTGGCCCGCCAGCTGGTCGCGGTCTTTGCTACCGGCAACATGGCCTATGTGCTGGCCGGATCGGCTGCCGCCGGGCTGGCTGCACGCCTGCCGGCCGGTCTGCAGATCGCCGTGGCCGACAGTATCGAACGGGCGCCGGTACAGGCTGCGCTGTACGATGACGACGAGGTCGCCGCCTCGCTGC
Source organism: Microvirgula aerodenitrificans DSM 15089 (assembly GCF_000620105.1). Taxonomy (NCBI): domain Bacteria; kingdom Pseudomonadati; phylum Pseudomonadota; class Betaproteobacteria; order Neisseriales; family Aquaspirillaceae; genus Microvirgula; species Microvirgula aerodenitrificans. The sequence continues at coordinate 129,697 of NZ_JHVK01000005.1, read as the reverse complement.
GGCCGGCACTGGCCGGTCGCGACGGCGAAATCGTCGGCCTGAACCGGGTGCGGGACAACGGCCGCTACGACGTGTTCCGCCTGGTCCACGAACGTGCCGTCAGCATCAACACGACGGCGGCCGGCGGCAACGCCAGCCTGATGAGCATCGGTGACTGATGCCTGAGAGAGCGGGGGGCTTTGCCCCTCGCTCCCTCGAAAACACGACCCCGAAAAAAGAAGAACCAGGGCTATACCTTGGTCAATGACAATTCGCTAGAATGCCGCACGGCATCTTTGCCTGACACTCGGGCAAAACGGCGTATATTTTCTTGGGCTCGCCCTGCAAAGTAGAGAGGAAGACTATGAACAAGACCAAACTGCTGACGATTACCGCTGCTGTTGCAGCTGCCCTGGCCCTGGTGGCCTGCGGCAAGAAGGATGAAGCGGCCGCGCCGGCTGCCGATCAACCTGCTGCCGCCGCTGGCGCCAGCGTGGTGAAGATCGGTTTCGTCGCCCCGCTGACCGGCCCGCAAGCCCACTACGGCGAGGAATACAAGAACGGCGTCACGCTGGCCATCGAAGATGCCAACGCGGAAAAGCCGACCCTCGACGGCAAGCCGGTGACGTTCGAACTGGTGGCTGAAGATGACCAGGCCGACCCGAAGACCGCGACGCAGATCGCGCAAAAGTTCGCCGACATGAAGATCAGCGGCCTGATCGGCCACTTCAACTCCGGCACCGCGATCCCGGCGTCGAAGATCTATGACGATGCCGGCATTCCGAACATCGCCATGGCGACCGCACCGAACTACACCCAGCAGGGCTTCAAGACCACCTTCCGTTCGATGACGTCCGACACCCAGCAGGGTGGCGTGATGGGCAAGTGGGTCGTGGAAAAACTCGGCAAGAAGATCGTCGTCATCGACGACCGCACCGCTTACGGCCAGGGTCTGGCCGACGAGTTCGAGAAGGCGGCCAAGGCTGCCGGCGGTGAAATCCTCAAGCGCGAGTTCACCACCGACAAGGCGACCGACTTCGCTGCCATCCTGACCGCCATCAAGGGCGTGAACCCGGACGTGGTCTACTACGGTGGCGCCGATGCGCAATCGGCCCCGATGGCCAAGCAGATGAAGCGCCTGGGCATCAAGGCCCCGCTGGTTTCCGGCGAAATGACCAAGACCCCGACCTTCCTGAAGCTGGCTGGCGCCGAAGCCGACGGCACCATCGCCTCGCTGGCCGGTCTGCCGCTGGAACAGATGCCGAAGGGCAAGGACTACGAGACCCGCTACAAGGCCCGCTTCAAGCAGGACGTGGCGACCTACTCGCCGTACGGCTATGACGCGACCCGCGCAATGATCGAAGCCATGAAGAAGGCCAACTCGGCCGAACCGGCGAAGTACCTGCCGGAACTGGCCAAGATCAACTACTCGGGCGTGACCTCGTCGGCCTGGGCGTATGACGACAAGGGCGACCTGAAGGAAGGCGGCATCACCGTCTACAAGGCCCAGGGCGGCAACTGGACCGTGCTGGAAACCATCGGCGGCGGTCACTGATTGGCGAGCGTCATCAAGTGAAAAACGGCGCGACATCTGTCGCGCCGTTTTTTCATGCCTGCACCGGCAAGCGGTGCTCAGCGACTCTCGTTGCCGATCACCTTCTTGCCGAGCGTGGCGGTGACATTGAGGATGCGGACCTCGCTGGCCGGGAAACCCTCATCCTCAAGCTGGCGGCGGGCAAAATCCTTGGCTTCCTGCATCAATGCCCATTCGCTGACCAGATGCGACTTGAAAGCCATCGAGCGGTGGAGAATACGGACGTCCCGCGGCTGGACGCCGATGGCGAACCTGACTTCCAGTGCATAGTTGTATCCACTGCTGTTGCTGTTGTCTTCACTCATGACTTGATATGGTTTTGTCCGGTGTCAGGCCGGCGACCGGCACCCGGCTGAGCGGCGGCATGGATCGTCGACTTGAGTCTTGTGGTCACAGGGCGTTATCTTGTTCGCTGCTGCATGGTGCAGTGCGTTCGCTTTTTTTCAACGGCATATTTTATGCCGACTTTAGCGTTTCCCGCCTGCTTTCCGCCTGCGATTTCCCTCGACCCATCAGAATGCCCGGTACCAGCCGGGCTGGAGACTGAATGAAGCCGATCCTGAAACACTTGTTGCCGTTTCTGTTCCTGCTGCCCGGCGTGGCGAGTGCTGCCGACCTCGATGGCACCACACTGAGTCTGGGCTGGACCCTGCCGTTCTGCGGCATCCTGCTGTCGATTGCCCTGTTCCCGATCTTTGCGCCGGGCATCTGGCATCACCATTTCGGCAAGATCACCGCCCTGTGGACCGTGCTGTTCCTGCTGCCGTTCACCATCACCTTCGGCAGTTCCACCACCCTGGCGCTGCTGGCGCATGCGCTGGTGGCCGAGTACATCCCGTTCATCGTCCTGCTGTTCTCTCTGTATACACTGTCCGGCGGCATCCTGGTGTGGGGCACGCTGCGTGCGACGCCGGCGCTGAACACCGGGCTGCTGGCCATCGGCACATTGCTGGCCTCGCTGATGGGCACCACCGGCGCGGCCATGCTGCTGATCCGGCCGGTGCTGAAAGCCAACCATGGCCGCGCCAGCAGCGTGCACGTGGTGGTGTTCTTCATTTTCCTGGTCGCCAACGTCGGCGGTGGCCTGACGCCGCTGGGCGATCCGCCGCTGTTCCTCGGTTTCCTGAAGGGGGTCGACTTCTTCTGGACCGTCAAGGCCATGGCGCTGCCGGTGCTGCTGCTGTCGCTGGCGCTGCTGGCCGTGTTCTACGTGATCGACAGCTATTACTTCCGCCGCGATGGCGTCGCCGTGGACGATGGCGCGCCGCCGACGCCGCTGAAGCTGTATGGCCGCCTGAACCTGTTGCTGCTGCCTGGTGTGATCGGTGCCGTGCTGCTGTCCGGCTTCTGGAAACCCGGCATCGCCTTCGATGTGCTCGGTACCCCGCTGGAACTGCAGAACCTGGTGCGCGACCTGCTGCTGATCGGACTGGCGCTGCTGTCGCTGCTGCTGACGCCGAAGCAGGTGCGGGCCGGCAACGAATTCAACTGGGACCCGATCCTGGAAGTCGGCAAGCTGTTCGCCGGCATCTTCATTACCATCGCGCCGGCCATCGCCATCCTGCGCGCCGGCAGTGACGGCCATCTGGCGGCCATCGTCAGCCTGGTGTCCGGCGAGGACGGCCTGCCGATCAACGCCATGTACTTCTGGATGACCGGCTTCCTGTCCGGCTTCCTCGACAATGCGCCGACCTACCTGGTGTTCTTCAACCTGGCCGCCGGTGATGCGTTCACGCTGATGACGCAACTGCCGCAGACCCTGCTGGCGATCTCGATGGGGGCCGTATTCATGGGGGCGCTGACCTATATCGGCAATGCGCCGAACTTCATGGTCAAGGCAATTGCCGAGCAGCGCGGCATCGCCATGCCGAGCTTCTTCGGCTTCCTGCTGTGGTCGTGCGCGATCCTGCTGCCACTGTTCCTGGTGCTGACCTGGCTGTTCTTCCGCCTCTGAGCTATGACGCGTCGAGCGGGATCTTCAGGTAGCGCATGCCGTTGCTTTCCGCCGCCGGCAACTGGCCGGCGCGGATGTTGACCTGGACGGACGGCCAGATCAGCGCCGGCATGTCCAGCGTCCGGTCGCGCGCCGTGCGCATGTGGACGAAGTCGTCCTCGCCGATGCCGTCACGGACATGGATATTGCCGAGGCGCTGCGCGCTCACCGTCGTTTCCCAGGCGGCGGCGCGGCCCGGCGGCGGGTAGTCATGGCACATGAACAGCCGCGTGTCGCCGGGCAGGGCGAGCAGCCTGCGGATCGAGTGGTACAGCCGGCGTGCGTCACCGCCGGGAAAGTCGCAACGTGCGGTGCCGACATCGGGCATGAACAGCGTATCGCCGACAAAGACCGCGTCGCCGATCCGGTAGGCGATGTCGGCCGGCGTGTGTCCCGGCACGTGCAGGGCGCAGGCCGTCAGCGCGCCGATGGCGAAGGTGTCCCCGTCCCGGAACAGGTGATCGAACGGCGCGCCATCGGCCGGCGCCCCGTCGCCAAGGTGGTACAGGGCGCTGAAGGTCCGCTGGACGTTGCGGATATGCTCGCCGATGGCGACCGTGCCGCCGACCCGCGCCTTCAGCCACTGCGCCGCGCTCAGGTGGTCGGCGTGGGCATGGGTTTCCAGGATCCAGGCGACGCGCAAGTCGTGCCGGCGCAGGCAGTCGAGCACGCGTTCGGCCGAGGCCGTGCCGGTCCGGCTGGCTTTCGGGTCGTAGTCGAGTACCGGATCGATAATGGCCGCGTAGCCGCCCGGCGCGTCGTAGACGACATAGGTGACGGTGGCGGTCGTGCTGTCATGCAGGGCTTCGATGCTGGGCGACATGGCGGCTCCGGGGGCAGGTAAACGATATGTTGATATACATAATATCATTCAATATAATATTGGCAATCCGCATCAAGGAAGCAAGATGGACATACCCCATCCGGACCTGAACATCAGCGTCATGCGTCTGGCCGCCGCTGAAACCGCTACCGTGCTGCGCACGCTGGCCAACGAGGATCGCCTGCTGCTGCTGTGCCAGCTGTCGCAGGGCGAACGCTCGGTCAGCGAACTGGAAAGCCTGCTCGGCATCCGGCAGCCGACCCTGTCGCAACAACTCGGCGTGCTGCGCGCCGAAGGGCTGGTCACGACCCGCCGCGACGGCAAGCGCATTTTCTACTCGGTTGCCGACGACAAGGTGCTGACACTGCTTGGCACACTGTACCTGCTGTACTGCCCGAAGGACGACACGCCATGACCATTGACTGGCTGCATTTCACCCCGTGGACCGCCCTGGCCGGCGGTGCGCTGATCGGTATCGGGGCTGCGCTGTTGGTATTGTGCAACGGTCGCATCGCCGGTATCAGCGGCATTGCCGGTGGCCTGCTGCGCCCGCTGCGCGGTGATACCGGCTGGCGCGTGGCTTTCCTGGCCGGGCTGATGCTGGCGCCGTGGCTGTACCGGATTGCCGCGCCGCTGCCGTCCGCCGTGATCGATGCCGGCTGGCCGCTGCTGATCGTGGCCGGCGTCCTGGTCGGCTTCGGCACCCGGCTCGGCTCGGGCTGTACCAGCGGGCACGGGGTGTGTGGCCTGTCACGGCTGTCGCCGCGCTCGCTGGTCGCCACGCTGGGCTTCATGGCCACCGGCTTTGCCACCGTGTACGTAATGCGCCATTTGCTGGCGGGGTGAGACAGACAATGATGAACATACTGTTTGCGGCGCTGTCCGGCCTGGTCTTTGGCCTGGGCCTGATCGTGGCCGGCATGGCCAGTCCGGCCAAGGTGCTGGGCTTTCTCGACCTGGCTGGCGACTGGGACCCGTCGCTGGGACTGGTGATGGGCGGCGCGGTGGTGGTCGGCTTGCTGGCGTTTGCCATGGCCCGCCGACGGACCGTGTCATGGCTGGGCTTGCCGATGCGGCTGCCGACCGCGACCGCGATCGACCGCCGGCTGTGGCTCGGCAGTCTGCTGTTCGGCATCGGCTGGGGCCTGGCCGGCCTGTGTCCGGGACCGGCGTTGCTGCTGGCCGGGGCAGGGGTCGGCAAGGCCATCGTGTTCACGCTGGCCATGCTGGCCGGCATGGCGCTGTTTGCCGCCTGGTCGCACCGGCATCCGGCACCCTGACGGAGGCAGATCATGCTGATGGTTCTGCTGCTGGGCGTGCTGATCGGCGTGGTGCTTGGTCTGACCGGTGCCGGCGGCGGCATTCTCGGCGTGCCGGCACTGGTGGCCGGGCTTGGCTGGAGCATGCAGCAGGCGGCACCGGTCGCGCTGGTCGCCGTCGCCTGCAGTTCCGCCGTGGGCGCATTCGAGGGCTGGCGGCGCGGGCTGGTACGCTACCGGGCGTCACTGCTGATGGCGCTGGCGGGGGTGCCGTTTTCGTCGCTCGGGCTGTGGATCGCCCATCAGGCGTCACAGGTCTGGCTGACCGGCCTGTTCGCCGTGGCCATGCTGCTGGCGGCGGGGCGGATGTGGCGGCGCCATGATGAACTGGAGCGCCCGTCGCCGGGCTGGGCGCGGATCAATCCGGAAACCGGGCGCTTCGACTGGAACCTGGCCACCGCCGGCCTGCTCGGCAGCATCGGGGCGCTGACCGGCCTGCTGACCGGGCTGCTCGGTGTCGGCGGCGGTTTTGTCATCGTGCCGGCATTGCGCCGGTTCACCAATCTGTCCATGCACGGGGTCGTTGCCACCTCGCTGCTGACCATCGCCCTGGTCGGCAGCGGCAGCGTGCTGTCGGCGCTGGCACACGGTGTCAGCATGCCGGCCGGCATTACGCTCGGTTTTGCCGCTGCCACGGCGCTCGGCGCGCTCGGCGGGCGCTGGCTGTCGCGGCGCTGGTCACAGGCGCAGGTCCAGCGGGGTTTTGCCCTGGTGCTGATGGCGGTGGCGCTGGGCATGCTGGCCAAGACGGCCATGCTTGTGGGGTAAACTGCCCGCATTCCCATTCCTCACCGGAGACGGCATATGTTCGCCGCGTTGCGGGCCCTGCCGCGAACGGTCTGGCTGATCGGCCTGATCAGTCTGGTCAATGACAGCGCCAGCGAGATGCTCTATCCGCTGCTGCCGCTGTATCTGTCATCGGTGCTGATGGCCGGCCCGCGCGTGCTCGGCCTGATTGAGGGCATCGCCGAAGCCACCGCCAGCCTGCTGAAACTGCTGTCCGGCATCGTCATGGACAGCACCCGCCGCGCGCGGCCGTGGATACTGGTCGGCTACGGCATGGCCGGCGTTGGCCGGCCGCTGATCGCCTTCGTGAGCTCGTGGCCGTGGCTGCTGCTGATCCGCTTCGGCGACCGGGTCGGCAAGGGGCTGCGCTCGTCACCGCGCGACGCGCTGCTGGCTTCCAGCGTGCCTGACGACCGCCGCGGGCTGGTGTTCGGTCTGCACCGGGCGCTGGACAATGCCGGTGCGGTCATCGGTCCGCTGCTGGCCGCCATGCTGCTGGCACGCGGCGTACCGCTGCGCGACCTGTTCCTGTGGTCGGCCCTGCCGGCGGCGCTGTGCATCCTGCTGGCGTGCGCGATCCGCGAGCCGGCGGTCGTGACTGCAGAGCGCATCGGCGCCCGGCATGCGGCCAGCGCGCTGAAAACCGCCTTTGCCCGTCGCCAGCGCCTGCGCGACATGCCGCCGGCGTTTCGCCGCTACCTGCTGGTGGTTGCGCTGTTCACCCTGGGCAATGCGTCGAACCTGTTCCTGCTGCTGCGCGCACGGGAGCTGGGCGTACCGGAGGCGCAGGTGCCGCTGCTGTGGGCCGCAGTCTCGCTGGTGGCGACGCTGTTCTCGACCCCGCTGTCGGCGCTGTCGGACCGGGTCGGCCGCATCCGCATGCTGGTCTGCGGTTATGCCGCCTACGGGATGTGTTACACCGGGCTCGGTCTGGCGACGCACAGTGGCGCCTGGCTGTTCGGGCTGTTCGCCGGTTACGGGCTGTTCATTGCCGCAACCGAGGGCGTGGAGAAGGCGCTGGTGGCCGACATGGCACCGGTCAGCGGGCGCGGGGCCGCCTTCGGCTGGTTCAATCTGGTGACCGGCATCATGCTGCTGCCGGCATCCCTGCTGTTCGGCTGGCTGTATACCCTGGGCTCGCCCTTGCTGGCTTTTGCCTTTTCCGGCAGCTGTGCGCTGCTGGCGGCGCTGCTGCTGGTGACATGGGTGGCGCCGGCCGGGGAACACTAGCTCCCCGGCCGGTGTCAGACTGCCGCCCCCTGCAGTGACAGCACGCCGCTGCGGCCGGGGATTTCCCCCATCGACACCCTGCAGTGCGGCAGGGCAAACGGGTCGAGCCGGGCGAACTGTTCGCCGGTCGATACCAGTTGGTAGCCCTGTGCCGTCCAGCCGTCCAGCAGGCGTTCGAAGGTCGGCAGCAGTTTCATGCCTTCCAGTTCGGCATGCAGCGTATAGACATGGCCCTGCGCTGGCGGGTCGGCCGTCAGCGCCAGCAGATGCGCGTGCACATTGTCCGGCGTCAGCCCGTCCATGCCGATCAGCTCGTCCAGCGTCGGCAGCGTACTCGGCAACTGCGGCACGCCGAATGGCCGGCCATTGGCGTCAACCGGCTGGAATGGCCCGCTGCCACGGCCATCGGATGCGTAGGCGAATCCCAGCTCGCGTTCCAGCGCATAGGCGGCGTCGTTCATCTGCCAGCCGGCGGCACCGTGAACGCGCGGCGTTTCACCGAAGATATCGCTGAAGCGCTCGCGGGCCCGCTCCATCTCGCGCCGGGTCCAGGCCGCATCACGGCCGGCGACATGATCCTGCCAGCGGATGTGGTCCCAGCAGTGCACGCCGACCTCGAAACCGGCATCGCGCACGGCGCGCAGGGTGGCTGCCGCGCGCCGGCCGATATCCGGGCCGGGCAGCACGGTGCCGTACAGCAGTGTGCGCAGCCCGTAGTGTTCGAGCACCGAGGTGCGCGATACCTTGGACAGGAAGCCGGGACGGAACACCCGGCGGATGGCGCGGCCGGTATGGTCCGGGCCGAGGCTGAACAGGAAGGTCGCGCCGGCCCGGTGCCGCTGCAGCAGTTCGACCAGGCGTGGCACGCCTTCACGCGTGCCACGCCAGGTGTCGACGTCGATTTTCAGCGCCAGCGTGCTCATCGCTCAGCTCACCAGGTCGCGCTGGCTGGCCACTTCGTCGCGATAGAAGTCGAACAGGCTCTTCAGTGCGCTGAGCATGCTGACGCGCGGTGCCCAGTCCAGATCGGCACAGGTATTCTCGATCTTCGGTACCCGGTTCTGTACGTCCTGATAGCCATCGCCGTAATACGTGCCCGAGCTGACGTCGATCAGTTCGACCCTGGCCGCGTTGTCGCGATACTCCGGATAGGTGGCGGCCAGTTCCAGCATCATGGTCGCCAGTTCGCGCACCGAGAAATTGTTGGTCGGGTTGCCGATATTGTAGATCTGCCCGCTGGCGCGGCCTGCCGGGTTGTCGATGATCCTGACCAGGGCCGAGATGCCGTCGTCGACAAAGGTGAACGCGCGTTTCTGCTGACCACCATCCACCAGTTTGATCGGTTCGCCACGAACAATATGGCCGAGGAACTGGGTAATGACCCGGCTCGAGCCCTCCTTCGGCGTATGGATGCTGTCCAGGCCCGGCCCGATCCAGTTGAACGGGCGGAACAGCGTGTAGTCGAGCCCTTCCTGCTGGCCGTAGGCGGCAATGACCCGGTCCATCAGCTGCTTCGAGCAGGCGTAGATCCAGCGCGGCTTGTTGATCGGGCCGTAGACCAGCGGCGAGTTCTCCGGGTCGAATTCTGCGTCACCGCACATGCCGTAGACCTCGCTGGTCGACGGGAACACCACGCGCTTGTTGTACTTCACGCACTGGCGAACGATCGGCAGATTGGCCTCGAAATCGAGCTCGAACACTTGCAGCGGTGCCTTCACATAGGTGGCCGGGGTCGCGATGGCCACCAGCGGCAGCACCACATCGCACTTGCGGACGTGGTATTCGATCCACTCCTTGTTGATGCCGATATCGCCCTCGAAGAAATGGAAGCGCGGATGGTCGAGCCACGGCTGGATCCGGTCGCAGTTCATGTCCATGCCGTAGATGTGCCAGTCGGTGGTGTCGATGATGCGCCGGGTCAGGTGATGGCCGATAAAGCCGTTGACGCCGAGGATGAGGACTTTTTTCATGGTGGGTTCCAGCAGGTGGAGGCCGGGGCAGGCGTCAGGCCAGCTCGAGGGTCTGTTGATCAAAAAGGGTATGGAAGGCCGCCGCGTCGAGCGGCTGGTCATCGAGTTCGGCGTCGGTGAGGCGCAGTGCCTGGCCGTCGGCCGCCAGCAGCCACAGGGTGCCGCCGGCCGCCATCAGGCTGGCGCGTGCGGGCCGGGGGGCGCCGACGGGGAACGGGGCACGGAAGCTGCGCCAGATCCGCAACTGTCGCCCCGCCAGACTGGCGAAGGCGCCGGGGAACGGGCGGGTCAGGGCACGGATGAAGTTGTGCAGGCGCGCGGCGTCCCAGACCGGGTCGAGATGGCCGTCTTCCGGCCGGCGACCGCCGAAATAACCGCCGCGCGACAGGTCCTGCGCCGTCAGCGTCGCGCGGCCGGCGGCCAGCGCGGGCAGGCTGCGCGACAGCACGATTTCGGCGGCGACCGTGATCTTGGCGAACACGTCGGCCGCATCGTCGTCGCGCAGGATCGGCACCGCCATCTGGTCGACGATGGCGCCGTTGTCCGGCTTGCTGGTCATGGCGTGCAGCGTGGCGCCGGTTTCCGTCTCGCCGTGGATCAGCGCCCAGTTGACCGGCACGCGGCCGCGATAGGCCGGCAGCAGCGAGCCGTGCATGTTGAAGGCGCCCAGCGGCGCGCTGTCGAGCAGTGCCGTGCCGAGCAGGTGGCGGTAGTAGAACGAGAACAGCAGGTCCGGATGCGCGGCGCGAACGCGGTCGAGCACTTCGGGCGTATCCGGATCGTCCGGGGTGATGACCTCGATGCCGTAGTCGGCAGCGGTATCGGCGACGCTGGCGAACCAGATGTTCTCGTCAGCCCGGTCACGGTGGGTCACCACCAGCGCCACATCGATGCCGTGCGACAGCAGGGTTTTCAGGCAACGGACGCCAACGTCGTGATAAGCGAAAACGACGGCACGGGTCATGATGCGTCTTCCTTGTGTTCCAGGATGCCGGCAATCAGGTAGCGCGGCCGCTGGCGCACTTCCTGGTAGATGCGACCGACGTATTCGCCGAGCAGGCCGATGCCGAACAGCGCCACGCCGATCAGCAGGAAGCTGATGGCGAACAGCGTGAACAGCCCGGCGGCCTCGGGACCGACGATCAGCCGGCGCAGCAGCAGGTAGACCACCAGGATGGCCGAACCGAACGAGATCAGCGTGCCCAGCAGCGAGAACATCTGCAGCGGCACCACCGAGAACCCGGTCACCAGGTCGAAGTTCAGCCGGATCAGGCTGTACAGCGAATACTTGGATTCGCCGGCATGGCGCTGTTCATGGCCGACCACGGTCTCGACCGGGTTCTGCGCGAACTGGTAGGCCAGTGCCGGGATAAAGGTATTCAGTTCATTGCACTGGTTGATGGTGTCGATGATGCGCCGGCTGTAGGCGCGCATCATGCAGCCCTGATCGGTCATGTGGATGCGGGTGATGCGCTCGCGCAGCCGGTTCATCATCCGCGAGGCGACATGGCGCCACAGGCTGTCGTGGCGACTGCGGCGGATGGTGCCGACGTAGTCGTGCCCCTTGTCCATCTCGGCCAGCAGCAAATGGATGTCTTCCGGCGGGTTCTGCAGGTCGGCGTCCAGGGTGACGATGCGTTCGCCGCGCGCATGGGCGAAGCCGGCCAGAATGGCGCGATGCTGGCCGAAGTTGCCGTTGAACAGGATGACGCGGGTCACGTCCGGCCGGGCATGGAACTGGCTGGCCAGCAGTGACGTCGACTGGTCGACGCTGCCGTCATTGATGAAAATGATCTCGTAGCGGACATCCAGTGCGTCCAGTGCCGGGTACAGCCGGTCGAACAGCGCAGGAAGGGTGGCTTCCTCGTTGTAGACCGGAATGACCACGGAAAGCATTGCCGGGCTGGTCACGCGGCTCTCCCCAGCAGGGGCGGGAGCACGCGGGCGATCGCCGTGCAGACGCGGTCGATGTCGTCATCCTGCATGGCCGGGAACAGCGGCAGGGTGACGGTGCGGCGGCCGATATCCTCGGCATGCGGGAAATCCCCCTCGGCAAAGCCGCGCCCGCGGTACAGCGAGAACAGGTGCAGCGCCGGGTAATGGACGCCGATGCCGATGCCGTGTTCGCGCATGCCGGCGATAAAGTCGTGACGCGTGCCCTGCATGTCGGCCAGCGGCAGCAGCGGCTGGAACATGTGCCAGTTGCCATGCTGGAAATCCTCCGGCGGCAGCACCAGGCCCAGATCGTCCGGCAGTTGTTCGAAATAGCGTCGCGCCAGTGCCTGGCGGCGGGCATTGAATGCGTCCAGCCGTTTGAGCTGGCCCAGGCCGATGGCGGCGGCGATATCGGTCAGATTGGCCTTGCCGCCCAGCATGTCGACATCCATCGTGCCGTCGTCATGGCGGGTCACACCCTGCAGCCGCAGCTTCTCGAACAGCCGCACCTCGTTTTCATTGTTCATGACCAGGCAGCCGCCTTCGCCGCTGGTGATGTTCTTGTTCGGATGGAAGCTGAAACTGACCAGGTCGCCGTCGCTGCCGATGCGCCGGCCACGCCAGTTGGCGCCGATCGACTGGGCGGCGTCTTCGACCACGCGCAGGCCATGGCGGGTGGCCAGCGTATACAGCCGGTCGCGGTCGACCGGCAGGCCGGCCAGGTCGACGGCGATAATGGCCCGGGTGTGCGGGGTGATGGCGGCTTCGGCCAGATCGAGATCGATCAGCCGGGTGGCCGGATCGACATCGACCAGCACCGGCGTGGCGCCAACGGCCAGAATGACGTTGGCGGTGGCGACCCAGGTCAGCGGCGTGGTGATGACCTCGTCACCGGGGCCGACTCCGGCGATGCGCAGCGCGAACTCCAGCGTGGCGGTAGCCGAGTTGGCCACCCGTACCGGCCGGCCACCGACGTGGGCCGACAGCGCGGCTTCGAATTCGCTGCAGCGCGGGCCGGTGGTCAGCCAGCCGGAGCGCAACACGCCGACCACGTCGGCAATGGTGTCCTCGTCGATATCGGGGCGGGTGAAGGGCAGGAAATCCATGTATGACGACTCCTTGATGCTAACTGCGTGCGACGACGAGCACGCCGACGATGATGATGGCGATCCCCATCAGACGCATGACGGTCACCGCTTCGCCAAACAGCCACCAGGCGAGCAGTGCATTGACGACATAACCGATCGACAGCATCGGATAGGCGATGCTGACGTCCACGCGTGACAGCGCCATGATCCAGACGCCGACACTGATCACGTAACAGCCGAGTCCGGCCAGGATCGGCGGGTTGCCGGCCAGCGACAGGCCGATCGGCCACACATTGGCGGCGGTAAATTCAAAGTGCCCGATCTGGCGCACGCCGGCCTTCAGCAGCAGTTGTGCGCCGGCATTCAGCAGCACGCCGATCAGGATCAGCAGAAATTCAAGCGGTTTCACTAATTGGCTCCATTGGCCGGTGGGGTGGGTTTGATGACGAACAGGCGGCGGGCGTCGCGGTAGACCACGCGCATCGGCAGGCCGTCCTGGCTCAGGGTGGTGAAGGTGCCGGGACCCATCATGGCGGCCGCGGCGGGCAGCTCGCGCCAGCGTCGGGTGAACGAGGCGATATCGGGCAGCGACTTGTCCGGCTCGGCGGCCTGGCCAAAGGCGAACTCATCGCTGTAGGCAACCAGGGTGACCGGCCGGCGCAGATAGAACGGCAGTGTCTGGTCATACATCGCCACCGAGAACACCGGCGTGGCCGGCGTCAGCAGCGGCGCGGCGGCCACGGCAACGGCCTTGCTGCTTTTCAGCTGGCCGAAGGTGTTGTGACCCAGTGCCCCGGCAGTGACGGCCAGGAAGCCGCCCAGCGCCCAGGCGGCCAGTGCCAGACCGCGTTCGTCACGGCGCAGCGCGCGCCAGGCAAACCACGCGCACAGCAGAAACAGGATGGCGGCAATGCCCAGACCGACGGCAAGCGCGTGCAGCGCGGCGGGTGGCGTCTCGGCCGAGGAGAAACGGGCATGGAACGGCAGTGCCGCCAGCACCGCCAGCCACAGCAGGGCCGGGGCAATCAGGTGGCGGGCCAGGCGCGGCGCCGTCATCGTTTCCAGCTCCCGGCCGAGCAGCAGCGCCAGCGCAGGGAACATCGGCAGAATGTACGACGGCAGCTTGGAACCGGACACGCTGAAGAACACGAACACGAACAGCGACCAGGCCAGCAGCAGCCGACGCGGCTGGAACCGGCCCGGCTCCCGTTGCCAGCCGGCACGCAGCGTGGCCGGCAGCAGGGAGGTCCATGGCAGGAAGCCGGCCAGCAGCAGCGGCACGAAATACCAGACCGGGCCGGTGCGGCGGTGTTCGGTGGTCAGGAAGCGCTGGAAGTGCTCGTGAATGAAGAAGAAGCGGGCGAAGCCGGGATTCTGCTGCGACACCAGCACGAACCACGGTACGCTCAGTACCAGGAACAGCGCCAGCCCGGGCAGCCAGTTCATCCGCGTCCACGGCCGGACATCGCGGGCCAGCAGCGAGTACAGCGCCAGCGTGGTGCCGGGAATCAGAATGCCGATCAGCCCCTTGCTCAGCGTGGCCCCGGCCATGGCCGCCCACATGAACAGGTTCCAGAACAGGCGCTCGCGTGTATCGGCGCCGTCGCGCTGGGCGAGCAGGAAGCCGGACAGCGCGGCGGTCAGGAAGAAGGTCACCCCGGTATCCAGGGTCAGGAAATGGCTGTTGCCGACGATCCAGGCGCAACCGGCCGCAACCAGTGCGGCGTTGCGGCCGGCGGCCGGCGACCACAGCTTCCGTCCGGTCAGGCCGACCAGCGCCACCGTCAGCAGGCCGGTCAGGCCGGGCCAGAAGCGGGCGGCGAATTCGTTGACGCCGAACAGCTTGAACGCGATCGCGCCCGCCCAGTACTGCATGGCCGGCTTTTCGAAATACAGCAGGTTGTTCAGCCGCGGAGTAATCCAGTCGCCGCTGTGCAGCATGCCCAGCGACAGGGTCGCATAGCGGCCTTCGTCCGGTGTGATCAGCGCGCGCTGGCCGAGCGTACCCAGCCAGACGATGGCCAGGCACGCCCAGAACACCAGGCCACCGGAGTGGCGAAGCAATTTCTGGTTCAGAGTCATTGTGATGGGGTCAGGGTTGGGCGGGCAGGTGGACAGCGATGATCAGGCCGCTGCCTTCATCCGGGGCGACATTGCGAACCGACACGCGGCCGGACAGCTTGTCGACGATATTGCTGACGATGGACAGGCCGAGGCCGGCGCCGGGCGCGGTGGTGCCGGGAACGCGGAAGAAGGGCCGCCACAACTGGTCGATCAGGTTGTCGGGCACACCCGTCCCGCTGTCACGAACTTCGAAAGTCGCCTCGTCGCCGACATGGTGGATGCCGATGTCGATGGTGCCGCCAGGCGGCGTGTACTTGATGGCGTTGTCGAGCAGGTTGCGCATCAGGGTGGCGACATCCAGCTCGTAGGCGGCAACGCCGACGTCATCGTGGGCAACGACGCCGATATCGATATCGCGCGCCTGTGCCTGCGGCACCAGGTCTTCCAGCACTTTGTGCAGCACATCCGCCAGTCTGACCGACTGGGTGGCGGCGGCGGTCTGCGCCTGCGCGCGCGACAGGCTGAGCAACTGTTCGATCAGCGCGGCGCTGCGACCCAGCCCGGCCTGCAGCCGCTGCAGGCGCTCGCGGGCGGTCTCGGACATGTCGGCGGCGGACAGGTTCTCCGCCTGCAGCATCAGCGCGGTCATCGGCGAGCGCAGTTCGTGTGCGGCGTCGGAAATAAAGCGCTTCTGCTGCTCGAGCTGTCGCGACTGGCGTGCCAGCAGCCGGTTGATCGACCGCACCAGCGGTGCCACCTCGTCCGGCAGCTGTGCGATCGACAGCGGGCTTTGCAGGCAGCGGTTCGGATCATGGTCGATCTGCTGGCTCAGGCGGGCGACCGGCCGCAGCGCCAGCGTGATCACGCCGATGATCATGGTCAGCAGAATCGGGATCAGCACCAGCAGCGGCACGATGGTCGACATGGCGCCGATATTGGCGATCTCGTCGCGCTCGGCCGTGCGCTGGCCGACGGCGATACGGTCACCGTTGTCCAGCGAAATCACGTACAGCCGCCACTCCTCATGGTTGATGCTCAGCGTGTGCAGACCGTCGAGCAGATTGGACGGGAACACGGCCTTGTCACCGACATCCGGCCGGCCGAGGATCTGCACCTCGATATACAGGTCCGGGTCGGTGGTGGTCGACGCCAGGTTCTGCGGCGGTGGCACCGACAGGTCGCGTGCATCGAGCAGCGTGCCGATCTGGGTCAGCTGGGCATCCTGCAGCTCGTTGGCTTCCGTCCGCGCACTTTCGAAAGAGGCAAAGCCGGCAAGAGCGGCCGCCAGCAGCACGGCTGCGGTAATCCAGGCGCACAGGCGAAAGCGGAGAGAGTAGTTCATTGGCGCTTGGCCACCATCCAGCCGAGGCCGCGCACATTGCGGATGATGTCGGAACCGAGTTTCTTGCGGATCGAGTGGATCAGGAACTCGACCGCATTGCTGTCGATTTCCTGATCCCAGTTGTAGATGCGTTCCTCGAGGTCACTGCGGGACAGGATTGCGCCCGGGCGCTGCAGCAGCGCCTGCAGCAGCGAGAACTCGCGGCTGGTCATGCGCAGCGACTGCCCGCGGTAGCTGACCTCGCGGCTGGCCGGGTCGAGATCGATTTCGCCGTTGGACAGGATGGGGGCGGCCGAACCGGCCTTGCGCCGGGTCACCGCGCGCATGCGGGCCAGCAGTTCGCGGAATTCGAACGGCTTGCACACATAGTCGTCAGCGCCGAGGTCCAGCCCCTTTTCGATATCGTCCAGCCCGTCGCGGGCGGTCACGACCAGGATCGGTACCTGGGCGTCCTTCTGCCGCAGCCGGGTCAGCACGGCGTAGCCGTCCATTTTCGGCAGCCCCAGGTCCACCAGCACCATTTCGTATTGCTGGTTGGCAAACAGGGCCAGACCTGCTTCACCGTCGCGTGCCCAGTCGACGGCATAGGTCGCATCCCGCAATGCCAGCATCACGGCATCCCCGATCATCGGGTCGTCTTCAATCAACAGCACACGCATTTGTCCATCCTCATGTTTGCCGCTACCGGTATCCGGATGGGATATCCTTTGTAGCACACCCTGGATGGTAAAACCGTGTGACTTAGAACGGGCTGAGAGAAATGAAACAGTAATGGCCCGTCAGGCATACGCCCGCCATGGTGGCGGGCGCAGGCAGGGAAGGACGGGCCGGTGTCAGCGAGCGTGCACGGGCATCCGGTAGCCGCTCAGGCGACCAGCGCCAGCAGCTCGGCCGCGTGCTGCCGGGTCGTGTCGGTAATCTGCTCGCCACCGAGCATGCGGGCGATTTCCTCCACCCGCTCGCGGTCGGACAGGGTCTGGATGCTGCTGACCGTGCGGCCGGCCTCCAGATGCTTGGCGACCTGCCACTGATTGTCGCCGCAGGCGGCCACCTGCGGCAGGTGGGTGATGCACAGCACCTGGTAGCGCTGGCCGAGCCGTTTCAGCAGCCGGCCGACCACTTCGGCCACCCGGCCGCCGATGCCGACGTCGACTTCGTCGAAAATCAGCGTCGGTACCGCCGCCACCTGGCTGGCGACGATCTGGAACGCCAGGCTGATGCGCGACAGCTCGCCCCCGGACGCGACCTTGGACATCGGCCGCAGCGCGGTGCCGGCATTGGCGGCGACCAGGTATTCGACCGATTCCATGCCGCTGGCCGCCGGTGCCGCCAGCGGGGCCAGTTCGATGGCGAAGCGCGCGCCCTGCATCGCCAGCCCCTGCATTTCCTCGCTGATGCGGTCGGCCAGTTCGACGGCCGCCTGCTGGCGTTTCAGCGACAGCTGGTCGGCCAGGTCGCGGTAAAGGCGCTCGGCATCGCTTTCCTGGCGCACCAGCTCGTCGACATCGGCCGACTGCGACAGCCGCTCCAGTTCCTCGCGCCAGGCGGCGAGTTTCTCCGGCAGTTCTTCCGGACGGACGCGGTATTTGCGCGCCATCGAATACAGCGCGTCAATGCGCTTCTCGATGCGCGCGAATTCAGCCGGGTCCTGGTCTATTCCCTCCGCGTAATCGCGGAGCGCATAGACCGCCTCGCGCAACTCGGCCTCGGCGGAGTCGAGCAGGGCCACGGTGTCCTTGAGCTTGCTGTCGACGTCGACCAGCCGTGACAGGCGGTTCTGCACCTGGCCCACGGCGGACAGAATGTCGTGATCCGACTCGGACAGGGTGTCGATGGCGGTCTGCGCGGCCTCGATCAGCTCCTGGGCATTGCCGAGCCGGCCATGACTGGCGGACACGTCTTCCCATTCGCCGGCCTGCACGCCGAGTTCGGTCAGTTCGCTGATCTGCCATTGCAGGCGTTCGCGCTCGCGTTCGAATTCGGCCACGTGCTGTTCGGCGGCTACCCGCTGGCGCTTGACCGATTGCCACTGCTCGAACGCGCCCTTTACCGCCTGGACGATATCGAGTGCGCCGGCATAGGCATCGAGCAGCCGGCGCTGGGTATCCGGTTTGACCAGTGACTGATGGGCGTGCTGGCCATGGATGTCGACCAGCCACTCGCCGGCCTCGCGCAGCTGGGCCAGCGTGGCCGGGCGGCCGTTGAGCCAGCAGCGCGAGCGGCCGCCGGCATCGACGACGCGGCGCACCAGCAGTTCATCGTTGCCGTCGTCGGCCAGTTCCTGGCCGACCAGCCAGCTGCGGACGTCGGCCATGTCGCCGATGGCGAAGGTGGCCGACAGTTCGGCGCGCTCCTCGCCATGCCGGACCAGACTGCCATCGCCACGGCCGCCGAGCAGCAGCGACAAGGCATCGAGGATGATGGATTTGCCCGCGCCGGTTTCACCGGTCAGTACGGTAAAGCCCGGACGGAAGTCGAGTTCGAGCTGGTCGACGATGACGAAGTTGCGGACTGAAAGCGATAGCAGCATCGGCGGGCGGATTCCGGTAGCGATTGGGCAGAGGGCGGGGTGCGGCAGGGGTTACAGCAGACGCTCACCCCAGTGCAGCTTGTGACGGAGCATGTCGTAATAGTTGTAGCCGAGTGGATGCAGCAGGCGCAGCGGATTGCGGTAGCGGCGGATCAGCACGCGATCGAGTTCCATCAGGTCGCAGTGCGACTGGCCGTCGAAATGAACGCGGGCATCCTCGCCGCGCGTCAGCATGAATTCGACTTCGCTGGAGTCGTTGATGGCGATGGGACGATTGCTCATCGACTGCGGGCAGATCGGCACCAGGGCGATGGCCGGCACGGTCGGGTGCAGGATCGGCCCGCCGGAGGCCAGCGCGTAGGCGGTCGAGCCGGTCGGCGTGCTGACGATCAGGCCGTCCGAGCGCTGGCTGTAGACGAACTGGTTGTCGACGAAGATCTCGAATTCGATCATCTGCCCCATGGCGCCACGATTGATGACGATATCGTTGAGTGCCAGGTGCTGGGCGACCTCGACGTTGTCGCGCATGACGCTCGATTGCAGCAGCATGCGTTCCTCGGGCAGGAACTCGCCCTGCAGGATGCTGCTGACCGAGGCGATCATCGTGTGCAGCGGGATGTCGGTCATGAAGCCGAGCCGGCCCTGGTTGATGCCGATCAGCGGGATGCGGTACGGCGCCAGCAGGCGGGCGACCGACAGCATGGTGCCGTCGCCGCCGAGCACGATCGCGACATCGACAATCTTGCCGAAATCATTGCGGTCGATCAGCGTCAGCCCCTGGGCCTCGGCCCGGGTCACGCTGTCGCGGTCAATGAAAACGTGCAGCCCCTGTTGCTCCAGGTGGCGGGCAAGTTCCAGCAGCGACTGGACCACTTCCGGTTTCGAGTGCCGGGCGACCAGACCTATTTTTTTGAAAAGCCATTCCATAAGGGCGAATTAGAGCCTTTTATGCCAGGGCCTGCAAGATCATTGGTCAAGGCGGCGGCGGATGGGAAGCGGCGGATCATGCCGCCATCGCGACCGGTTGCCGTCGGGACTGCTCGAAATGGTGAATTCGCTCCGCCAGTTCCGCCATCAGCCCGTCCAGCCGGCGCGTCGCCTCGGCAATGGCAGCGGTTTCGTTCGACAGCGTCTGGGTCGACTGGCCGATATTGCCGATATCGCCGGCAAAGGTCTTGAAACCGGCCGACTGGCTGTTTTCCGCGCCCGCCACCTGCTCCAGTACCTCGGCCAGGTTCTGCGCGCCGCCGATCAGTTCGCGCAGGCTGGAATGCGCGGCGCGCGAGTTGCCGGCGCCGCCCTGCATGCGGTCGACTCCTTCACGGATGGCCACCAGCGCATCCTGGGTGCCGTTGACGATCAGACCGATCTTGGTCTCGATATCCTTGGTTGCGGTCTGGGTGCGCTCGGCCAGCTTGCGCACCTCGTCGGCGACCACGGCAAAGCCGCGGCCGACGTCACCGGCCCGGGCGGCTTCGATGGCGGCATTCAATGCCAGCATGTTGGTCTGGTCGGCAATCTCGCCGATCAGCTGCACGATGCCGTTGACCTCGCTCGAACGGCGTCCCAGCGACTCGATCGCTTCTGACGAGCGCGCCATGGCCGTACCGGCCTCGTCGAGGTGCTGCATGGCGTTGTTCATGATATCGCCGCCCTGGTGCGCCTGTTTGCGGGCATCGATGGCAACGGCGGCGGCCTGCGACGATTGCTCGGCGTTGTGTTCGGTCAGCGCGCTCATCTGCTGCACGGTCACGACCATTTCCTGGGTGCGTGCCGACTGCTGGGTCATGGTGGCGACCATCAGCCGTGCGGTGACCGCGATATCGCGGCTTTCCTGGCTGGCGGCGTGGACCGACTGGGTGATGTGGTCGAGCATGGTCGATACGTTGTTGCGTTCGGTCTCGGCCTGTTCGCGCGCCAGCTCCAGCTGGCTGAAGCCCTTGCGCTTGGCGCCGTCGAAGGCCAGCGCCAGCACCAGCACGACGATGCTCAGGCCGGCCAGCGACTTCATCTGCAGCAGCGGGTGCTCGGCTTCCGGAATCGGCGTGGATGGCAGGGTGCCGGGATCGCCATTGGCGAGCAGGAACACTATCAGCGCCAGCAGCGTCAGCGCCGCCCACAGATACCCCGAGCGCCGTCCGCCGACAAAGACGGCGGTAAACGGGATCGACGCATACCAGACCACGCTGGTGCCCATCAGCCCGCCGTTGACGAATACCATCCAGCTGACCATGGCAAACATGATGGCGATGATGAACTGGGCAGTCAGTCCGACCAGGCCGCTGAGGCGCAGCAGCAGTGCACCCAGTGCCATGGCCATGCCGCCGGCCAGAATGCCGTAGCCCATCGCCAGATGGCCGAGCTTGAAATAGGAAATGGAAAACAGCGGTGTCAGCACCGCCGCCAGCAGCGCGACGTTGACGACAGTGCGTGCCTTGATCAGCCGGTCCGCGTCCTGGCGGACGCTGGCGGGAATGAACCATTCGCCGAGTGTCATAGTGTGTCCCTCCTCCTCGTGACAGGGCGCGAGATGGCGGGCCGGATCTGTTGTCCGGATCGGCAACGCAGCGCGTGCCGCCACTCGCGGGAGCGATGATTCAAACGAATGTTTGGATTCTGCGCAAGTGAAATTATTCGCGAGTCATGAATTTGTGGTTTTGGCAGCAGCAATATCGTGATTCGGGGCCGGCACACGAGCCGGTCCCGCGGACGGCCGCGCGCGCCTCCCGTGCCGGCCTTTGCCGGAGGCGTTGTTTTTGCAGGGTATTCAGGCTGCCTGCGGCATTTCCATATGCCAGCCACGCGGCGCATGGCGAACCAGCCGCAGCGGGCACTCGTAGACGGCCCGCAGGCAGTCTTCGCGCATGACCTGCTCGGGGCTGCCGTCGGCGACCAGCCGGCCATGGTCGATCAGGACCACATGGTCGGCGTAATTGGCGGCCAGGGCCAGGTCGTGCAGCACTTCGATCACGGTTTTTCCGGACTCCGCCAGCCGGACCAGCAACTGCTGCAGTTTGTGCTGGTGGCGCAGGTCGAGGTGGTTGGTCGGTTCGTCCAGCAGCAGGATCGGCGCCGACTGCGCCAGCGCCCGGGCGATGGCCGCGCGCTGACGTTCGCCGCCGGACAGTGTATCGAGGCGGACTTCGGCCTTGTCGCCCAGCTCGACTGTCTCCAGCGCATCACAGACGGCGTCGCGGTCCCCGGCCGCCAGCCGGCCGAAGGCACCGAGGTGCGGGACGCGTCCCAGTGCAATGAACTCGAATACCGACAGTGGAATGCCATCCGGGATGTGCTGCGGGACGAAGGCCAGGGTCCGTGCCCGTTCGGCCGGCGGAATCGACGACACGGCGATGCCGTCGATGCGGACCACGCCGGTGCTGGCCGAGCGCAGGCCGGCCAGCAGCTTCAGCAGCGTGGTCTTGCCGGCGCCGTTGGGACCGAGCAGCGCGCTGATGCTGCCGGCCGGAATGTCCAGATTGATGTCCTGCAGGATCGGCTTGCGGCTGATCCGGTAGCCCAGATCACGGGCGGACAAGGCGATGGGATCAGCCATGGAGGAGACTCCTTGTTTGACGACGGTAGAACCAGAGGAAGAAGGGCGGGCCGGCAAAGGCCGCCACGATGCCGACCGGCAGGTCGATCGGCCAGACCAGGCTGCGCGCCAGCGTGTCGGCACCGAGCAGGAACAGTGCGCCGACCCAGGCCGACAGCACGATCAGCCGGCGCCGGCTGCCGCCGACCAGAATGGCCAGCGCATTCGGCACCATCATGCCGACAAAGCCGATGATGCCGGACAGGGCGACGGCACCACCGGTGGCCAGTGCCGCGCCGATTGCCGCCAGCCGGCGGGTACGGACCACGTCGACACCAAGTGACGCCGCGGCATCCTCGCCAAGCAGCAGGCAGTCGAGATCGCGGCCGATGCCAAACAGCAGCAGCAGGCCGAGTCCGGATACCAGCGAACAGGTCAGCAGCAGCGACGGTGAGGCCGACGACAGGCTGCCGGCCAGCCAGGTGGATGCACCGCGCAGCGTCAGGTCATCGGACAGGAACAGCGCCAGACTGGTTACCGCGCCGCAGAAGGCCGAGATCACCAGTCCCATCAGCAGCAGGCCGGCCATGCCGCCGCCGCTGAACCGGGCCAGGGCCACGATCAGCCAGGTGGCCGCCAGTCCGCCGGCAAAGGCGGCGAACGGCAGCGTGCTGCCGGCAATGCCGGTGGCGAGCACGATCACCACGGCCAGCGCGGCACCGGAAGAGGTGCCGATCAGGCCCGGGTCGGCCAGCGGATTGCGGAACAGCGCCTGCAGGGCGGCGCCGCTGGCAGCCAGCGACGCGCCGACCAGCAGCGCCGCCGCGATGCGCGGCAGGCGCAGGGTGGTGAAAATGGGGTCGGTCAGGTCCGGCCAGCGGAACTCGCCGCCGCCGAGGCTGGCACCGAGCAGCGGCAGCAGCAGGCTGGCTGCCAGCAGCAGCGACCAGGCCAGACGTTCGGGATGGCGGGCAGGGAGCAACGACGTGACGGCCATGCCGGTTACAGCCCGCGCAGCCGCTGCACCACGTCGGGGCTGCGGATCGAGATCATCATCGCGTCGCTGGCCGGCAGCAGATGGATGCGGCCGTCGCGGCCGGCCGGTGTCGCGGCGATTTCCGGGCGCTGGCGGAAGGCGTCGACGCCGCCGTGGACGGCGGCCGTATGCGTGCAGAGGATGATGACGTCGGGTTTCAGTGATTGCCAGGCGTCGCGTGACAGCACTTTGGTGCCGGACAGCCCGGCCGCGGCATTGATGCCGCCTGCGGCGCGGATCAGCGTATCGGCGGCGGTATGCCTGCCGGCGACCAGCCTGCCGTCGTAGCTGATCGCGTAACGGATGCCGGTGGCGGGGCGTTCGCGCATGCCGGCCTGCCAGTCGCGTGCCAGCCGGTCGGCCTGGTCGACCCGGCCCAGCAACTGGCCGACGCGGCGGATGGCCGTCGCGAAGTCGCGGCCGTCCTCCCGTGACGACACTTCGGCCGCGCGGATCTGCAGCCCGTCCAGCTGGCGCCAGATGCTGACCGGATGTGCCGTGGCACTGCCGATGACCAGTGTCGGCTTGAGGCGGGCGATGGTCTCGGCATTCAGGTTGCGGAAGAAGCCGATCTCCTGTGCCGCCTGCAGCGCCGGCAGGGTGGTGCTCCTGTCCCGGCCGACCACGTCGCGCGCCGCGCCGATGGCGACGACGATGTCGGCAACGTCCGGCGTCAGCACGACCACTCGCCCGGCGCCAGCGACCGGCGCGATGACGAGCAGCAGCGACAGGGCGCAGATCAGCCGGCGCATGCACGGTCCTCCGGGAGCAGTGACGCGAGCAGGGCGGTCCATTCCGGTCGCTCCGGGTGGCCCGGCTGCCGTTCGCCAAAGAAGGTCACGATGCTGTCGCCGTTTGCGTCCAGCAGTTCCAGCGAGCCGAGCGGACCGCAGTCTCCCGGCTTGCGCACCACCCAGGCGTCGGCAATCAGGTCGGTGCGCAGATGCAGGTTGAAGCCCGGGTCGAACACGTTCAGCCATTCGCCAAGCCGCTTGATGCGATGCACCTGGCCGGTATGGATCTGGATCGCGCCGCGATTGCCGACGAAGACCATGATCGGCACCCCGTCAGCCGCCGCGCCATTCAGCAGACGCTCGGCCGCGCCGGCATCGACGCGGCATGCGTGGCCCGGCGGCGCCAGTTCGAATGCCTGCTGGCGCGGCAGTCCCCAGCGGCGCAGGAACGGATGAAACTGGTGAATGTCGCGCAGCGACAGCCATTCGGTACGGAATGCGTCGACATCAATGCCAGTGGACGGCGCGGGGGCTGCGGGCGGCAGGTCGATGCAGAGCAGCGTCGGCGGGACGCGGAAGCGTTCGACCAGGGCGTCGAAGGCGTCGGCATGGCTGTCCGCGCGCAGATAGACCTTCTGGACCGCTTCGCCGTGGCGGTCGAAGAACTGCAGATTGCGCACCGGACCACGCGGGGTGTCGGTCCGGGTAGCGAACGCGTGGCACCAGTGGTTCAGGAACAGTCGCAGGTCCAGGTTGGGGCGCAGCGCCAGCCCGGTCTGGCCGGCGAGGGTCACATTCGCATAATTGCCGGTCAGTTCATGGACGCAGGCCTCGTTGCGGACCAGGGCCATGACGGTGCCGAGCGGTGCCAGCGAGGTCAGCAAGGCGTTCCAGTCCGGACGCAGCCAGGTGCTGGACGGGTCGGCGGCGGCCAGCTCGCACTCGGTAACGGCCAGTGCTCTGGCGGCGTCGCGGGCGCGCAGCATCGGCGTGCCGGATTTCAGAGTGCGGTAGGCATCCCACAAGGCAGAAGGTGCGCATTCCATGGTGAGCGATTCCGTTGCTGGTGAAAAAACCGCGCCGACGGCAGAGGGGGGAGCCGTCAGCGCGCAAGCTGCACTTTCAATTTATAAATGAGAATGATTTACATTCTATATGGCAAGTTCGAAACTTGCACTGAAATTGCGACCGGGCCGGGTATGGCGATCCAGCGCACGGTCACCGGGCTTGCGCCCCCTGATGTCGCTGGCGTGCCAGTACTTGCGGTCGAACAGATTGAACACATCGGCACGCAGCGTCATGTGCTTGCCCGGCCGCCAGTAGGTGCTCAGGTCCAGCGTGGCATGACCCGGCGCCCTGAAGCCGCCGGGATCCCGGACCCGGCCCTGGCGTGCGACGGCCCGGACAAAGCCCTCGGCGCCATACGTGTCGTTGCCGTAACGCAGCCCGGTGATGGCGGTGGTCGGTGCCACCGTGTCGATGGGCCGCTTGCTGTCCCGGTCCTCGCCCTGTGCATGGGCCAGCGTGGTGACCAGCCGCCAGCCCGGGGCAAAGCGCCATGCCATGCGGGCTTCGGCGCCGCTGATGTCGACCCGCGACAGGTTGCGATACTGGTAGAACTGGACCCGGTTGTGGTCCTCGTGCAGGAAGACCGAATCGATGAAGCCGCTGTGGCGGGTATGGAAGGCGGTCAGGCCGAAATCGAAGGACGGCCATGCGCCTTTCAGCCCCAGTTCGGCTCCCCGGCTTTTTTCCGATTGCAGTGCCGGATTGCTGAGGATGGTGTAGCCATGCGCGGTATTGGTGAAAGCGGTGTTCGCATCGTCGAACGGCGGGGCGCGAAAGCCGGTCGTGAGCTGCAGGAAGCCGGTGTAATGGCTGGCGAAGGGCAGGGCGACGCCGAGCTTCGGCGACAGTGCGCTGTCGCGGAAACGGTTGACGGTCTGGCCGGTGGTATTGGCATTGCGGTAAGCGAGGTCCGGCTGCGGCCGCATCCGGTAGAAGTCCCAGCGCAGTCCGGGTGAGACGACCAGCCCGCCGGCAAAGCGCATGTCGTCCTCGGCGAACAGGCCGATCCGGTCGGACGTACTGTCCGGGAAGGTCTTGCTCGGATAGCGCTCCGCCTGCATGCCCGGTCGTGGCGACGGGATCAGCCGGGTCATGCTGCCGTCGGCATAGGTGCGCCACCGGTCGCGCGGACGGGCGCTGTCGGTCCGGCTCAGATCGGTCCCCCATACCAGCCGGTGCGAGGCGCCCAGTGCGTCGAACTGCTGCTCCAGCTCCAGGTTGAGGCCGGTCTGGGTCTGGGTGAAGGCATGGGACGAACGCGTCAGCGTGCCCGGCCTGGATACCGGCCGCCGACCCTGCCAGGCGGTTTCCGTACCCAGTGCCACGTCGCTGTCGCGCTCTCTCAGCGTCTGCCGGTACAGCGTCGCGGCGAGGCGCTGGAACGGGCCGAGCTGGTGCGCGTGCCAGCCCAGCGACAGACGCTGGCGGCGAAGGCGGTCTTTTGCGTCCTGGCTGTCGACCTGCGCTGCACGCGGGGTGAGGCCGGTGCGGGCATTGTTGAGCGAGCCCAGCAGGCGGGTATCGACAAGGAGGGAGAAGTTCTCGGCCGTGAATTCCAGCCGGTGCCGCTCGCCGGGCTGCCAGCCAAACCGGGCCAGCACATTGTCCTGATGCCAGTCCTGCGGATTGGCCGCAGTGCGGGCGAAGCCGTCGCTGTCGTTGCGGCCCATGGTGTCGGTCGCCTGGCCCTTGCGGTAGGTGTAGACCAGCAGGCCGTCGATCTGCCCGGTGCGGAAGCCCAGGCTGGCGGTGGCGCCGTGCGAGTCGTCGTCGCTGGCGCCGAAGCCCTTGAAGCCGCCGCCGATCCGGGCGCCGGGCTTCAGCACATCGTCGACGCGCTTGCTGCGATAGCCGACCACGCCGCCAAGGGCATCGGAGCCGTACAGGCTGGATTGCGGTCCCCTGACGATTTCGATGGCCTGCAGCGACGCCATGTCGACATAGTCGCGGGAGGAGATGGCGGTGCCGCCGCCAAGGTAGGCGTCGGGCAGGCGGATGCCGTCGATCAGCATCAGGATGCGATTGCCGCCGATGCCGCGGATGGTAAAGCCCGCGTTGCCGCGCCGGTTCGGGTCGCTGGCTACGCTCACGCCAGGCTCGTAGCGGATGGCGTCGGCCATGTTGCCGGCCGGGCCGGCATCGAGCCGGTCACGGTCGACGACCGTGGTATTGGGCGCGGTTTCGGACAGTTTCTTGCGGCTGCGGTCGGTGGTGACCTGGACCGGGTCCAGTTCCGCCGGGACGGTTTCGGCCAGCGCGAGGGCCGGACTGATGATGGTGACGCAGGCGAGGAACGGGGAGAGCAGGGGACGCATGGCCGGGAACAACTCCTTGTAAGGGGAAGGGGTTCGCTGGCTTGCATTCCTGCGGTGACGCAGGGGCTGGCGGGCAGGGGAAGGGTCGGGTTATTTGGTGAGGATCAGTTTGTCGTTGCGGGTCAGGCGCAGGCGGTAGGTTTCGCCCTGGTGCTCGATCAGGATTTCGTTGCGGGAGCCGAACAGTTCCCGGCTTTGCAGCCGGAGCGGGTCCGGACGGCTGGCGGGGGCCGGAGGGGCGGGGGGCGAGTCGGTTTTGAGCATTTGAGAATGATAATCAGTCCCACTTTTGTGCGCAACGATTTTTGCTTCCCGTCGGGGCGGTGACGATTTTCCCCAATAAGGACGGGGCGGGCAAGCCGGCGGGTGTGGTTTTCTTCTACAATGCCGCCCGGTCGAACTGCCAAGGCGGGGTGGGTGTCATGCTGGTTGTCTGGATAGGCTGGATCTATGTGGTGCTGATGATTGCGGTCGGGCAGGACTCGCTCGTCCGCAGCGGACTGATCCTGTTCTTTCTCGGCGTGCTGCCCAGCCTGCTGATGTTTTTCGTGATCCGGCGCCGTCAGCGCCTGCGCGCCGAAGGCTTCATTGCGCCGCGCCGGCGCCGGCCGTGATTGCCGGCGCGCCTGATTAAATCCACTTGCTCGCTTGCGGCCGGAAGCGGAAAGCTTGTATAGTCTCGGCCTGCCCGATTTCGGGCAAATTTCGCACACTCGCGCCATAAGGGTGCCGCACAGGCGGTTACAGCGCGCGAATCGTGGTCTAACCCTTTAAGGACAACACAGCACCATGTCGACTCAAGTCACCATGCGCCAAATGCTGGAAGCCGGCGTTCACTTCGGCCACCAGACCCGTTTCTGGAACCCGAAGATGGCTCAGTACATTTTCGGCAGCCGCAACAAGATCCACATCATCAACCTGGAAAAGACCCTTCCGCTGTTCGTCGAA
Organism: Microvirgula aerodenitrificans DSM 15089; assembly: GCF_000620105.1. Classification (NCBI taxonomy): domain Bacteria; kingdom Pseudomonadati; phylum Pseudomonadota; class Betaproteobacteria; order Neisseriales; family Aquaspirillaceae; genus Microvirgula; species Microvirgula aerodenitrificans. The sequence goes on along the minus strand of NZ_JHVK01000005.1, from coordinate 101,411 downwards.
GCGCAGAACTACGTTCGCCGCCTCGCCGCCAACAAGGGCCAGGTCCTGTTCGTCGGCACCAAGCGCGCTGCCCGCGAAATCGTGCGTGAAGAAGCTTCCCGCGCCGGCATGCCGTTCGTCGACTACCGCTGGCTCGGCGGCATGCTGACCAACTACAAGACGGTCAAGCAGTCGATCAAGCGCCTGGAAGACAAGCTGGCCCTGCTGGGTGACGCCGAGCAATCGGGTTACAACAAGAAGGAACTGCTCGACCTGCAACGTGAAGTCGAGAAGCTCGAACGCAGCCTGGGCGGCATCAAGGACATGAAGGGTCTGCCGGACGCAATCTTCATCATCGACACCGGCTACCAGAAGGGTACCCTGGTCGAAGCGCAGAAGCTGGGCATCCCGGTCATCGGCATCGTCGACACCAACAACAATCCGGATGGCGTTGATTACGTGGTTCCGGGCAACGACGACTCGGCTCGCGCCATTCGCCTGTATGCTCGCGGCATCGCTGACGCCGTGCTGGAAGGCCGTGCGCAATCGATCCAGGAGATCGTTGCTGCCGCCGAAGTGCCGGCCGCCGAGTAATTCATATCGGCACCGTCTGAAAAAAGGGGCCTCTTGCCCCTTTTTTCGAGTCCGTGCCGGCTGTCCAAAGAATGATCGACGCCACAGCCGGGCTGTGACGTCATGTACTGAATACAGGAGTCAACAATGGCTGATATTACCGCGAAGATGGTTGCCGATCTGCGTGCCGCCACCGGTCTGGGCATGATGGAATGCAAGAAGGCGCTCGTGGAAGCCGACGGCGATGCCGCCAAGGCTGAAGAAATCCTGCGCATCAAGTCGGGTGCGAAGGCCGGCAAGCTGGCTGGCCGCGTGGCTGCCGAAGGCGCCGTGGCGACCTTCGTTGCCGCCGATGGCAAAAAGGGTGCGCTGGTCGAAGTGAACTGCGAAACCGACTTCGTCGCCAAGGATGACGGCTTTGTCGCCTTCACCAGACTGGCTGCCGAAGCCGCTGCCAACAGCGACGCCGCCGATGTCGACGCGCTGGGCAATGTCGCGACCGCCCAGGGTTCGCTCGAGGAAGTCCGCAAGGCACTGATCTCGAAGCTGGGCGAGAACATCACCGTTCGCCGCTTCGTGCGCTTCAACACCGCCGGCCAGCTGGCAACCTACCTGCACGGCACCAAGATCGGCGTGATCGTCGACCTGAACGGCAGCGAAGCGCTGGGTCGCGACATCGCCATGCACATCGCCGCCTCGAAGCCGGTCTGCGTCAGCAAGGCCCAGGTGCCGGCCGAGCTGCTGGAAACCGAACGCCGCATCTACACCGAACAGGCTGCCCAGTCGGGCAAGCCGGCCGACATCGTCGCCAAGATGGTTGAAGGCCGCGTGACCAAGTACCTGGCCGAAGTGACGCTGGTGGGTCAGCCGTTCGTGAAGAACCCGGACCAGACCGTCGAAAAGCTGCTCGCCGAGCAGAAGGCCGAAGTCAATGCGTTCACCATGTTCGTGGTTGGCGAAGGTATCGAGAAGAAGAAGGAAGACTACGCTGCTGAAGTGGCCGCTGCCGCCGCTGCTGCCAAGGCGTAATGTGACGTCGTGACGATCCGGCCGTTTGCGGCCGGTCGTTCGACCGCCGCCAAGCGCCCCCGAGGGGGCGCCTTTTTTCGACCGCCGTCCGCCAAGCTATGTGCATTTGGCTTTATGCCCAAGTGGATATATCTTGCTCGATGATGAAACCCGCCAAGGACCCCCGATGACCCAAGCCACTGCCTATAAACGCATCCTGTTGAAACTCTCGGGGGAAGCCCTGATGGGGGATGATGCCTACGGCATCAATCGCGGGGTGATCGACGGCATCGTCGCGCAGGTGAAGGAAATCGCCGAACTCGGCGTGCAGATCGGCATCGTTATCGGTGGCGGCAATATCTTCCGCGGCGTGTCGAGCGCGGCAAGCGGCATGGACCGGGCCACGGCCGACTATATGGGCATGCTGGCCACGGTGATGAACGCGCTGGCGCTGAAGGATGCGATGACCCGTGCCGGGCTGACTGCCCGCGTGCAGTCGGCGCTGACCATGCAGCAGATTGCCGAGCCGTACGTGCGCGGCAAGGCCATGCAGTATCTGGAAGAGTCCAAGATCGTCATCTTTGCCGCCGGCACCGGCAACCCGTTCTTCACCACCGACACCGCTGCAGCGCTGCGCGGCATGGAAATGAACGTCGACATCATGCTGAAGGCGACCAAGGTCGACGGCGTGTATACCGATGATCCGAAGAAGAACCCGGAAGCGGTGCGCTACCAGTCGCTGACCTTCGACGAAGCCATCATCAAGAACCTCAAGGTGATGGACGCGACGGCGCTGGCGCTGTGCCGTGACCAGAAACTCAATATCAAGGTGTTCAGCATCTTCAAGAGCGGCGCGCTGAAGCGCGTGGTGCTTGGCGAGGACGAAGGCACGCTGGTACACTGCTGACAAAATTCAGCCCGATACGGCGGAACGGCGTTCGACGCCGTTCCGCCGTTCCATTCTGACGCAACGAAAAACCGCTTTCCCCCCGGAGTTGTCATGATCAACGACGTCAAGAAAACCGCAGACAGCAAGATGCAGAAGTCGCTGGAAGCGTTCAAGAACAACCTGGGCAAGGTCCGTACCGGCCGTGCCCACACCGGCATCCTCGACCAGGTGACCGTCGACTACTACGGCGCCGCCACCTCGATCAGCCAGGTCGCGAACGTGACGCTGGTCGATGCGCGTACCCTCGGCGTGCAGCCGTGGGAAAAGAACATGGCCGCCAAGATCGAAAAGGCCATCCGCGACTCGGACCTGGGCCTGAACCCGGTTTCCAGCGGCGAACTGATCCGCGTGCCGATGCCGGCACTGACCGAAGAGCGCCGTCGCGATCTGACCAAGGTGGTCAAGGGCGAGGCCGAGGACGCCCGCGTTGCCGTGCGCAATGTCCGCCGTGATGCGAACAACGACCTGAAGGCGCTGCTGAAGGACAAGTCGATTTCGGAAGACGAGGAACGTCGCGCCCAGGACGAAATCCAGAAGCTGACCGACAAGTACATCGCCGAGATCGACAAGGCGTTCGCCGACAAAGAAAAAGAACTGATGGCTATCTGAGGATACGGCTTTGCACAGCAGCACCCTCACGATTCCCGAAGTCCGCGACGTGCCCCGCCACGTCGCCATCATCATGGATGGCAACGGACGCTGGGCGAAAAAACGGCTGCTGCCCCGCGTCGCGGGGCACAAGCGCGGGCTGGAAGCCGTACGCGAGGCGGTTCGCTTCTGCTGCGAATCCGGCATCGATTTCCTGACGCTGTTCGCGTTTTCGAGCGAGAACTGGCGCCGGCCGCCGGAAGAAGTCAGTTTCCTGATGGGCCTGTTCCTGCAGGCGCTGGAACGCGAGGTCGACCGGCTGCACCAGCGCGGCATCCGGCTGCGCATCGTCGGCAATCTGACCCGCTTTTCCCCTGACCTGCAGGAGCGCATCCAGCAGGCCGAGGCGCGGACGGCCGGCAACAGCGACCTGACACTGACCATCTGTGCCGACTACGGTGGCCGCTGGGACATCCTGCGCGCCACCAATGCACTGCTGCAGTCCGGTTTCGATCCGTCGCAGACCCTGACCGAGGCCGATCTGGCCCCGTATCTGTCCATGTCGTACGCGCCGGAGCCCGATCTGTTCATCCGCACCGGCGGCGAGCGGCGGATCAGCAATTTCCTGCTGTGGCAGCTGGCCTACACCGAGCTCTATTTTACCGACACGCTGTGGCCGGACTTCGATCGCCTGGCGTTCGAGGCTGCCATTGCGTCCTATCACCGCCGCGAACGACGCTTCGGCCGGACCAGCGAGCAACTTCCCCCCGCGCAGCAGCGCCCCTGACTCATGCTTATCACCCGGATTCTGACCGCTCTCGTGCTTCTGCCTGTCATGCTGGGCGCGCTGTTCGGTCTTGGCGAGGCGGGCTGGGGGGCATTCACGCTGCTGATCACCCTGCTTGGCCTGTGGGAATGGGGGCGCATGTTCGCCTATCGGCCGTGGCAGCATGTGCTGCTGCTTGGCACGGCGCTGGTGCTGGCCGCCTGGGTGTGGCTGGCGACGCCGATGATCGGCACGTCGCTGCATGCCGGCGTGCTGGCGCTGTGGTTCGTGCTGGCGCCGCTGTGGCTGGCCCGACGCTGGGTGCTGAAAAACCGGCTGGCGGCCGCCGCCCTCGGGCTGGCGCTGCTGATGCCGACCTGGCTGGCGTTTCTCGACTGGCGACCCAATGCCGATGCCGCCTGGCAGTTGCTGGCGCTGATGGCGCTGGTCTGGCTGGCCGATACCGCCGCCTATTTCAGCGGCAAGGCCTTCGGCCGGCACAAGCTGGCACCGGCAATCAGTCCCGGCAAGAGCTGGGAGGGCGTGGCCGGCGCCGTGGTCGCCGTTACCCTTTATACCCTGTGGATCCGGCAGTCCGGGCTGTTCGACATCGAGATGTCGCTGCCGTGCTGGCTGCTGATCGGCTGGGGGCTGACGGCGGTCAGCATTGTCGGCGACCTGCTGGAATCGTGGTTCAAGCGCGCCGCCGGCATCAAGGACTCCAGCCAGTTGCTGCCCGGACACGGCGGCGTACTCGACCGGATCGACAGCCTGATCGCGGTACTGTCCGTCGCCAGTGCCGCGCGTTATTTCGCCGGCGTCTGACCGGCAGTCAGCAGGAACATGACTGAACGCCTCACCATTCTGGGTTCGACCGGCACCATCGGTGTCAACACGCTCAACGTCATCGCCCGCCATCCGGAGCGATTTGCCATCCACGCCCTGACCGGGCATCGACAGATCGCACTGCTGGCCGGACAGTGCCGGCAGTTCCGGCCGGCAGTCGCCGTGGTGGCGGACGCTGCCGCCGCGGATGCGCTGGCTGGTCTGCTGGACGGGCTGCCGATCGACATCCGCCATGGCGCCGCTGCGCTGGCCGAGGTCGCCGCCGCACCGGAAACCGATACCGTAATGGCGGCCATTGTCGGTGCTGCCGGCCTGCCGCCGACGCTGGCGGCAGTGCGCGCCGGCAAGCGCATCCTGCTGGCGAACAAGGAAAGCCTGGTGGTGGCAGGGCGCCTGTTCATGGATGCGGTCCGCAAGTCGGGCAGCGTGCTGCTGGCGATCGACAGCGAACACAATGCGATTTTCCAGTCGCTGCCGGCCAGCTTCCGTGGCGATCTTGACGCGGTCGGGGTCGAGCGCATCGTGCTGACCGCCTCCGGCGGGCCGTTCCGCGGCTATACGGCGGCGGCACTGGAGGCCGTGACGCCGGAGCAGGCGGTTGCCCACCCGAACTGGGTGATGGGGCGCAAGATTTCGGTCGACTCGGCCTCGCTGATGAACAAGGGGCTGGAAGTCATCGAGGCGCGCTGGCTGTTCAATGCCGATCCGTCACGCATCGAAGTGGTGGTCCACCCGCAGAGCGTGATTCATTCGATGGTGCGCTACCGCGACGGTTCGGTGGTGGCCCAGCTTGGCACGCCGGACATGAAAACGCCGATCGCCCATGCGCTGGCCTGGCCGGACCGCTTCGAGGCCGGTGTGGCGCCGCTCGATTTCATGGCGCTGGGCGGTTTGACGTTTGAACAACCGGACCGCGACAGCTTTCCGTGCCTGCAACTGGCTTTCGATGCACTGGCGGAAGGCGGTGACGCGTCCGCCGTGCTGAATGCCGCCAATGAGATCGCGGTCGATGCCTTCCTGTCGCGGCGGATCGGCTTTGGCGACATTCCGCGGCTGAATGCGCAGGCGATGTCGCGTTTTGCCGGTCGCCATGGCGAGTCGATCGACGCGCTGCTGGAAACCGACGCCGAAGTGCGTCGTTACGTCGAACAGTGCATCGGCTGTCTGCAGCCGGCGGGCTGACGCGGGCCGCTTTGCCGGACAGGCACCATGCACCCCGGCTGTTCTGACCCCGGGGAACTGGAGCAATGGGCAACATGTGCAGATAACCCATGTGTGAGTGGATACGCTGCTTGCTGTTTCGTTGGCCTCAAAACGCCAGGCAGGCATGACGGCACACCGCAACTCAACTCCATGGCCCACTCGGAGTGGGCCATGCCCTGTTTGTATGAGCAGACTTCTGTTCAGTGGAGAGCGCAGCCCGCTTGACGCGGCGGTTCAGGAAATCGAAAAGGATGTCTGGGTCTGCGGGACACTGGATGCGCTGATGCAACGGCAAGCTCCGCACGGGGCTGGATATGATCACTGGGTACGAGCGAGGCCGAGATGATGATTGGCCGTGGAAGCCTGCATTGACGGTGCACGGGAAATGGGCAGGGCTTGCGAATCAATACAAAATTTTGTATGGTTTTCGCAAAGATTTCTGGCCCGGCCCGAGTGAAGGTCCAGCGGCTACGGCAAAGGAAGCCCCGCGAATATGGACGTCCAGGTCAAGAAAATCGAAGGCAGCTGGGATGCGGGCTATGCGCTGCACAAGCACACACTTTCGAGTGTCTATCTCGGGGTGGACGAGTGGGGGCACGATCGCTTTGACAACACGCGGTCGGAACCCGGTGAAGCCCTCTATAAACTCAAGTATCAAAGTGACTGGAAGCAAGTCGAACTGCTGGCCGCGCAAGTCAGGGAGACGCTCCTGCCCCTGTTCGGCAAGATTGGGCTGATCGTCCCGATGCCGGCCTCGATCGTGCGTGCCAGACAACCTGTGTACGAGCTGGCCCATGCGCTCGGCCGGCTGACGGATATCCGGGTGTTTGACGAGATGATCGTGAAAGCTCCGGCCCTGCCCGGCAGCCCTGCACTCAAGAACCTGTACACCAGAGAGCAGAAGGACGCCGCTTTGTCGGGCCGGATCAGTATCAATGAGTGCATCACGAACGAAGGTTGCTGGAACGCCTTGTTGCTCGATGACCTCTTTGATACCGGCGCAACAATGGACGCCGTGTGTCAGGCGTTACGTACCTATCTAAAGATCAAGAACATCTATGCAGCCGCGATTACCTGGAAATAGACCATGACAACAGTGTTCATTGCCGGATCAATTTCCATCAGCCGGCTGCATGAAAAAGTGCAGGGCCGAATCCTCAAGATTGTTTCGTCGGATCTCAATGTTGTGGTGGGTGATGCCGATGGTGCCGATACGTCCATCCAGGAATGCTTGCGCGCCTGTCATGCCAGCAAGGTCACGGTCTATTGCACGGGAGAAGCACCGCGCAACAACATCGCGGACTGGCCTGTGCATCGCGTCCAGTCGAAAGCCCGGGCTGGAACACGGGCCTTTTTCACGGCGAAAGACGTGGAGATGGCCAGGAACAGCGATTTCGGCCTGATGGTCTGGGATTGCAAAAGCACCGGTACACTCAGCAACGTTATCGAGCTGCTGAAGGCAAGGAAGAAATCTGTTGTGTTCGTCAACAGGAGCAAGGACTTCGTGACAGTCGGTGACAAATCCGGCCTCGATCATCTGCTTCACTTCATGTCGGAGCACGCACGTGCCAAGGCCGAGGAAAAGATTGGCCTGTCCGTAAAGCTTGCTGCGCTGAGCCAGGACAGCCTTCTGCTGGATGAGCCGGCAGCAGGGGCGCCAGGCGATCTTCTCGATGCGCCCGCCGATTCCGGTGTGACGGCTGCGACCGAAACCGAAAGCGTGAAGCTGCGCACCGTATTGATGTCGGCGCTCGCGGACTACATCGTGCGCGCTCATTTGAGCCAGTCGCAAGCGGCCAGGGTGTTTGGCGTGACACAACCGCGCATCTCGGATCTCGCACGCGGCAAGGTTGATGTGTTCGGCCTCGATACTCTAGTGAATATGGCCTCGATGGCTGGCCTGCGTGTCGAAATGCAGGTGAGCAAGCGGACATGATGGAGGGGTGCCTCATGGGCGGTAGTCCGGCGAAATATAGGGAGCTGGCATCATCCGTAAAGTAAAAATCCCTCGGTCTGCACCGAGGGATTTTTCATTGAACGACTGTCTTACTGAGCGGCGACCGCTTCGGTGCCTTCAACCTTGGCCTTGACTGCCTTCTTCAGGCTCTTGTACAGGTCAGGGTGCGTTTCCTTCAGATATTCAATGATTTCGAAATCTTCACGCTTGACCTTGGTCAGATCGATTTGCTCGATATGGACCAGGCGCAGCAGTTCACGCACCGGCTTCGGCATGTTGCGGCCCGACTCGTAACGGGAGCCACCGGACTGGGTGACGCCGATGCGGCTCCAGAACTCTTGCTGGTTCAGACCAAGTTTGCGGCGGATTTCCCGTGGGTTCGGGATTTTTTCGAACAATTTCATGATTTTCCTCTCGTGTTCACTATCGTGCCCCCCCGGTTGTGTTTGTATGGCGCGAGGGTGGGGGCAGTGACGAATCGCGTCGTCCGGACTGTCGACGCAGATTAAGTAAAACTACGTATTGCGTCATCTGTCCCAGATGATAGACGACGTCATGAAAAAAAGACAATGTACTGCCTGCAAAGTTCCTTTATTCATAAAATCATTTCGCAATATTAGAAAAACTTGATATTCTCAGGCGTAAAGGTGGCGAGCCTAACCCCCGGCACTGGCATCAACGACTGTGGCTGCTTCCTTCCGGACCTGACCAGATTCACCGTTTAGCCATGCGGGGAGACCCGCCATAGAAAGCGAATGATACCTTGTTGCGGGAAATCCGCCAATAGTTACGTGGCGTGCCGTCCGCCGTCCGGATTGCCCGGCTTCAGACGGGCGGTAAAGTGCTGGCGCAGCTTCGCCAGCTTGGGTGCGATGATGGCCTGGCAGTACGGCTGGGTCGGGTGCCGGGCGTAGTAGCCGTCGTGCTCGCTTTCCGCCGGCCAGAACGGTCCGGCCGCTTCGACGACGGTGACCACCGGATCGGCCAGACTGCCGCTGGCTTCCAGTTCGGCGATCGCGGCTTCGGCGTCCCGGCGCTGAATGGCATCGTGGCAGAAGATGGCCGAGCGGTACTGGCTGCCGATATCGTAGCCCTGGCGGTTCAGCGTGGTCGGGTCGTGGATGGCGAAAAACACGTCGAGCAGGGTGCGGTAGTCGATCCGTTCCGGGTCGAACTCGATCCGGACCGCCTCGGCATGACCGGTGCTGCCGCTGCAGACGGCGTGATAGCCGGGCGATTCGACCTCGCCGCCGGTATAGCCGGAATGGACCGCCAGCACGCCGTCGAGCTCGGCGAACACGGCTTCCAGACACCAGAAGCAGCCGCCGGCCAGGGTGGCAAGGGGGGATTCACTCATGTCAGTCTCCTCATCAATGGCAGGGTGCTTCATACACGGATAGTCCTTTTCCCGATATAGCGAAAGGGAAGAACGGGGGGCGGGGGCCGCCTGTTACAATCGCGCGCCGCCAGACTCTATTCGCAGATCGTCCACCATGCAGATTGCTCTCGCCCCGATGGAGGGGCTCGTCGACGCGCCGATGCGCGAACTGATCACCGATATGGGCGGGGTCGACTGGTGCGTGACCGAGTTTGTCCGCGTGACCGATTCCGCGCTGCCGTGGCCGACCTTCCGCCGGCTGGCGCCCGAGCATGCCGGTGACTGGCGTACCCGGGCCGGTGTGCCGGTGCGGCTGCAACTGCTGGGCTCGGACCCGGAGCGGCTGGCGGAAAACGCCTTGCGGGCGGTATCGCTCGGCGCACCGGTCATTGACCTGAACTTCGGCTGTCCGGCGCCGACGGTCAACAAGCACCGGGGCGGGGCGGCGTTGCTGCAGGAGCCGGCGCTGATGCAGCGCATCGTCGGCACGGTACGGCAGGCGCTGCCGGCCAACGTGCCGCTGACGGCCAAGATGCGGCTCGGCTTCGCCGATACCTCGCTGACCTTCGACTGCGCACAGGCGCTGGAAGACGGCGGAGCGGCAGCGATCACGGTCCATGCCCGCACCAAGCTTGACGGCTACCGTCCGCCGGCGCACTGGGAATGGATTGCGCGGATCCGCGAGCGGGTATCGGTACCGGTGATTGCCAATGGCGAAGTGTGGACGGTTGACGACTGGCGGCGTATCCGCGCCGTCAGCGGCTGCGAGGACGTGATGATCGGGCGCGGGCTGGTGGCCCGGCCGGACCTGGCGCGGCAGATCCGCGCGGCGGCGAATGGTGAGGCGGTCGAGCCCTTGCCGTGGGCGGACATGCTGGTGCGGATCGCCGCCTTTGCCGAACGGCTGTATGCGGCCGATCCCGATGGCCAGTACCTGCCGGCCCGGCTGAAGCAGTGGCTGAAACTGCTGCGACTGCCGAGCGGCTGGCCGGATGAAGCCGGCCGTCTGTTCGATGACATCCGGCCGCTGAAGACGGCGGCCGCCTGCCGGCAGTGGCTGGCCGCGGCGACCGCCGGGCGCTGAACGGCGCCCGGCGCAAGGCCGTCAGTCGGTGCCGTGCCTGGCGGCCACGGCCTGCCTGACCTGGTCGAGGCCGGTCGGGTCATCCAGCGTGGTCAGATCGCCCGGATCGCGGCCCTCGGCAATGGCCTGGATCGAGCGGCGCAGCACCTTGCCGGAGCGGGTCTTCGGCAACTGGGTGACGAACATCACGTCGGACGGATTGGCGATGGCGCCCAGCTCCCGGCCGACCATGGCGATCACGTCGCGCGCCAGTGCCTCGCGCTGGGCATCGTCGTGGATCAGCGACGGGTCCTTCAGCACGGCGAACGCTACCGGCACCTGGCCCTTGAGTGCGTCGGCAACGCCGACCACGGCTACTTCGGCAATGGCGCTGTGATTGCTGGCCGCTTCCTCGATCTCGCGGGTGCCTAGGCGGTGGCCGGCGACGTTGATCACGTCATCGGTGCGGCCAAGCACATAGAAATAGCCGTCTTCGTCCTGGGTGCCCCAGTCGAAGCTCGAATACGCCAGCGTGCCGCCGAAGCTGTGGAAATAAGTGTTCACATAGCGTTCGTCCTGCTGCCAGATCGTGCTCAGACAGCCGGGCGGCAGAGGCGGCAGCACGGCAATCACGCCTTTCTCGCCGCGAGCAACCGGCTGGCCGGTGACTTCATTCAGCAACTGCACGTTGTAGCCGTAGACGGGGAAGCTCGGGCTGCCGTTCTTCAGCGGCGTCTTCTCGATGCCCGGCATGGCGGACAGCATCGGCCAGCCGGTTTCGGTCTGCCAGTAGTTGTCGACCACCGGCACGCCGAGTTCGGCCGTGATCCAGTCCGCGGTTGGCTGGTCGAGCGGCTCGCCGGCCATGAACAGGTAGCGCAGCGAGGACAGGTCGTATTTTTTCAGCCAGGCCGGGTCCTGCTTTTTCAGCGCGCGCAGCGCGGTCGGCGCCGAGAACATCACGCTGACGCGGTACTTCTCGACGATGGACCACCAGACGCCCGGGTCGGGACGGGTCGGCAGGCCTTCGTAGACGATGGTGGTCATGCCGCGCAGCAACGGCGCGTAGACGATATACGAGTGGCCGACCACCCAGCCGATGTCCGAGGTGCAGAAGAAGGTTTCACCCGGCGCGCCGCAGTAGATGTTTTCCATCGACGCCGCCAGCGCGACGGCGTAGCCGCCGGTGTCGCGCTGGACGCCCTTCGGCTTGCCGGTGGTGCCGGAGGTGTACAGGATGTAGCTCGGATGATTCGATTCGACCCATTCGCACGGGACTTCGGTCTGCTCCAGCCGGCCCAGCAGGGTGGCGTAGATCAGGTCGCGGCACTGGGTGATCGGCATGTCGGGGTCCAGCCCGCGCTCGACGATGACCACGTGCTCGGGCTTGTGCCCGGCCAGGTCGATGGCGGCATCGACCAGCGGTTTGTACGGGATGTGCTTGCCACCGCGCATGCCGGCGTCGGCGGTGAAAATGACCTTCGGCTGCGCATCATCGATGCGTGTCGCCAGGCTGGCCGAAGCAAAACCGCCGAAGACTACCGAATGGATGGCGCCGAGACGGACGGTCGCCAGCATGGCGAAGATCGCTTCCGGGATCATCGGCATGTAGATCAGCACGCGGTCGCCCTTGCTGACGCCGAGCTTGCTCAGCACGGCGGCACAACGGTTCACTTCCCGGTGCAGTTCGGCGTAGCTGTACTGGCGCTCGGCGCCGGTCTCGGTCGAGATATGGATCAGCGCTGCCTGGTCGCCCCGTTCGGCCAGATGGCGGTCGACCGCGTTGTGGCACAGATTGGTGGTGCCATCGACGAACCAGCGCCGGAACGGCGGCTGGCTGTCGTCGAGTACCTGCCGGTACGGCGTGTGCCAGTCGATACGGCGTGCCTGCTCGTCCCAGAAGGCATCCGGCGACTCGATGGACCGGCGGTGAAACGCTTGCAGCGTGTGACTCATAGATTTCTCCTCCATGCGGTGTTCTGGCGACCCGTCGTGGCCGCGCGTCGGCGCGGACAAAATTCAAGCAACTGCTAGGTAGGTAAACGGTACCCGCTTGCCGCTTGTAGGGCAACTGGACAGGATGGATGGCGAAAGCGGAAAACCGGCGTCAGGGTGCCGGTTGCAGGATGAATGCACGGAAATTTCCCGATTTGCACCGTCGCCGGGATGTCATACAAATCAATAATGGCGGTTTGTGTTGAATTGGCCCGTCACTGGCTCCATGTCAAAGTTTGTGGTCCGCGCCGGCAACGGCGTACTATTCAGGCGTCATGCATTGTTGCCACGAGGAGGAAAAATGGCCTTGCACTCGATACTCAAGATGGGGGAACCCGGCCTGCTGGCGAGGGCGGAACCGGTCACGGCATTCAATACGCCGGAGCTCGAACTGCTGGTCGCCGATTTGTGGGAGACCATGCACAGTCGCTCGGGCGCCGGCCTCGCGGCACCGCAGATCGGCGTGCCGCTGCAGGTCGTGGTGTTTGGCACCGGCATGCTCAATCCGCGCTATCCGGAGGCCGAGATCGTGCCGCCGACGGTGCTGATCAATCCGACCGTCACGCCGATGGGTGCGACGATGGAAGACGGCTGGGAAGGGTGCCTGTCGGTGCCCGGACTGCGCGGGTTGGTGCCGCGCTATGCACAGGTGCGCTACCAGGGCTTCGACCAGCATGGCGACAGCATCGACCGGACCGTCGACGGTTTTCATGCCCGTCTGGTCCAGCACGAGTGCGATCATCTGTGGGGCTTCCTGTATCCGATGCGGATGAAGGACATGGCGCAGTTCGGTTTTGTCGATACGCTGTTCCCGCAGATTGCCGACGCAGAAACCGATATCGACTGAGGCAGCGCAGCCGGATGGCATGGTAAGGTCGCGTTTTCCCCGGGTGCCTCCATGCCGCAATTCAGCCAGCGACACTTCCTGTTCCTTCACTTTTCCGTGCTGCTGTTCGGCGCGTCCGGTCTGTTCGGCAAGCTGATCGTCGGCGGCGCGACGCTGACCGTGTTCGGCCGGACGTCATTCGCCGCGGTGGCCCTGCTGCTGTTCGCCGTGCTGACCCGGCGCAGCCTGCGCGTCGATGCCCGCAGTGCCGGCGGGCTGGCGCTGTGCGGTGTGCTGCTGGCCGTGCACTGGTGGACCTTCTTCCATGCGATTGCCGTGTCCAGCGTCGCCATCGGCCTGCTCGGCTTCGCGTCCTTCCCGCTGTTTGTCGCCGGGCTGGAGTCCTGGCTGGACCGGCGACCGCTGCCGCCAGCCGAGCGCTGGATGGTGGCCCTGATCACGCTGGGCCTGGTGCTGGTCACGCCATCGTTCGACTGGCGCGACCAGGCGACCCAGGGCCTGGCCTGGGCGATCCTGTCCGGCGCGCTGTTCGCGCTGCTGGCCATCGCCAACCGCCGGCTGTCGCAACTGGGTGCAGTACGGGTGGCGCTGTGGCAGAACGGGGTGGCCGCATTGATGCTGGCGCCGCTGGGCCTGCCGGTGCTGCTGGCTGCACCGCCGGATCAGTGGCTGATCGTGGCCGTGCTCGGGGTGGTGTTCACGGCGCTGGCGCACTGCCTGTTCATTGCCAGCCTGCAGACGGTGCCGGCGCGTACCGCTGCCGTCATAGCCGCGCTGGAACCGGTCTACGGCATTGCGCTGGCCTGGCTGCTGTTCAGTGAGATCCCCGGCCTGCGCATGCTGGCCGGCGGTGCCGTGATTCTGGCGGTGACGACCTGGGTCACGCTGCGGCGTGCCGACTGACGCGCCGGCCGGACGTCACACCTGCAGGATGTCGAGCAGTTCGCCCTCGATGGCCAGCGAGGTGCGCGGGTCCTTCAGCGCGGCGCCGGTCAGCAGGAACGAGTCCTCGACCCGGCTGCCCAGCGTCATGATCTTGGCCGAGTGGACTGCAATCTGGTAGTGGGCCAGCACGCAGGCGATGTTTGCCAGCAGACCGCGCCGGTCGCCGGCAACGATGGACAGCACATGGAAGTCGTTGCGGTCGTCGGAGCGGATGCTGACCTGCGGCGTGATCGGGAAGAATTTCAGATGGCGGTCGATGCGGCCGGTGCGCGGCGGACAGATCGCATCCTGCCGCGCCAGCGTGGCCGCCAGCTCGAACTCGATGAAGTTGATCATGTCGCGGTAGGCTTCGTCGCAGTGCTCGGGCACGAACACATGGAAGGTGTCCAGCGCGTAGCCATTGGTCGTGGTGTAGACCTTGGCGTCAGCGATGCTGTAGGTCGTATTGCCGAAGAAACTGCAGATGCGCGCAAACAGGTCCGGCTGGTCGGGCAGGTAGACCAGCACCTTGATGCCTTCGCGGCTGGTCGACAGCCGGGCCCGCACGACCGGTTCGCGCGTGTCGGTGATCCGGTTCAGCACCCGTGCGTGCCAGGCGATGTCGCGCGGCTCGTGGCGCATGAAGTACACATCGTCAAGATGGCGCCAGAGTTTTTCTTCCACGCCTTCCGGTACGGCGGCCAGCCGCAGCAGGGCGCGTGCCTCGTCCATGCGCTCGCCGAGCAGGGTGCGGACGTCAAAATCGTCGGCACTGCGCAGGATGCGCAGCGTGGCGTGGTACAGGTCCTCCAGCAGCTTGGCCTTCCACGCGTTCCAGACCTTCGGGCTGGTGCCGCGGATATCGGCGACGGTCAGCAGGTAAAGCGCGGCCAGCCGGCGCGGCGTGCCGACGAAGGCGGCAAAGCGCACCACGGTGTCCGGGTCGTAGATGTCTTCCTTCTGGGCGACGGCGGACATGGTCAGGTGCTCGCGCACCAGCCAGACCACCAGCGCGGTCTGCTCGTCGTCGAGCCCGTGCTCGATACAGAACTCGCGTGCGTCGGCGGTGCCGAGCTGTGAGTGGTCGCCGCCGCGTCCCTTGGCAATGTCATGAAACAGGCCGGCCAGGTACAGCAGGTCAGGCTGGTCGAACTTGCCGATGATCTGGCTCTGCAGCGGATATTCGTGGTTGAAGGCCGGCACGGCGAAGCGGCGCAGGTTGCGCACCACCATCAGGATGTGTTCGTCGACGGTATAGACGTGGAACAGGTCGTGCTGCATCTGGCCGGTGATGCGGCCGAAGGCCGGAATATAGCGGCCGAGCACGCCATACAGGTGCATGCGCCGCAGGGCGCGGGTCACGCCGCTCGGTTCGCGCAGCAAGGTCATGAACAGGGCGTGATTGGCCGGGTCGCGGCGGAAGCGGTCGTTGATCCTGCCGCGCGCATGCCACAGCGCGCGCAGCGTGCGCGGCGCCAGACCGGTCAGTTCCGGATTGCGTGCCAGCAGGATGAAAGCTTCGAAGATGGCGGACGGGTTGTGCTCGAATTCGTCGAAGTCGCGCAGCGCCAGCATGTCGTTGACGGCCTTGAAGCGCTCGTTGACCGGGCGGCTCAGATACGGCGTCTGCGAATACAGCCGGGTGCGGAAGTTCGGCAGCAGGATGCCGTTGAGCTGGATGATGGTGCGCGCAGCCCGATAGTAAATCTGCATCAGCTGCTCGCTGGCGCGCTGCGCCGGCGTGTCGACCAGCCCCCATTCTGCGGCAGCCTGCTGCTGCAGGTCGAAGACCAGCCGGTCTTCACGCCGGTTGGCGATCAGGTGCAGGTCGAGGCGGATGCGTGCCAGCTGCCGCTCGGCATGGCGGATCAGCCGGCTTTCGGCCCGGGTCAGGATGGCGCGCTTGGCCAGCGCATTCCAGTTGTCGCCAAGACCGAGCGCATGGCCGATCCACAGGATGGTCTGGATGTCGCGCAGACCGCCGGGGCTTTCCTTGACGTTGGGCTCGAGGTTGTTGGCGACGCCGAACGACTTGTTGTGCCGCTGCTGCTGCTCCAGCAGCTTGGCCTCGAAGAATGCCACCGGGTCCAGCCGCCGCTCCAGCGCGGCCAGCAGTCGGGCGTGCAGCGCATCCGGGCCGGCAATCAGCCGCTGTTCGAGCAGCGTGGTCTCGACGGTGACGTCGCGATCGGCCTCCTCCAGGCACTGGTCGATGGTGCGCACGCTGTGGCCGACCTCCAGCCCCAGGTCCCAGAACGCGCTGATGGTGTCTTCCAGCCTGGATTCGAGTGCGGCGACCGGCTCGTCCGGCAGCAGGATCAGCAGGTCGATGTCCGAGTGCGGATACAGCTCGCCGCGACCGTAGCCGCCGACGGCGATGACCGCCACTTCGGCTTCCAGCCCCTGCGCCTGCCAGACCCGGGCAATGATGCCGTCGATCAGCCCGGCATGGGCGGCGAGGGCAGGGAACGGTTGCCGCGCGTCGCGGTAATGGGCCCACAGTGCCGCGCGGTGCGCGATCAGTTCATCACGAAGTTCCGGAAACGGCAGGGCGGGCGCATTCATGTCAGCGTTTCTCCTGGCGGATCAGGAACCAGCCGCCACCGAGCAGGAAGATCAGGGTCGGCGCCAGCGTGACCAGCGGCGGCGACCAGCCGTACAGCAGCCCGAGGTGGCCGCACAGGCGGTTGAAGAAGTAGAACGCCAGCCCGATCAGGATGCCGGTGAAAATGCGCATGCCGAGGCTGGCATGGCGCTGGCTGACCGGGGTGAAGGCCAGGGCCACCAGGGCCATGGTCAGACAGGCGAGCGGATAGAACAGCTTGCTCCACAGTGCGATTTCATAGCGCGTGGTGCTCTGCTTGTTGGTCTTCAGGTGCTCGATGTAGCGCGACAGCGCCGCGGCCGACATCCGTTCCGGCACCACCAGCAGGGTGGACAGGATTTCCGGCTGAAGGATGGACTCCCAGCGCTGGGTCTTCAGGTGTTCGACTTCGGTGTGGTTGCTGAAGATCCGCGTGCGCTGCACGTCCTCGAGCTGCCAGGACCCGTTGACCTGGTACAGCCCGCGGCGCGCATAGCGCTCGTCGGTCAGCCGCAGGTCCTTGTCGTAGGTGTAGATGCGGATGCCGAGCAGCGTGTTGTCCGGCAGCATCTCGCCGACGTTGATGAAGTGGTTGTCATCCTTGATCCACAAACCGGAGTGGAAGTCCTGCGCCACCGCCGAATTGGTGGCCTGCAGCCGCGTGCGTTCGCCGGCCTGCTCGGCCAGCGGGGCGATATACTCGCCGAGCAGCATGGTCACGGCAGCGAACACCAGACCGATACAGGCCAGGGTGCGGGCCAGTTGGCCGAGCGACAGGCCGGATGCGCGCATGACGGCGTATTCGGAGGTGCCGGACAGCAGACTCATGGCGACCATGGTGCCGATCAGCACCGCCAGCGGCATCAGCTCGAAGGCATGGCGCGGGACCTTAAATGCCACCACCATCAGTGCGGCGCGGAAGGTGTAGCCGTTATGGCCGACCTCGGACACTTCGCCCAGCACGTCGAAGAAGGCAAACAGCGACAGCAGCGCCAGCAGGGCGAAGAACGACACCATGATGACGTTGCCGGAAATGTAACGGGTCAGGATTTTCATGCGCGGCTCCCGCCCAGGCTGCGCAGCCAGAGCTTCAGCGGCTTGCGGCGCCACAGCATCAGCAGCACGAATACGCCGGCCATCAGCAGATGCAGCAGGGCCAGTGCCCAGTAGGACGAGAGCACGCCCTTGGCGATCCAGCTCTGCATCAGGCTGATCAGGTTGTAGTAGAGCTGGTACACGAACAGGGCAATCAGCAGGTTGAAGGTATGGCCGCTGCGCGGATTGTAGTACGACAGCGGGATGGCGATCAGCGCCAGGATCAGCGAGGCAATCGGCAGCGAGATGCGCCAGGCCAGCTCGGCCTTGTCCTCGCTGCGGTCGCTGCCGACCAGTCGGGACATGTCGGCGGTCTTGGTGCGCGAATCCTCGTTGCTGCGGATGTTCTGGGTGATCTTGACCCGGTAGCGGTCGAACTCGACCACGCGCCAGTCGGCATGACCGGCCTCGCCCTCATAGCGGCGGCCGCTCTTCAGGTGCAGGTAGCGCTCGCCGTTGGGCTCGGTGCGCACGGTGCCCTCGCGGGCGAAGACGATGCTGGTCTTGCCGTCGGTCACGCTGCGCACAAAGATGTTGTAGGCCGCGCCGGCCTCGCCGGAATAGTTCTCGACGAAGTAGACCTTGTCGCCGCTGCGCGACTCCTTGAATACGCCCGGGGCCAGTGCGCTGACTTCCTCGCGCTGGCGCAGCACGTCCGAATACTCACTGCCCTTGCGCGCCGCCCATGGTCCCAGATACAGGCTGACGATGGTGATCAGGATGGTCAGCGGCACGGAGAAGGCCAGAATCGGCTGTATCCAGCGATTCGGCGACAGGCCGGAGGTCAGCCAGACCGCCATCTCGTGATCGCGCCAGGTGCGGGTCAGCACGACCAGCACCGAAATGAACAGGGTGATCGACAGCAGGGTGCCGAAATAGCTCAGCGTGGAGAAGGCGATCATCGCAACGATCGCGTCGGTGGGCAGCACGCCCGCCGCGGCCTTGTCGAACAGCTTGACGACCTGCGTCACCGTCATGATGGCGAGCAGGACACTAAACACGGCGAAGGCCACAGCGGTAAGTTCGCGTAACACGCTGCGGTAAAAAATCATGGCTGCTGGCCTTTTTGACTTTTTGCGGAAAAGATGGAGATAATCGAAATGAAACGAAAAATTTACAATTTTTGAAATTTTCGCGCTGGTCGGCTAGGTTTAACCGATATCGGCAACCGGAACGAAACGCTGACGCCGTCAGTCTTTCCGACCATTCCGACCCGCCAGGCGTACGCCGCCCTTCAGGAGACTGACGATGGAATTTAGCATAAAAAGCGGTAGCCCGGAAAAGCAGCGCGTCGCCTGCGTGCTGGTCGGGGTGTTCGAGTCCCGCAAGCTGACTTTCGCTGCGGATCTGCTCGACCGCATTTCCAACGGCTTCCTGTCCGACGTGCTCAAGCGCGGCGACATGGACGGCAAGCTGGGCACCACGCTGGTGCTGCACAATGTGCCGCACACGCTGTGCGACCGGGTGATGCTGGTCGGGCTGGGGCGCGAGCGCGACTTCCGCGAAAAGGAATACCGCGAGGCGGTGCGCAGCTCGGTCCGGGCACTGGCGCAGACCGCGGCGGTCGAGGCGGTCAGCTATCTGACCGAACTGACGCTGAAAAAGCGTGATGTCGAATGGATGATCGAGCAGGCGACCGTCGCCACGCTCGACGTGCTGTACAAGTTTGAGCAGTACAAGAGCCGCAAGCCGGACGAGACGCCGCAGCGCGAACGCGAACTGCGCAAGCTGGTGCTGTCGGTTCCGCGCCGCAGCGACCTCGCCGATGGCGAGAAGGGGCTGGTGCAGGGGCAGGCGATCGGCGCCGGCATCAGGCTGGCGCGCGATCTCGGCAATACCCCGGGCAATGTCTGCACCCCGACCTGGCTGGCCGAGCAGGCGCGGGTGGCGGTCGAGGCCGCCGGCGGGTTGTGCCAGGTGCTGGAACAGGACGACATCGCCGCGCTCGGCATGGGCGCCTTCCTCGCCGTGGCCCGAGGCAGCGCCGAACCGCCGCGCTTCATCATCCTCCAGCACCGGGGCGGGGACGAGCACGACCGTCCGGTGGTACTGGTCGGCAAGGGCGTCACTTTCGACTCCGGCGGCATCTCGCTGAAGCCGGGCGAGAGCATGGACGAGATGAAATACGACATGATGGGCGCCGGTACCGTGATTGGCGCCTTTGTCGCCGCTGCGCGGATGAAGCTGCCGATCAATATCGTCGCGCTGGTGCCGACCTGCGAAAACATGCCGGCCGGCAATGCATGCAAGCCGGGTGACATTGTCACCAGCCTGTCCGGCCAGACCATCGAGATTCTCAATACCGACGCCGAAGGCCGGCTGATCCTGTGCGATGCGCTGACCTATGCCGCCCGCTTCGAGCCGGAAGTGATCGTCGACGTCGCCACGCTGACCGGCGCCTGCATCATCGCGCTGGGCCATGTCGCTACCGGGTTGTTCTCCAACCAGGACTCGCTGGCGCGCGACCTGATCGCCGCCGGCGACGAGGTCGGTGACCGCGCCTGGCACATGCCGCTGTGGGAGGACTACCAGGAGCAGCTGAAGAGCCCGTTCGCCGACATGGCCAATATCGGCGGCCGGCCGGCCGGGTCGGTCACCGCCGCCTGCTTCCTGTCCCGCTTCGTCAAGCCGTACGACTGGGCGCACCTGGACATTGCCGGCACCGCCTGGAAGAGCGGCAAGGAAAAGGGGGCGACCGGCCGTCCGGTGTCGCTGCTGGCCCAGTTCCTGCGCGATCGCGCCGACCTGGCCACCGGCCAGACCGTGCGTCGCGGTCGCCCGCGCCGTGATCCGGTCGAAGTGGTCAGTGACGATGACGCAGATTGATTTCTACCACCACGTCGCCGACCCGGCAGGGTTTGCCTGCCGGCTGGCGGCGACGGTGATCCGGCATGGCGAGCGGCTGACCGTGCTGCTGGCCGACGAGGCGGCGCTGGCCGGGTTCGATACCCGGCTGTGGAGTTTCCCGCCGCAGGGCTTCGTCCCCCACGTCCGGCTCGACGATCCGCTGGCGGCGGAAACCCCGGTGCTGCTGACCACCGCGCTGCCGGCGACGCCGGTCACCGGCGTACTGCTGAACCTGTCGCTCGGCGAGCCGGCCAATTTCACCGCCTACCCGCGCATTCTGGAGATCGTCGGCGAGGACGACGCGCAGCTGGCGCGCGCGCGCGACGTGGCCCGGGCCTACAAGCGGGCCGGGCTGGACACCACTTATCACGACATGGCAGGACGCTAGCCGGCTGCCGTGCACATCACGGAACCCCCCGATGGGCTATCGACTGAGCAAGATCACTACCCGCACCGGCGACGGTGGCACTACCGGCCTCGGCGACGGTCGTCGCGTGGCCAAGGACGATGTACGCATTCATGCGCTGGGTGATGTCGACGAACTGAACAGCCAGATCGGCGTGCTGCTGGCCGGCGAAGGCGTACCGGACGAGGTGCGCGGCTGGCTGCTGACCATCCAGCACGATCTGTTCGATTGCGGCGGTGAACTGGCCGTGCCCGGGCATGTCGCCATCAAGCCGGTGCATATCGCGCGGCTGGAGGCGATGACCGCGCAGATGAATGCCGACCTGGCGCCGCTGAAGGAATTCATCCTGCCCGGTGGCAGCCTGGCGGCGGCACAGACCCATGTGGCCCGCGCCGTGGCGCGCCGTGCCGAACGCACGCTGGTATCGCTGGCGACGTTCGAGACGCTGTCGCCGGATCTGCAGCCATACCTGAACCGGCTGTCGGACACGCTGTTCGTCATGGCGCGCTATCTGAACCGGCACGCCGGCGGCAGCGACGTGCTGTGGCAGCCGGGACGCGACGCCGCGCCCGGCGAGACCGCGCCGTGATCCGGCCGTGACCCCGCCCGCCGCCCGGCTTGCCGGCCTGTTGCTGGTCGTCGCCAGTCTGGCGGCGTCGGCGGCGGGCACGCTGGCCGGCCGGGTGGTGGACGTGATCGACGGCGACACACTGACGCTGCAGCGTACCGGGCACCCGCCATTGCGGATACGGCTGGCCTTTGTCGATGCCCCGGAACGCGGGCAGGCCCACTGGCGTCAGGCGCGTGACGGACTGGCCGAACGCGTGCTCGGTCGACGGGTGCAGGTGCGGCCGCTGAGCGGTGACCGCTACGGCCGGGTCCTCGGTCAGGTCTGGCTGGCCCGGACCGACATCAATTGCGCGCTGCTTGGCGCCGGGCTGGCCTGGCACGATGTGCATCACGCGCAGCGCATACAGGGCGGCGCCAGCTTTGCCCGCTACCAGTCCGCGCAACACTACGCGCGCAGCCATCGCCTCGGCCTGTGGCGGCAGTCCCGCCCGCAGGCGCCGTGGCGTTATCGGCAGCGGCGGGGGCGGTGATTGCAAGGCAATTCGCCATAAGCCGGTTATTGATTCACGCTGCCCCGTTCCCCCTTTTTGCCGCCCACCGTCCGTCCCGACAATCTCAGCGCATTGCCGACCACCAGCAGCGAACTCAGCGCCATGCCGAGGCTGGCGATCCACGGCGTGATCCAGCCGCCGATGGCCAGCGGCAGCGCAACCAGGTTGTAACCGACCGCCCAGACCAGATTCTGGCGGATGATGCGCCGGGTGCGGCGGGCGATGCCGAGTGCATCAACCAGCGGCGACAGGCCGTTGCCGACCAGCACCAGATCTCCGCTGAGACGGGCGACGTCGGTGCCGCTGCCCATGGCAGCGCTGACATCGGCGCGGGCCAGCACCGGGGCGTCGTTGACGCCGTCACCGACCATCAGCACATGGCGTCCCTGCTGCTGCAGTGCCGTCACACAGGCCAGCTTGTCCTCCGGGGTCATGCCGCCCCGGGCCTGATCGATGCCCAGCGAGGCCGCCACGGCGGCGGCGGTTTCGACGCGGTCGCCGCTGGCGAGGTGGGTACGGATGCCGCGCGCGCGCAGCGCGGCGATAACGGCGGCCGCGTCGTCGCGCAGCCGGTCGCCAATGGCGAAGGCGGCGATCCAGCCGCCGGCGTCACCGAGCGCGATCACGCTGTCGTTGCCGCCGAATCCGGCCAGCGCGTCCGGTGCCTCCCCGGCGACGGTGGCGACGAAGGCGGGCTTGCCGAGCCGGTAGCGGTGTCCGGCAAACTCGCCCTCGACCCCCTGGCCGGCCACGCTGTGCAGGCCGGTGCAGCGCAGCGGCTCGCCGCCGGCTGCCAGCAGGGCGCGGGCCAGCGGGTGCTCGCTGCCGGCTTCCAGCCCTTGCGCCAGTGCCAGGGCGTCGACGCGGGCATCGAACACGAGCTGGTCCTTCAGCTGCATGTCACCCCAGGTCAGCGTCCCGGTCTTGTCGAAGACCGCATCGGTAATCTGCGCCAGCGATTCCAGCGCCGTGCCCCTGGCCAGCAGTACGCCGCGTCCGGCCAGTGTGCCGCTGGCAGCTGTCAGCGCAGCCGGTGTGGCCAGCGACAGGGCGCACGGGCAGGAAATCACCAGCACGGCGACCATGATCCACAGCGCGCGCTCCGGGTCGACCATATACCAGCCGGCATAGGTCAGCACGGCGACCAGCAGCAGGGTGGTGACGAACCACGCCGACACCCGGTCGGCCAGCACCGCCAGCCGGGGCCGTTCGCTCATTGCCTGATCGAGCAGACGGACGATGCCGGCCAGCCGGGTCGACTCGCCGGTATGGGTGGCGCGCAGATACAGCGGGCTGGCGACGTTGACCGAGCCGGCAATCAGCGTGTCGCCGACCTGCTTCGGCTGCGGCAGGCTTTCGCCGGTCAGCAGCGATTCGTCGACACTGGAATGGCCGTCCAGCACCTCGCCGTCGACCGGTACCGTCTCGCCCGGCCTGACCAGCAGCACTTCGCCAGGGCGAACGCTGGCGACGGTCGCCATGTGCGTGTCGCGATCGGCCGGCCAGTCGGCCACGCGCTGGGTGAAGGCCGGAATCAGCTTGACCAGCCGCTCACCGGCGTCGCCGGCACGCCGGCGCGCCATGCCTTCGAGGTAACGGCCGCCGAGCAGCAGGAAGACGAACATCGACACCGAGTCGAAATAAATGCCATGGTCGATATGGTTGAACAGTGCCCAGCTGCTGGCGACAAAGGAGGTCAGCACGCCGACGGTGACCGGCACGTCCATGCCGGCGCGGCGGTTGCGCAGGTCGCGCCAGGTGCCGACATAGAACGGCCATGCCGAGTACAGCACCACCGGCAGGGTCAGGAAGAAACTGGCCCAGTGCAGCAGCCACATCCATTCCGCACTCATCTCGCCCTGGGTATCCAGATAGACCGGCACCGCGTACATCATCACCTGCATCATCGACAGACCGGCGACCCACAACCGGTTGAGCTGGCCCTTGCGTTCCTGCTCCGCCAGCTTCTCGCGCCGGTCGGCATCGTACGGATGGGCGCGGTAACCGATCTGGGCGATGGCTTCAAGCAGGGCGGACAACTGTATGCGGGTCGAATCCCACTTTACCCGGGCACGATGACTGGCATAGTTGACGTCGACCGAGATCACGCCCGGCTGGCGCTTCAGATGCTGTTCGTTCAGCCATACGCAGGCGGCGCAGGTAATGCCTTCCAGAATCAGCGACGCCTCGCGCAGATCGCCTTCGGCATGGACGAAGCTGTGCTGCAGTTCCGGTGCGTCATACAGCCGGATCTGCTCGACCAGCTCGGTCGGCAGCGGCTCGGCGCGCCGGGCATCCAGCGTGCGGTGCTCGTAGTAGCCGTCAAGGCCGGCGTCGATAATGGTTTGCGCCACCGCCTGGCAGCCGGCGCAGCAGGCGGGCTTGTCGGATTGCCGGTAACGGATGGGGAAGTGGATGCCGTCGGCCACCGGCAGACCGCAATGGAAGCAGGGATCAGTCATGACAACGGATTCTACCGAAGACCGCGCTCGCAGGGGGCAAGCGGGCCGGGCCAGAAGCGAAATGGCTGCATTTTGTTTGCCCGACACTTGTACAACGTGTAGCGTGAATGTCATATTGCATCGCAGCTATCCGCACGGGACCCGCAAAAGAATACATGCTCGACAACGCTCTCATCCTGCTGCCGGACTTTCTGATCATCCTGTTTGGCTGCCTGCTCAAGCGGCGCTTCGGTTATGGCGGCGACTTCTGGCTCCAGCTGGAGAAGCTGGTCTACTACGTGCTGTTCCCGGTCATGCTGTTCCGGTCGGTGGTCGGCTCCAGCCTCGACCTGCGCGAGGCCGGCGACATGGTGCTGGTCGGCTTTGCGTTTACCCTGACCGGTGTCGGGCTGGGCATGGCCGGTCGCTGGCTGTCGCGTGACGATTCGCGCTCGTTCGCTTCCAGCGTGCAGTGTGCGTTCCGTTTCAACACCTATATCGGGCTGGCGGTGGTCGACCGGGTGGCGGGGCCGGCCGGGGTGGCGACATTCGCACTGCTGGTCGGCTTCATCATTCCGCTGGCGAACGCAGCCGCCGTCTGGTTTCTGGCCCGGCACAGCGGGGGTTCGCTGTGGCGCGAACTGCTGCGCAACCCGCTGATCCTGGCGACGCTGGGCGGATTGCTGTGCAAGGGCATCGGCATCGAGCTGCCGGCGGCGCTGGAGCGGATCGGCAACCTGTTTTCGGTCACTGCGATCACCATGGGCCTGCTGTGCGTCGGTGCCGGGCTGCGGCTCGGTGCGCTGCGGGCGCGGCTGGCCCTGGTCAACTACCTGACCGTGGTCAAGCTGCTGGTGCTGCCGGCGGTGGCGATCGGCTGTGCGGCGTTGCTGGAGGTCGGTGGTACCTACCGTCAGGCGGCAGTGATTCTTGCTGCATTGCCCACGGCGTCGAGTGCCTACATCCTTGCCACGCGCATGGGCGGCGACGGGCAACTGGTGGCGTCGATCATTACGCTGCATGTATTTGCCGCCATGTTGACCATGCCGCTATGGCTATCTCTGGCATGATGGATGCAACTGGAGCGATTGATTTAATGCAATATGGGGAAACCTGATTGACTGTAACCTTGAGCCATTAACCTGACGATCCGGCCGGGGGCGCATCCGGACCCCCGCCGCATGCCCGACTGCCCGTGGTTTCCGGCAGTGAAGAATCGCCAGGTCACCGGCATGAGCGGTGGCCTGTAACGACTGGGCCGCCACCGGACCGACGTACCCTGTCGGACCCGGTGGCGGCGTGTGATTAGAACCGTATCGCCCCAAATGCAGGAGACGACCGTGAACTCCAACACACCAAATAACGAGTTGCTTCAGAATTTCTTTACCAGCCTGACCGAGCGCAATACGGCCATGTTGCAGCAGATCGTCAACAATATGAGCAAACTGCACCTGCCGGATGACCAGATGGCGCCGTTCGCGAAACTGTGGGGGAGTCTGGCCGAGCAGTCGAGCAGCTGGCTGGCCGTGCAGCAATCGTTCTACCAGCAGCAGATGAACATGTGGATGAGCTTCCTCGGCAAGCCGGCCGAAGGCGAGGAGGGCGCGCCGGCCGACAAGCGCTTCGCCGCACCGGAATGGAACGAGCATCCGTACTACAAGTTCCTGAAGCAGAACTACCTGCTGACGTCGAAGTGGCTGACCGAAATGGTCGACGGTGCCCAGGTGGACGAAGAGCAGAAGGAACGCATGGCGTTCTTTACCCGCCAGTACATCGACGCCATGAGCCCGAGCAACTTTGCCGTCACCAACCCCGAGGTGATGAAGCGCGCGATCGAGACCAAGGGCGAGAGCCTGGTCGAGGGCATGAAGCACATGCTCGACGACATGCAGAAGGGCCGCATCTCGATGACGGACGACTCGAAGTTCGAGGTCGGCGTCAACGTGGCGGTCACGCCGGGTGCGGTGGTGTTCGAGAACGACCTGTTCCAGCTGCTGCAGTACACGCCGACCACGGCCAAGGTTCACGAGCGGCCGCTGCTGGTGGTGCCGCCGTGCATCAACAAGTACTACCTGATGGACTTGCAGCCGGACAACTCGATGATGCGTTATCTGGTCGGTCAGGGCTACACCGTGTTCATGGTGTCGTGGAAGTCCGCTGACGAACGCATCAAGACCTATACCTGGGACAACTACATCGAGGACGGCGTGATCACGGCGGCCGATGCCGTGCGCAAGATCACCCGCCAGGACAAGATCAATGCGCTGGGCTTCTGCGTCGGCGGCGTGATCCTGACCACCACCCTGTGCGTGCTGAAGGCGCGCGGCCTCGACTGGTTCGAATCGGCCACGTTCATGACCTCGCTGATCGATCACGCCGAGCCGGGCGATATCAAGATGTACATCGACCCGAACGTGATCCGCGCCCGGGAAGCCATTATCGCCACCGGCAACGGCGGCATCGTGTCGGGCATCGAGATCGGCAAGACCTTCGCCAGCCTGCGCGCCAATGATCTGGTGTGGAACTACGTCGTCAACAACTACCTGCTCGGCAAGACCCCGCCGCCGTTCGACCTGCTGTTCTGGAACAACGACGCGGCCAACCTGCCGATGCCGATGCACACCTTCCTGCTGAAGGAGCTGTACACCAACAACAAGCTGATCCAGCCGGGTGCGCTGACGCTGTGCGGCGTGAAGATCGACGTCGGCACCATCGACATCCCGCTGTACGTGTTCGCTGCGCGCGAAGACCACATCGTGTTGTGGAAATCGTCGTACTCCGGCGTCAAGTACCTGACCGGCGCACCGGAACGCCGCTATGTGCTGGGCGCGTCGGGCCATATTGCCGGCTCGATCAACCCGGTCAGCAAGAACAAGCGCAACTATTGGGTCAACGAGTCGCTGCCGAATTCGGCCGACGAATGGTTCGAAGGTGCCGAGTCGCGGCCGGGCAGCTGGTGGCAGGACTTCGACAGCTGGCTCGCACCGCGTTCGGGCAAGGAAATTGCCGCACCGAAAACACCGGGCAACAAGGACTATAAAGTCATCGAGCCGGCACCGGGCCGCTATGTCAAGGAACAGTCGCGGGTGATGGTTTCGGCCTGACCGGTCCGTTTTTCCTACAATTGAGATCCAGGCCGGCGGCGATGAACCGCCGGTCGCCCCCCAGGAGAAAAGTATGCAAGAAGTCGTCATCGTTGCCGCCAAGCGGACCGCCATCGGCAATTTCGCCGGCTCGCTGGCCAAGGTCGGTGCCCCTGATCTCGGCGCGACCGTGATCAAGGCGCTGCTGGCGGAAACCGGCGTGAGTGCCGAAGCGGTCAGCGAAATCATCCTCGGTCAGGTCCTGACCGCAGGCGTCGGCCAGAACCCGGCCCGCCAGGCGCTGATCAAGGCCGGCCTGCCGGTGACCACGCCGGCCTCGACGCTGAACGTGGTGTGTGGCTCCGGCCTGCGCGCGACCCATCTGGCGGCCCAGGCCATTGCGCTGGGTGATGCCGACATCATCATCGCCGGCGGCCAGGAAAACATGTCGCTGTCGCCGCACCTGCTGATGGGCTCGCGCGACGGCTTCCGCATGGGCAATGCCCAGCTGGTGGACAGCATGGTTTACGACGGTCTGACCGATGTGTACAACCAGTACCACATGGGCATCACGGCCGAGAATATCGCTGCCAAGTACGGCATCAGCCGCGAAGAGCAGGATCAGCTGTCGGTGACGTCGCAGAATCGTGCCGAAGCCGCACAGAAGGCCGGCAAGTTCGCCGCGGAAATCGTGCCGGTCGCCGTGCCGCAGCGCAAGGGCGATCCGGTGATGTTCGACAGCGACGAGTTCATCAAGCACGGCGCGACGCTGGAAGGCCTGGCCAAGCTGCGCCCGGCGTTCAAGAAGGATGGCACCGTGACCGCCGGTAACGCGTCGGGCCTGAACGACGGCGCGGCCGCCGTCATGCTGATGTCGGCCAAAAAGGCGCAGGAACTGGGCCTGAAGCCGCTGGCGCGCGTCGCCGGTTATGCGCTCTCCGGCTGCGCACCGGAAATCATGGGCATGGGTCCGGTCAGCGCTACCCGCAAGGCGCTGAAGCAGGCCGGCTGGTCGCTGGGCGATCTGGACCTGATCGAAGCCAACGAAGCGTTTGCCGCGCAGTCGCTCGGCGTGACGCGCGAACTGGAATGGGATCTGTCGCGGGTGAACGTCAATGGCGGCGCGATCGCGCTGGGTCACCCGATCGGGGCGTCCGGTTGCCGCGTGCTGGTGACGCTGCTGCATGAAATGCAGCGCCGCGAAGCCGGCAAGGGCCTGGCCACGCTGTGCATCGGCGGCGGCATGGGCGTGGCGCTGGCGGTCGAACGCGTCTGACGACTCACCGAGGCAGGCAGTGACTGCCTGCCTCCCGCTGTCGCGGGGAACGGTGTTGCAGGGTATGAATGAACAGATGGCGGGTGCCCCGGGCAGCCGCCGTTTTCTTTTGGCGTGCCATGACTGTTGTGTCGCTGCCACAACACTGTTCGCGCTGGCCGGGCAATCCGACGAACGGGAACCGCTGTGTGTTCACTGTGCTTTCCGGTATCGATTCCGCAGCAACTTCCACTCCCGCAGGCCGTTCCCGCGCCGTCTGGCTGCTGAACATCCGGTCAATTTGGCTGGATATGCTGTATAAATCTTTCTGCTATTGAAAAAAGAACGAATCAGATCTTCCATGACCGGTAGCGAACGGCTGCTATCGGCGGGACTGGACTTCCCGCGGGCATCGGCACGCCCGGCCGGGATTCGATACGGCAGAAACCCATAATGAAAAAAATTGCGCTGGCGGCGCTGGCCAGCCTGCTGCTGGCCCCCGGCTGCCTGGCTGCCGAAGCGGTCACTGAATGGCGTTATCACGTCTACCAGGGCGATACCCTGTGGAGCATTGCCACCCTGCACCTGAAGGATGTGTCCTATATCCCGGCGCTGCAGCGGCTGAACCGCATTTCCAACGCCCATGCCATCCTGACCGGCAGGGATATCCGCATTCCGCTCGAGTGGATGAAGCAGCGCCCCGGCCGGCCGGTGGTCATGGCCGTGACCGGCAACGGCAGCCTGAAGCGGCACAACGGCAGCCGGCCGCTGGCGGAAAAGCAGGAACTGGAGGCCGGCGACATCATCGAGACGGCAGAGAACGCCGTCATCATCATTCGCTACGAGGACGGCTCGGTCAGTGAAATCGGGCCGAAGTCCCGGCTGACGATCAGGCAGACCACGCATTACCCGAGCACCCAGGCCACCAGCAACGATATCCGGCTCGAACGCGGCAGCATTGACAGCCGCATCACCAGAAATCCGCTGATGCCGAACCGGTATGACATCCAGACCCCGAGTGCGGTGACGGCGGTGCGTGGTACGCAGTTCCGCGTGCGCGTCGACGACCCGGCCGAATCCGGCACCGAGGTGCTGGAGGGCAAGGTTGAAGTCCGGCAGGACGGTCGTCCGGTCAATGTCAGCGCCGGCTACGGCGTGATGATGCGTCAGGGCAGGGGCGACAGCGGGGTCGAGTCGTTGCCGGCTGCACCGGATCTGGCCGGGCTGCCGGCCGGCAGCGCGTTTCCGGGCGTGCAGTTCGCCTGGCCGGCCGTGCCGCGCGCGACCGCCTATGCGTACTCGTTGCAGGGCGAGTCCGGCCAGTATGCGAGCAGCGAGACCACCGTCCCGCGGGCTGTTGTCCGGGTCAGCGACAACGGCCGCTATCTGCTGACGGTACGCGGCAAGTTGCCGAGCGGGCTCAACGGGTATCCGTCCGTGCATGCGTTCAGTGTGCATGCCTTCCCGCCGCCGCCGTTTATTGTCGAACCGATGAATGGCATCATGGCGGCCGGCAACCAGGTCAGCCTCAACCTGGGCGCCACGGACGGGCAGCGCTGGCTGGTCGAATTTTCCCGCGATCGCGCCTTTGCGGCCCCGGTGCTGCGGCAGCAGATGGATCGCGACCATGCGTCGATCACGCTGCCACAGGCCGGGATCTGGTTCTGGCGCGCCGCCCAGCTCGATGCCGGCGGCGTGGCCGGCCCTTTCGGCGAGCATCGCCTGCTGGAGGCCGGCGCCGGTTTCCGCGCCCGGCTCAACGATGTACGCATGGCTGTGCGTGCACGCGCGCACCCGGTCGATGGCGCCAGCTATGCACTGACGCTGAGCCGCCCCGGTCAGGAGGTGGTGTACCGCGAGGTCGCGAGCCAGCCGGTCTGGGTCCTGCCGAAGACGCTGCCGTCCGGTCCTTATCGGGCCCGCATCGACATCGATGCGCCTGATTATCATGAGGTTGAACAGCAAGAGATCCAGATACTTGGCTAAACACAGAACGCTGGCCTGGTTGCGCCGGCATGGCATGCCGATTGTGGTCATGCTGCTGACGATTGCCGTCATCCTGCACCAGGGCAGCACCCGGATCGATCTGTGGCTGCTCGATGGCCTGTCCGAGCTGAAGGCCAGCCCGAGCAGTGATGACATCGTGATTGTCGCCATCGACGAGCGCAGCCTGAGCCAGCTTGGCAGCTGGCCGTGGCCGCGCGAGCTGCATGCCCATCTGCTGGACCGGCTGCACGGGGCCCGGGCGGTGGCGCTGGACCTGATTATTGCCGACCCGTCGCCGCAGCCGGAATCCGACCTGGAGCTGGCGCGGGCAATGCGCCGGCACGGCCATGTCTACCTGCCGATCGTGGTCGAAAACGCCGAAGGCAAGCCGAAGGAAGTGGCGCCGCTGCCGGCGCTGGTCGCTGCGGCGAAAGGGCTGGGGACGCTGGATTTCGAGCGGGACAGCGACGGCCTGATTCGCCGTTTCTATCTGCACAGCGGGCTAGGGGCGCCGGTGTGGCCGGCTTTCGCCACCAGCGTGCTGGGCACGACACGCAAGGCCGTGCCGCCGGGCAGCATGGCGACGCTCGATGGCTGGGCGCGTTCGGGCGAACGGCAGATTCCGTATTTCAGCGGCAAGGTCGGCTATCCGACGCTGTCCTATGTCGATGTGCTCGGCTCGACCGGGAATATCGATGCCATCCAGGGCAAGATCGTCTATGTCGGCGTGACCGTGCGCGGCATGGGCGATGTGTACCGGACGCCGGTATCGGACATGCCCGGCGTGGTCATCAATGCCGCCGCGACCCAGGGGGCGATGGAAGGCAGCCTGATCAAGACGCTGGACGCCGACTGGCTGACCTGGCTGCTGCTGTGCCCGGCGCTGCTGTGGCTGCTCGTGCACCCGTTCATCCGACCGACGTCGGTGCTGGCCGTCGGCTGTGGCGCGGCGCTGGCCCTGCTGCTGTGCAGTGTCACCGCCTACTTTGCGTTCCGGTTCTGGCTGCCGCTCGCCAGTCTGGCGCTGATTCTGCTGGTGTCGGTGCTGGTCGAGTCCATCATTGACCAGCAGCGTTTCAAGAAGCTGGCGCTGACCGATGCGCTGACCGGGGTCGGCAACCGGCTGTGCTTCAACGAGTCCTTCCGCAGCGCGATCAACATGCCGAACGGGCGGCAGCGACCGATCGGGCTGATGATTCTCGATATCGACAATTTCAAGCTGTACAACGACCACTTCGGCCATGCCGCCGGTGACGATGTGCTGCGCCGGGTCGGCAGCGTGCTGCTCGCAGCCTGTCCGCGCAAGGGCCTGGCGGCCCGTATCGGCGGGGAAGAGTTCGCTATCCTGCTGCCCGGCGCCGGCAAGGGCGAGATGAACGCGGTGGCGGAAAGCGTTCGCGCCAACCTCGAAGCGCTGCGGATTCCGCATCCGGCCAATGGTGGCGGCATTGTCACCTGCAGCGTCGGCGTGGTCTGCCGCGCGGTGGGGGCGGAAGGCAACCAGCGCGAGCTGTTTGTCGAGGCCGACGAGGCGCTGTACGAGGCGAAGAAGAACGGGCGCAACCAGGTCCGGGTAGCCGGCCGGACCGTCGTGCCGGTCAGCCCTGCGGCGGCTTGACGCCGTTCGGCAGCAGCAACCACATCTGGCCGCGCTGCTTCATGCGGCCAGCCTGCGCGCCGGCTTCGTCACCAAAGCCCCAGAAGAAGTCGGCGCGTACCGCGCCCTTGATCGCGCCGCCGGTATCCTGTGCGCCGACCAGCCGGCGCAGTGGCGCATTGCTGTTCGGCAGCGTGGTCGACAGCCAGACCGGCGCGCCGAGCGGCGTGCTCTTCGGGTCGACGGCAATGCTGCCGCCATCGGTCAGCGGCAGGCCCATGGCGCCAAGCGGGCCACCTTCGGCCGCGCCCAGATCACGGAAGAACACATAGCTCGGGTTGGCGGTGTACAGCTCTTTCAGCCGTTCCGGATTGCGTTTCGCCCATGCTTTGATGCCCTGCATCGACGCCTCGGACGCCTTCAGTTCACCCTTGTCGATCAGGTAGCGGCCGATCGAGTTGTACGGCTGACCGTTCTGGTCGGCATAACCGACCCGGACCATGCTGCCATCGGGCAGCTGCACCCGGCCGGAACCCTGGATCTGCAGGAAGATCGCTTCGACCGGGTCATTGACCCAGACCAGCGCGTTGCCGGGCGACACGCCCTTGCCGTCGGCGATGTCGCCGGCGGTCCAGTATGGCACCAGCTTGCGGCCGACCAGCCGGCCACGCAGCCGCAACCCGTTCAGTTGCGGATAGACACTGGCCAGATCGACGTTGATCAGATCGTTCGGCACCGGATACAGCGGCACGGTCGACTGTGCGGTCCGCGTGCGGCTGCCGGTCAGCAGCGGCTCGTAGTAGCCGGTGATCATGCCGGCGGTTTCCTGGCCGTCGGCCAGTTGCCAGGGGGTGAAGCGGGATTCGAAGAACTGGCGGATCGCCGCCGGGTCCTGCGGGTTGACGCCGGCCGATGCCGCGCAGGCGTCACCCCAGCCGGCACGCCTGGCCACGGTGCGGCACGAAATCAGCCATGCCTGCCAGCCGGCAGCCGTGTCGCCGTCCTGCCAGCCGGGCAGGGTGGCGAAGCTGGTCTGGTGATAGGTTGCCCTGGCGCCGGACGGCTTGACCGGTGGCTGCTGCGGCGTGGTGGGCGGCGACACCGGCGGCGTGGTCGGCGTCGGGACGGGAGTCTGGGTGGCGCAGGCGGCCAGCAACAGCGAGCAGGTCAGTGCGCTCAGGCGGCGAACGTTCATGGATATACGGCCAGGTTCAGCAAAAAAGAGGGCGATTGTACCCCCGCGATGGCGATGCTGTGCTTAGTCCGGCGCGAGGCAGTCTTTCGGCTATAATCGACCTCATTTTTCACCTGAATTGCTGCATCCACACATGGAACTCGCCAAGAGCTTTGAACCGGGCGACATCGAACGCCGCTGGTACGATCAATGGGAACAGGCCGGCCACTTTGCGCCGAACATGGACGAAACCCGTCCGTCCTTCGCCATCCAGCTGCCGCCGCCCAATGTAACCGGCACCCTGCACATGGGGCACGCATTCAACCAGACCATCATGGATGGCCTGACCCGTTTCCATCGCATGAAGGGCGACAACACGCTGTGGGTGCCCGGCACCGACCATGCCGGCATTGCCACGCAGATCGTGGTCGAGCGCCAGCTGGCCGAGCAGGGCATCAGCCGCCATGACCTCGGCCGCGATGCCTTCATCCGCAAGGTGTGGGAATGGAAGGAGGTGTCCGGCGGCACCATCACCAGCCAGATGCGTCGCGTCGGCTGCTCGGTCGACTGGTCGAACGAATATTTCACCATGGACGACACCCGCGCCGGCATCGTGACCGACGTGTTCGTCCGCCTGTACCGCCAGGGCCTGATCTACCGCGGCAAGCGGCTGGTCAACTGGGACCCGAAGCTCGGCACCGCCGTGTCCGACCTCGAAGTGGAGTCGGTCGAGGAAGACGGCCACATGTGGCATATCCGCTACCCGGTAGTCGGCAGCGAGGCGTCGATTGTGGTGGCGACCACCCGTCCGGAAACCATGCTCGGCGACGTGGCCGTGGCGGTGAATCCGGGTGATGAGCGCTATGCGCACCTGGTTGGCCAGATGCTGGAACTGCCGCTGACCGGCCGCCGGATTCCGGTCATTGCCGACGACTACGTCGATGCCGCATTCGGCACCGGTCTGGTCAAGATCACCCCGGCGCACGATTTCAACGACTATCAGGTCGGCAAGCGCCACGGCACGCAACTGATCAATGTGATGAGCCTGCAGGCAACCCTGCTGGCCAAGGCCCAGGTCTTCGCGTTCGACGGCACCGCCGAAGGCACGATCGACCTGCCTGCTGCCTATGCCGGTCTGTCGACCGCCGACGCGCGCAAGGCGATCGTGGCCGACCTGGATGCCCAGGGCTTCCTGGTCGAGGTCAAGCCGCACAAGCTGATGGTGCCGCGTGGCGACCGCACCGGTTCGGTGATCGAGCCGATGCTGACCGACCAGTGGTTCGTCGCCATGTCCAAAGTTGGCGACAATGACCCGACCGGCAAGAGCATCGCCCAGAAGGCTATCGATGCCGTTGCCAGCGGCGAAGTGCGCTTCATCCCGGAAAACTGGGTCAACACCTACAACCAGTGGATGAACAATATCCAGGACTGGTGCATCAGCCGCCAGCTGTGGTGGGGTCACCAGATTCCGGCCTGGTACGACGAGGACGGCCGCTGCTACGTGGCCGAAACCGAGGCCGAAGCGCTGCAACTGTCCGGCGGCAAGCCGCTGCGCCGCGACGAGGACGTGCTCGACACCTGGTTCAGCTCGGCGCTGGTGCCGTTCTCGACCATGGGCTGGCCGGCCGACACTGCAGCACTGCGTGCCTTCGTGCCGTCGTCGGTGCTGGTGACCGGCTATGAAATCATCTTCTTCTGGGTTGCCCGGATGATCATGATGACCACGCACTTCCTCGGCAAGGTGCCGTTCCGTGACGTGTACATCCATGGCATCGTGCGCGATCACGAAGGCAAGAAGATGTCGAAGTCCGAGGGCAACGTCATCGACCCGGTGGACCTGATCGACGGTATCGCGCTGGAACCGCTGGTCAAGAAACGCACTACCGGCCTGCGCCGCCCGGAAAAGGCACCGCAGATCGCCAAAGCGACCGAAAAGCTGTTCCCGGAAGGTATCCCGGCCTATGGCACCGACGCGCTGCGCTTCACCATGGCCAGCTATGCAAGCCTCGGCCGTTCGGTGAACTTCGACTTCAAGCGCGCGGAAGGCTATCGCAACTTCTGCAACAAGCTGTGGAACGCAACCCGCTTCGTGATGATGAACGTCGAGGGTCAGGACTGCGGTCAGGATGAAAGCCTGCCGCTGTCGTTCAGCTTCGTCGACCGCTGGATCATCGGCCGCCTGCAGCAGGCCGAAGCCGAGGTGACCGAGGCGCTGGACAGCTATCGCTTCGATATCGCCGCACAGACGATTTACGAATTCATCTGGAACGAGTACTGCGACTGGTATCTGGAACTGGCCAAGGTGCAGATCCAGAACGGTGACGCCGCCCAGCAGCGCGCGACCCGCCGCACGCTGGTGCGCGTGCTGGAAACCACGCTGCGCCTGACTCACCCGCTGATGCCGTTCATCACCGAGGAGCTGTGGCAGACCGTGGCGCCGCTGGCCAACGCCCGGCATACCGACTCGATCATGATCGCCAAATGGCCGGTGGCCCAGCCGGAAAAGATCGACGCCGTCGCCAATGCGCGCATGGATGCGTTCAAGGACATGGTCAACGCCATCCGCAACCTGCGCGGCGAGATGAATCTCGGCCCGGCTGTCAAGGCACCGCTGCTGGTCGAAGGCCCGGCTGACTATGCCGATTTCCTGCCGTATGCGCGCCTGCTTGGCCGCCTGTCCGACGCGGCCATGGTCGACAAGCTGCCGGAAGACGATGCACCGGTAGCCATCTCCGGCACGGCGCGGCTGATGCTGAAGGTCGAGATCGACAAGGACGCCGAATGCGCCCGCCTGAACAAGGAAATCGCCAAGCTGGAAGGTGAAGTTGCCAAGCTGTCCGGCAAGCTCGGCAACGACGCCTACGTCGCCCGCGCTCCGGCCCATCTGGTCGAGCGCGACAAGGCGCAACTGGCCGAGTTCGGCGCCAAGCTGGACAAGACCCGCAGCCAGCTGGCCAGACTGCAGGGCTGAGTGCGGGGCGGGGCGTCCGTGAGGGCGCCCCGCCAGGCCATCCGGAACGCCGCTTTTCCGCGAGGGAAAGCGGCGTTCTGACGTCCGTCTGCCTATGACCAGCTGGCCGCCATCACCGGCGCCAGCGTGTCGCGGTACGCTGCCGGCAGTGTGGTCTGGCCGGCGGCGGGCGGGGAGAAGGCCGCCATGGCCGTGACCAGCTGGTCGACCTGGTGGTCGATCCGGCGCTGCCCGGCCGCTTCCAACTGGTCTCCGTTCCAGACCGTGCCATCGTTGAATACCAGCTGCTCGATGCGCTGGTGTGGCGAGTCGTACCAGCCGGCAATGGTGATCCGGTCGCCGCCGGGACCGTAGTCCAGAACCAGACTGGCAAGCTCGCGGCTGACGGAAACGTCGGCCGGCGCGATGCCGGCACCCAGCACGATGCGATCGGTGGCGGTATCGTACTCGGGGCAATCGTAATACCCGTTTTCCCGGACGGTATCGATGCCGTCACCAGGGGAAAAGTAGTAGTTGTCGGCGCCGGTACCGCCGTAAAGCTGGTCGTTGCCGCGTCCGCCCTCAAGGTGGTTGGCGCTGTCGGGGTTGGCGCCGGGCTCGAGGCGGAACCAGTAATGGTCCGCAATCAGCAGGTCATCGCCAGCGCCAC
Organism: Microvirgula aerodenitrificans DSM 15089; assembly: GCF_000620105.1. Lineage (NCBI taxonomy): Bacteria > Pseudomonadati > Pseudomonadota > Betaproteobacteria > Neisseriales > Aquaspirillaceae > Microvirgula > Microvirgula aerodenitrificans. The sequence goes on along the minus strand of NZ_JHVK01000005.1, from coordinate 64,126 downwards.
CGAGCAGGAAATCGCTGCCGCCGTTGCCGATCAGCATGTCGTCACCGGCGCCGCCGGCGATGCCATCGTCCGCGCTGCTGCCCCAGCCGATGTCCGCGGCCGCTCCGCCGAGCAGGATGTCGATGCTGCCGGGGCCGCCAGTCGCGCCGCTGTCCGGACTGAAGAACGTGGCGGCGTTGCCGTCGACGAGGCCGGCATGGGCATTGGCCAGCATGCGCTGTACGCCGGGATGTTGCGGGTGCAGCGCCGTGGCGACCTGCAGCAGTGACAGGTGGGACAGGACCTGTTCCGGATTGTGCTGGCGCCAGTCGGCAGATTGCAGCTGCCCGATCAGCGGGGTGAGGCTGGCGACGGGATGGTTGGCAAGGTCGATCTGGAGGGGGCTGGGTGCGGTCTGCATGCGGATTCTCCCTGTGCGGTCGTGGTATGACCGGAAGACTTCACGCTACGCCGACGGGATTCGGGCTGTCATTCAGACAATCCCCTGTTTTTCATTGGAAAACTCTGATTGTCCATCCCGTTTTTCTGCCGGTATGCAGCCCGGTTTACACGGGGAAATGAAAACGCCGCTTTCCCGTTACGGGAAAGCAGCGTTCCGGCCTGGCTGTCGTGTCAGGCGGCGATGCCGTCGTTCGCCTCGCGGATGCGGTTGGCGATATGGGCCAGCGCTTCCTCGACCTGGTCGATCAGGATCAGGCACAGGTCTCCGGGGCGCAGATGCGACAGGGCGGTGTCGATGGCGAGGAATTCGCCATGGATTTCCTCGATCGCAGTGGTGCGCCTGGCGCCGGCCAGCCCCTGGTGCAGCAGGGCGAGCACTTCGCCGTCGGCGCGGCCGCGCTGGCAGGCGTCCTGATACAGGATGACTTCGTCGAACGCGTCGCCGAGGATCTCGGTCTGCTGACGGATGTCCTGGTCGCGGCGGTCGCCGGCGCCGCTGATCACCACCGAGCGGCGCTTGGCCGGCATGGTTTCGATCGCGCGGGTCAGGGCCAGGATCGCGTCCGGGTTGTGACCGTAGTCGGCGATCAGGGTGGCGCCGTTGTACTCGAACAGGTTGAAGCGGCCCGGCGCGGTGTCGGCATCGCTGACGAAGGAGCGCAGGCCGGCACGGATGGTGTTCCAGTCGGTGCCGAGTGCCCAGGCGCCAGCGACGCAGGCCAGGGTGTTTTCGACCTGGAAGCCGATCCGGCCGCCGGCGGTCAGCGGGATGTCGGCCAGGGCAAGGCGGACTTCGCTGCTGCCCTGTGCGGCGACGATGTCACCGCCGTCGACGTAGATCACGCGCTTGCCCTGGGCGCGGTGCGACACCATGACCGGCAGGGTCGGGTCGATGGCGAAGTAGGTGACCTGGCCCGGGCAGGCGTCGGCCATGTGTGCCACCAGTGGATCGGCTGCATTCAGCACGGCCATGCCGGTGGTCGATACATTGCGCACGATGATGCTCTTCAGCACCGCCAGGTCTTCCAGCGTCGAAATGTAGTTCAGGCCGAGGTGATCGCCCATGCCGACGTTGGTGACGATGGCGACGTCACAGACATCGAAACCGAGCCCTTCGCGCAGCAGGCCGCCACGCGCGGTCTCGAACACGGCAGCGTCGACGTCCGGGTGGAACAGCACATTGCGCGCACTGCGCGGACCGCTGCAGTCGCCGGTATCGGTGCGACGGCCGTTGATGTAGACGCCGTCAGTATTGGTCATGGCGACGCGCTTGCCGGTCTGCGCCAGCAGGTGGGCGGACAGGCGCACGGTGGTGGTCTTGCCATTGGTGCCGGAGACGGCGATGACCGGGATGCGGCCGTTGTCGCCGGGGGCGAACATCGACGAGATCACCGCTTCGCCGACATCGCGGCCCTTGCCGAACGACGGCTGGATATGCATGCGCAGGCCGGGGGCGGCGTTGACTTCGACAATGCCGCCGCCCTGTTCTTCCAGCGGACGCAGCACGCTGTCGCAGACCACGTCGACGCCGGCAATGTCGAGGCCGATGGTTCGCGCTGCCGCGATGGCGCGCGCCGCCAGTTCCGGGTGGACGTCGTCGGTCACATCGGTGGCGCTGCCGCCGGTGGACAGGTTGGCATTGTTGCGCAACACGACGCGCTGGCCGCGGGCCGGCACGCTGTCGGCGTCCAGGCCCTGGGTCTGCAGGGTGGCCAGGGCGATGTCGTCGAGGCGGATGCGGGTCAGTGAGGTCGAGTGGCCGCTGCCGCGACGCGGGTCGAGGTTGACCACGTCGATCAGCTCGCGCACCGTCAGGGCGCCATCACCGACCACTTGCGGCGGTTCGCGCCGCGCGGCGGCAACCAGCTGGTCGCCAACCACCAGCAGGCGGTAGTCATGGCCGGGAATAAAGCGTTCAACCAGCACATGGCTGCTGATTTCCGACGCTGCCGCGTAGGCGGCCAGCACCTGGTCGTGGGTCGAGATATTGACCGCAACGCCCTTGCCCTGATTGCCGTCCTGCGGCTTGATCACCACCGCGCCGCCGATTTCCTGCACGGCGGCCCAGCAGTCGTCGACATCGGTCACGGTGCGGCCGTTCGGCACCGGCACGCCGGCGGCGTGCAGCAGCACCTTGGTCAGTTCCTTGTCCTGGGCGATCGCCTCGGCGATGGCGCTGGTGCTGTCGACTTCGGCGGCCTGGATGCGGCGTTGCTTGCTGCCCCAGCCGAACTGGACCAGGCTGCCCTTGGTCAGGCGGCGGAACGGAATGCCGTGGGCAACGGCGGCGTCGACGATATTGCCGGTGCTCGGTCCGAGCCGGACATCCTCGTCCAGATCGCGCAGGGCAGCCAGGGCGGCCTGCACGTCGAACGGCTGGCCGGCGTCGGCGGCCTTCAGCAGCGCTTCGGCCTGCTCGAAGGCCAGCCGGCCGACTTCTTCCTCGGTGTATTCGACCACGACCTGGTAGATGCCGGCTTCCAGCGTTGCCGTGGTGCGGCTGAAGCTGACCGGACAGCCGGCGCGTGCCTGCAGCGCCAGGGCGACGGCTTCCAGTGCATGGGCCATCGACACGGTTTCATCGTGGCGCAGGGTCTTCAGGGCGCCGAGTTCCGGGAACAGCCCGCGCAACCGGTCTTCGAACCCGGCCATCCCGGCCAGCGTGCGTTCGGTGTCGGTGCAGGCGACGATGGCTTCGATCGCCGTGTACCGGCTCCACAGGTTCGGGCCGCGCAGAGCGCGGATACGGGAGACTTCCATTTTGAGATGCGTCCTGTCCGGTAGGGCTTAGCGGTTGTTCGGGGTTTGCTGGCCAGCCCACTGGCGGACAGCGTTGAGTACGGGCCGGGGATTCCCCTCGCCGCACTGGATGATCAGGCATTCGCCGGCCGACAGGGCGGCCAGGGCATCGTCGACGGCGCGCGTCGCATCGCTTTCCTCGCGGATGTCGCTGGCGCGGATCGCCTGTGCCAGCCCCTGGCGCAGCAGGGCGCGGGCGGCGCCTGCCGGGCGCTGCGACGATACGGTGGCGTCGTCGGTCAGCACGATGCGGTCGAAGGCGGCGCCAAGGATTTCGCCCTGGCGGACCAGATCTTCGTCGCGGCGGTCGACGCCGCCGCCGTAGACGACGGTGCGATGGCTGCACGGGAAGCGGCCGAGCGCATCGACCAGCGCCTGCAGCGCGGCCGGATTGTGGGCGTCGTCGACGATCACGGTCGAACCCTGGCTCTCGAATACCGAGAAGCGGCCGGTGGCATCGTGACGGTCCGGCTCGAAGGTGACGATGCCGGCGCGAATCAGGTCGGTCGACAGGCCCATCGACCACGCGGCGGCAATGGCGGCCAGCACGTTTTCGGTCTGGAAGGCGACGCGGCCGCCACGGGTCAGCGGGAAGTCGTCAACCTGGGCCAGCACGATTTCATCGCTGCCGGTGGCCAGCACGACCTGTTCGTCGCGGACCACGACGGCACGCTTGCCGGCAGCCAGATGTTCCTGCACCACCGGCAGGTCGGCGTCGAGGGCGAAGTAGATCACTTCGCCGTCGCACAGCGCAGCCATCTCGGCCACGTCCGTGTCGCGGGCATTGAGGATGGCGGCGCCGGTCGGCAGTACCACGTCGATCTGGGTGCGCAGCACGTTGAACATGCGATCCGCAGTATCGATATGGTTGTCGCCAAGGTGATCCGGGTTGTCGATATTGGTGATGATGCCGACCTGGCAGCGGTCGTAGGCGAGGCCGTCGTTCAGCAGCGCGCCGCTGTCGTTCTCGAACACGGCGGCATCGACCGCACGGTTCATCAGAATGCGGCGGGCGGCGTCCCAGTTTGCGCTGTCGCGGGTTTCCACCTGGCGACGGTCGAGGAACAGGCCGTCGCTGCAGGCCAGGCCGACGTGGGCGCCGCTGAGGCGCAGCAGACGGGCGACCAGGCGGGCGACCACGGTCTTGCCGTTGCTGCCGGTGATGCCGACGATCGGGATACGGCCGTCTTCGCCTTCCGGGAACAGATGGGCGGCGATGGCGCGGCCGACCGGGCGCGGGGTGCCGTCGGCCGGGCGCAGGTGCATCAGCAGGCCCGGGCCGGCGTTGACTTCGACGATGGCGCCGCGCTGTTCTTCCAGCGGGCGGGTGATGTCACGGGTGACCAGGTCGACGCCGGCGATGTCCAGACCCACGGTGCGCGCGGCCAGCGACACGGCGGCGGCGACTTCCGGGTGGACGATGTCGGTTACGTCGAAGGCGACGTTGCCGTTGCGCTGGATCAGCACGTCGACCCCGGCGGGCACGACCGAATCCGGTTCGAAGCCCTGACGCTTGAGGTCGAGACGGGCGGCGGTGTCGAGGCGCACGGTGTTCAGCGGATGGTCTTCGGTGCGGCCGCGGCGCGGATCGCTGTTCAACTGGCTGTCGATCAGCTCGCGCACGGTTTCGCGGCCGTTGCCGACCACCCAGGCTTCTTCGCCGCGGGCGGCGGCGACCAGCTTGCCACCGACTACCAGCAGGCGGTGCTCCAGACCTTCGACAAAGCGTTCGACGATCACGCCGCTGCCTTCGTCGATGGCGACCTTGTACGCGGCTTCGACTTCTTCGCGGGTGTTCAGGTTGGTGAACACGCCGCGGCCGTGGTTGCCGTCATACGGCTTGACCACCACCGGCACGCCGATTTCCTCGGCGGCTTCCCACGCGTCTTCCGGGCTGCGCACGTAGCGACCTTCCGGGACCGGTACGCCACAGGCTTCGAGCAGGGTCTTGGTCAGGTCCTTGTCGCGCGAAATGCTTTCGGCGATGGCGCTGGTGCGGTCGGTCTCGGCGGTCCAGATCCGGCGCTGGCGTGCGCCATAGCCGAGCTGGACCAGGTTGCCGGTGTTCAGGCGGAAATACGGGATATCGCGGTCGTCGGCGGCATCGACGATGCAGGCCGTGCTCGGGCCGAGGCAATGGTCGTCGACCAGGTCGCGCAGCGTGTCGACCACGGCGGCGACATCGAACGGGCGGTCTTCGATGGCGGCCATGACCAGATCGCGCGCGGCGTACAGGGCGGCGCGGGTGACATCTTCGTGCCAGGCGCGGACCACGACCTTGTACACGCCGCGGATCGGGGTTTCGCGTGCCTTGCCGAAACCGCCGGGCATGCCGGCCAGGTTCTGCAGTTCAAGCGTGACATGTTCGAGGATATGGCCCGGCCAGGTGCCTTCTTCGACCCGGCGCAGAAAACCGCCGCGTTCGCCGTAGCTGCAGCGGTGCTCGATCAGCGACGGCAGCCAGCTCGACAGGCGCTCGTAGAAGCCGGGCAGGGTGTTGGACGGGCATTCTTCCAGTTCGCCGATATCGACCCAGGCCTCGAGTACCGGGCGGTAGGTCCACATGTTCGGTCCGCGCAGGGAGATGACGCGGAGAATTTCAATGTCTTTCTTTTTCATGTTCCAAATAATGCCGTAGGTTTCCGTACCTGAAATGTTTCTGATTGGATCAATTTGTATCCGATTATTAATCGTTGATCAGAATGCTATTCAAGTGAGGGGTAAATGAGTTCGAGATGGAAACAAGCAAGTCCTGACTTTGAATCTTTCATTTAAACCTGTGGCCGTATCGCCGACGACCGGTGACAGGGCGGGGCGCACCGGTGGGCGGGGTCTGGCAGCGAGGCATTGGAAGCTCCGAGTAGGAACGGGAGGTACTATACACTTGCTTCTCCAGCAATTAAACTCTAGGCGGATTCAAGTTTCATCGCGGTCCGGATGCGCTAAATCCTTGTTGTGAAACCGTCTGCGGAATCTGAATGGCCGGTGACGCACAATTCATTACAAACTATTTCAATTCTCGCAAGCGCATTGCAGCGATTGTGAAGTCGATTGAATGTAATGGTGTGTAATGAATTGAAATGAATTGCACGTGAACGGTCCGTTCTTCTGCGTGCAGTCATCGTCTCCCGGACAGGCAGCTTCACCACGGTCGGGCCCGTTGCCCTTCTCGCCAGAAATCAGCTAATGACAAATCATTTATCCGTAGCAAACGTCCACTCCCGCAGCACGCTGCCCGACGAATGGCAACATGAAGTGCAATCCAGCCTGTCGGTCGGAGAAACCGTGCTGGCGTGGCTGGAAGTCGATCTGGACCGGCGACTGCATTTCCAGCCGGGCATGGTGATCGTGACCGATCGCCGCCTGCTGGCGCGAGCGCCGGACAGCAAGAGCTGGAAGATCTGGGGCTATCGCGAGGGCCTGGCCCTGCGCCTGAGCGACCATGCCGGCGTCGGCGCGATCGAGCTGGTCGACGGCGAGTCCCGCCTGGCCGACTGGCGCTTCACGCTGGGACTGAACCCGGCCGCGCTGCGGCTGGTTGACCAGTTCACGCTGCACCGCGACCGTTATCTGGCCGGCCTGCCGGCTGCCGAACTTGCAGTCAGCGCCGTCTGCCCGAACTGCAATGCGACACTGGCGTCGGCGGATGCCGACTGCCCGCACTGCAGCGGCGAGACCGGCACGCCGCCGACCACCTGGACGCTGTTCCGGCTGTGGCGCTTTGCCCGCCCGTACCGCGGCCGGCTGCTGACCGCCTTCGTGCTGACGCTGCTGTCGACGGCAGCAACGCTGGTCGCGCCATACCTGACCATGCCGCTGATGGACAAGGTGCTGATCCCGTACCAGAACGGTACGCCGATCGACACCGGGCTGGTCAAGCTGTACCTGCTCGGCCTGTTCGGTTCGGCGCTGTTCGCCTGGGTACTGGGCTGGGGGCGAACCTATATCCTGGCGCTGGTCAGTGAACGCATTGGCGCGGACCTGCGCACCTCGACCTACGAACACCTGCTGAAATTGTCACTGCAGTATTTTGGTGGCAAGCGCACCGGCGACCTGATGGCGCGCATCGGCTCGGAAAGCGACCGCATCTGCATCTTCCTGTCGCTGCACCTGATGGATTTCGCCACCGACGTGCTGATGATCATCATGACGGCGGCGATCCTGTTCTCGATCAATCCGTGGCTGGCACTGGTCACGCTGCTGCCGTTGCCCTTCATCGCCTGGATGATCCATCTGGTCCGCGACCGCCTGCGCCACGGCTTCGAGAAGATCGACCGCATCTGGTCCGAAGTGACCAATGTGCTGGCCGATACCATTCCCGGCATCCGCGTGGTCAAGGCCTTTGCCCAGGAGAAACGGGAAACCAGGCGCTTCCGCGAAGCCAACCGTCACTATCTGACCGTCAACGACCGGGTCAACAAGGTCTGGTCGCTGTTCTCGCCGACCGTGACCCTGCTGACCGAAATCGGCCTGCTGGTGGTGTGGGCATTCGGCATCTGGCTGGTGTCGCATGACCAGATCACCGTCGGTGTGCTGACCGCGTTCCTGACCTATATCAGCCGCTTCTACACCCGGCTGGATTCGATGAGCCGCATCGTGTCGGTGACGCAGAAGGCTGCCGCTGGCGCCAAGCGCATCTTCGACATCCTCGACCATGTATCCAGCGTGCCGGAGGCGAGCCACCCGGTGTCGGTCGGCAATGTCAGCGGCAAGATCGAGCTGCGCGACGTCGGCTTCCGCTACGGCAGCCGCTCGGTGATCCGCAACCTGAATCTGACCATCCAGCCGGGCGAGATGATCGGTCTGGTCGGCCACAGCGGTTCCGGCAAGAGCACGCTGGTCAACCTGATCTGCCGTTTCTATGACGTGGCCGATGGTGCCATCCTGGTCGATGGCGAGGATATCCGCTCGCTGCGGGTGGCCGACTTCCGCCGCAATATCGGTCTGGTGCTGCAGGAGCCGTTCCTGTTCTTCGGCACGATTGCCGACAACATCGCTTATGGCAAGCCGGATGCGACCCGCGAGGAAATCGTCGCCGCCGCCCGTGCCGCCCATGCCCACGAATTCATCCTGCGCCTGCCGCACGGCTACGATTCGCTGGTCGGCGAACGCGGCCAGGCCCTGTCCGGTGGCGAGCGCCAGCGCATCTCGATTGCCCGTGCGCTGCTGATCAACCCGAGCATCCTGATTCTCGACGAGGCGACGGCATCGGTCGATACCGAAACCGAGAAGGAAATCCAGAAGGCGCTCGACAACCTGGTGCGCGGCCGCACCACCATTGCCATTGCCCACCGCCTGTCCACGCTGCGTCGTGCCAGCCGGCTGGTGGTGATGGACAAGGGCGAGATCGTCGAAGTGGGCGGGCACGAGGAACTGATCGCCCGCGAAGGGGCGTACTACCGCCTGTACCAGGCGCAACAGCGCCAGGTGGAAGCCGAGGGCGTGTCGGAAGGCGCGCTGTCGGAAACCGTGGACGATTGAGAAAGACACCGATGACCGAAACCGATTTCAGCCTCGACCGCAACGCCTTCGGCCGCCTGGTGCTGACCACTGCCGACGGCACGGTGCACGAGAATGTCGTCCCGGTGCGCGCGTTCCCGATTGCCGCGCCCGACGACGGCCTGTCACTGCTCAGCCATGACGGCAAGGAACTGGTCTGGATCTCGCGGCCATCCGCGCTGCCGGCCGCCCCGCGCGCGCTGATCGAGGAAGAACTGGCCGGGCGCGAGTTCATGCCGGAGATCCGGCGTCTGAGCGCGGTGTCCGGGTTTGCCTGCCCGTGCGTGTGGTATGTCGATACCGACCGCGGCGAAACCGCCTTCGTGCTGAAGGGCGAGGAAGACATCCGTCGCCTGGCACCGCCGAATCTGCTGATTACCGACAACAACGGCATCCACTATCTGGTCCGCGACATGAACGCGCTGGACAAGACCAGCCGCAAGCTGCTGGACCGGTTCCTGTAAGGGCCGGCCTTGTGCCAGTCAGCTTGCTGACCAACCCGCGCGTGGGTGAAAGGCTTGAGGAACTCGAACCGCGTGAAGTCCGCAGGATTTTCGTCGGGCACTGCGAAATGCGGCATGAAATCCAGGCACCCATCCCCTACGTTCTGCGGTTGTGGCATGCGCGCGAAAACCGGCAGGCGTGCCCGGGACTTGCGCCGATGCTTCAGCCTGCCTTGCCGTATGCCGTGGTTTCCAGCAGAAACGCCTCCACCGCTGCCGCAACCGCCTCGGGCTGGTCCTGCTGGACCATGTGACCGGCGTTGGCGATGCTGGCTTCGCGCAGGTCGGCGAAGCCGTCGCGGCGCTCGCGCATCAGTTCCAGAATATTGAAGGTCAGGCTGTTCGGCTCCGGCGAGTCGCCGGCCAGCCACAGCACCGGGCAGGTGATATGGCGCCAGCAGGCCCTGGCTTCTTCCAGCCGGTACAGCACCGGGTTGACCATCTTGTGCTTCGGGTCGGCGCGATAGCGCAGCTCGCCATCGTCGCCGGTTTCGGTCCAGTGCCCGGCCAGCCAGGCGGCGCGGTCCGGGCGCAGGAAGGGCTGGCGTTTCAGCATCTTGGCCACCAGTGCCTGCAGGTCGCCGATCGGGCCGAAGCGCATGCCTGAACGTTTCTGCGCCAGCCAGCGCGCATAGCGGGCCGGCGCTTCGTCGGGTGAGGTCGCCGGCAGGCCGAAGCCTTCGATCGAGACCAGCGCCGCCACGCGTTCGGGCCGGATGCCGGCATACAGGCTGGCCACCATGCCGCCCATGCTGTGGCCGACCAGTCGCACTGGAGCCTGCGGGGAGTAGTGTTCGAGGATCGCGTCGAGGTCGGCCAGGTAATCAGCGGCGAAATAGCTGCCGGTATTGTGCTGGGAGGCGCCAAAACCGCGCCAGTCCGGTGCAATGATGTCCCAGTCGTGCGCCAGCGCGTCGACCATGAACTGGAAGGTGGCCGAATGGTCCATCCAGCCATGCAGCAGGAACAGTCGCGGCGCGCCGGGTGTGCCCCAGCGGCGGATGTGATGACGCAGGCCATGGGCGGACAGGAATTCGCTGCGGGACGGGTGTACGGATATCGGCATGGTGGGCGCAGTTTACCGCAGCGCCGCATGGGCGGGCAGGGTGGCAGGAACAGTTGTCAGCGGCGAGGCGACAGGCGCGGGTCCAGCGGCGGGGCCTGCACCGACACGATCCGGCAGGCGCTGGCGGCCGGGTGGGCCGGGTTCAGCAAATAGTTGCTGCCGTCCACCGTCAGTGCGCTCGGTACCTGCAGCAGCGCGGACGGCGCCTGCTCCAGCCAGGCGTCGCCGATCCGGCGGGTCAGCTGCGGCTGTTCGCGCCAGTCGTCGGGCAGGGCACTGATGTCGGCATGCAACAGGGATGCCGGTTCCGGGATGTCGATCTGCAGCAACGGGTAGTGGCGCGGGAAGACGTCCAGTTCCAGATGCACCAGCATCTCCAGCATGGCCGACGCGGAATGGTCGGCCAGGTAGACGACCGGCCGGCCGGGCGAGTGCCAGCGCCCCCCGGCGCGCAGCCCGCCCTGACCGCGCAGGTCGGCATGGCGGCTGATCCGCCACAGCCTCATGCGAAGTAGCCTTCGTCGATCTGGATCAGCGCGGTTTCGGCCAGCCGCGCACCCTGCTCGGTGCGGGAGATCTCCAGCGGTGACTGCTCGTCGAAACGTCGCAGCGGCTTGCGCATCCAGTCGGTGGCCAGATGGCGGTCGCCGAATACCTGCTCGGCCAGCGCCAGCAGGCTGGCCACCCGCACCGCACGCTCGGATTCCTCGCGCGTCAGCGACTCGTGCCGGGCCAGCCGGTGGGTCAGCGTACGCGGGTTGATGACGAAATCCAGCTCCTTGCGGGTCAGTCCGGAGCGGACCAGATTGTCGATCACGCCCGGCGACACCCCGGCGCTGACCATGCCGGCCAGCGCCAGATCGGTATCCACCGGCTGGCCCAGCAGGACCGACAGTCGCTCGAAGTGGCCGCCGCAGGCGGTCCGGTCCGGGGTCGGTGCAAAGATGGCCTGGGTCATGTCGTGCCCTCCTGGTGCATTGGCGCCACCGCTGGCCGGAATGGCCAATCGGCAATTTGCCGCTTAATTATCGGCAAATTGCCGGTGTGGCGCAATGCGGGCACGCGACCGGCTGCGGCGGCTGCCGCTACGCGGGCCGGGACGATGCCGTTCCGGCATGAGAAGAAGGGCGCAAGGCCGCCCGCAGGTCATTGCCGCTCGGGCTCTGGTACACCGACAGGCCGAACTCCGGCAGGATGGCAAGCAGGTGATCGAACACATCGCCCTGGATGCGCTCGTACTGCGCCCAGACCGTGGTTGCGGTAAAGCAGTACACCTCGATCGGGATGCCTTCCGGCTGCGGCTCCTGCAGCCGCACCATGCAGGTCATGTCGTGGTGGATGTCCGGATGGGCGTCGAGATAGGCCTGGGCATAGGCGCGGAAGGTGCCGATATTGGTCAGCCGGCGCAGATTGGCCGGCGGGACCGCATGGCCCAGCGCGCTGTTGCTGCGGGCCAGCTCCTCGCTCTTGCCGTCCAGATATGGCGCCAGCAGGCGGATGTCGCGCAGCCGCGCCAGATCTGTCTCGTCGAGGAAGCGCACGCCGCCGGCATCAAGCCGCAGCGTGCGCTTGATGCGGCGCCCGCCCGACTGCTGCATGCCGCGCCAGTTGCGGAAGCTCTCCGAGATCAGCCGCCAGGTCGGGATGGTGGTGATGGTCATGTCCCAGTTCTGCACCTTGACCGTATGCAGCGCGATATCGACCACGCTGCCGTCGGCACCGACCTGGGGCATCTCGATCCAGTCACCGACGCTGAGCATGTCGTTGGTGCTCAACTGCACGCTGGCAACCAGTGACAGGATGGTGTCCTTGAACACCAGCAGCAGCACTGCCGACATCGCACCGAGGCCGGACAGCAGGATCAGTGGCGAGCGGTCGATCAGCGTCGACACGATAAAGATCCCGCCCAGTGTGAATACGGCGATCTTGGCCAGTTGCACGAAGCCCTTGATCGAGCGCGTGCGTGCATGCTCGGTACGGGCATAGATCTCCTGCACCCCGTTAAGCAGCGCGCTGACCGCCAGCAGGCAGAACAGGCCGGTGGTTGCCAGTGCCACGTTCAGCAGCACCATTTCCAGCCCGGCCGGCAGCGCCGGCACGAAGCGCAGGCCGAACTGCACCACCAGCGACGGGGTGGCCTGCGCCAGCCGGTGCAGCACGCGCTGTTCGAACAGGATGTCGTCCCATTCCCAGACGCTGCGCCGGGTCATGACATGCACGGCACGAACCAGCACCCGTTCGACCAGGAACTGCGCCACCAGTGCGACCAGCGACAATACCAGCAGCCCGGCCACGCACTGTGCCCATGGCTCGTTCATCCACACTTCCCAATTCATGCTCGTCACTTTCCGTTTCGCCTCCTTGTACAGGGATCGCGCGACGGACCGGCCGGTCCCGCGATCACCGGGCGGGAAACCTTACCATGTGGCGGGCAGTGGGCAAAACCGCGGCAGATTCAGGCGTCCGGGTCCCATTGCGGCGCAAAATCGGGGTTGACCAGTCGTTCGCCCCGCTCCAGGGCGGCGATGGCGGCGCTGTCCGCCGCCGACAGGCGGACCCGTGCCGCCTGCAGATTGGCCTGCAGATGTTCGCGCCGGGTCGAGGACGGAATCACGGCAAAACCCTGCTGCAGCAACCACGACAGCGCGACCTGCGCCGGGCTGGTGTCGTGCTGCACGGCCAGCCGCTGCAGCACCGGGTCGTGCATGACCTTGCCGTAAGCCAGCGGCATGTAGGCGGTGACCGGGATGCCGTTCTCGCCGGCCAGGCGCGCCACGCGGCGGTTCTGCAGGAACGGATGCATCTCGATCTGCACACTGGCGATCCGGTCGGCGCCGACGAGGTCGATGGCCTGCTGCAGCTGGGCGAGGGTGAAGTTGGAAACGCCGATATGCCGGGTCAGCCCGCGTGCCTTTGCTTCGGCCAGCGCGGTCAGCGATTCGGCCAGCGGGATCGCGTCGCCGGGCGATGGCCAGTGGATCAGTGTCAGGTCGACCTGGTCCAGCTGCAGCCTGGTCAGCGAGGCTTCCAGACTCGGCGCCAGCGCGACGGCAGACAGGTTTTCGGTCCAGATCTTGGTGGTGACGAACAACGAGCCGCGGTCGAGGCCGCTGTCGGCAATGGCCTGGCCGACTTCGGCCTCATTGCCGTAGATCTGCGCGGTGTCGATATGGCGGTAGCCGAGTTCGAGGCCGGTACGCACCGAGTCGATGACGGTCTGGCCCTGCAGGCGGAAAGTGCCGAGGCCGATGGCGGGCATGTTCATGATGGATCTGCCTTGTCGTTAGGGTGTTGAAGGGAAAATCAGTCGGCGCAGGCGGTGGCCAGCGCGGCCTCGCCATCTGCCGCGGCGACGGTCCTGCGATCAAGATGGCCGCTGAGTGCGGTCAGCCCGAGCGCGCCGAGCACCACCAGCGCCCCGATCCACGGCGTCTGCATGATGCCGAGATGCGCGACCACCAGCCCGCCGCCCCAGGCGCCGCCGGCGATGCCGAGATTGAAGGCGGCGATATTCAGCCCGGAGGCGACATCCAGCGCACGCGGGGCTTCGCGTTCGGCCTGGCGTACCACGTACAGCTGCAGGCCCGGCACATTGCCGAAGGCGACAGCCCCCCAGGCCAGCACGGTCAGCAGCACCAGCACCTTGCTGCCGGCGGTGAAGGTCAGCGCAAACAGCACCAGCGCCAGGACCAGGAAAATGCGTTTCAGGGCCGGTACCGGGCCGATGCGGTCGGCCAGCCGGCCGCCGTACAGATTGCCGAAGGCCACCGACACACCATAGACCAGCAGCACCAGACTGACGGCATCGGCGCTGAAGCCGGACACCTCGCGCAGAATCGGCGCCAGGAAGGTGAAGGCCGTGAACGTGCCACCGTAACCGACGGCCGTCATGGCATAGACCAGCAGCAGACGGGGCCTGGCCAGCACCCGGAGCTGTTCGGCCAGCGAGGCCGGGCGGGTGTGACGCAGGCCGGACGGCACGAAGGCCAGGCTGCCGAGGAAGGCGATGGCGCCGAGTGCGGACACCAGCAGGAAGGTGTTGCGCCAGCCGAAGTGCTGACCGATGAACGTGCCGAGCGGCACGCCGGTCACCAGGGCCACGGTCAGGCCGGTAAACAGGATGGCGATGGCACCGGCGGCCTTTTCCTTCGGCACCAGCCCGGTGGCGAGCGTCGAGCCGATGGAGAAGAACACGCCGTGGGCCAGACCGGTCAGCACGCGGGCCACGATCAGCGACTCGTAGCCGGGCGCCTGCCAGGCCAGCAGGTTGCCGACGGTGAACAGCGCCATCAGTGACAGCAGCAGGGTCTTGCGCGGCCATTTGCCGCTGAGTGCGGTCAGCACGGGGGCGCCGACGGCGACCCCCAGTGCGTACAGGCTGACCAGCAGGCCGGCGGACGGCAGGTCGACGCCGAGGTCGGTGGCAATGGTGGGAATCAGGCCGACGATAACGAATTCGGTCGTTCCGATGGCAAAGGCGCTGAGGGTCAGCGCCAGCAGGGCGATGGGCATGACGGGACTCCGGGTTGGAATGCCGCGCAGTGTCCCTGATTTACATTTGCAGATTAAGCCCGTTATCCTCGCAAGATAATTGACTGAAAATCAACAATGAACCTGACCCTGGAAGAAGTGCAGGCCTTTGTCGCCGTGGTCGACCACGGCTCGATTACCGCGGCGGCGGCCCAGCTCGGGCTGACCGTGTCCGGTGTCAGTCGTTCGCTGGGACGGCTGGAGGCCAAGCTGGATACCACGCTGCTGCAGCGGACTACGCGCCGGCTGGCGCTGACCGAAGAGGGAGAAGCGTTTCTGCTCCATGCACGCCAGATCCTGGCCGCGGTCGACAATGCCGAAGACCAGATGGCGCTGCGCCGGCAGACGCCGGCCGGCCGCCTGCGAGTCGATGCGGCGTCGCCATTCATGCTGCACGTGCTGGTGCCGCTGGTTGGCGACTTTCGTCGCCTGTATCCGCAGATTGCGCTGGAACTGCACAGCAGCGAGCAGGTCATCGACCTGCTTGAACAGCGCACTGACGTGGCCATCCGCATCGGGCCGCTGCGCGACTCGACCCTGCATGCACGCGCGCTCGGCAGCAGCCGGCTGCAGCTGCTGGCCAGCCCGGCGTATCTTGCCGTGCAGGGCCGGCCGGCCACGGTCGCCGACCTTGACCGTCATGCGCTGCTGGGCTTTACCCGGCCGGACTCGCTGAATGACTGGCCGGTGCGCGACGCGGATGGCGGCTTGCTGCATGTCCGGCCGACACTGGCTGCGTCCAGCGGGGAAACCCTGCGCCAGCTGGCGCTGGCCGGCGAGGGTATCGCCTGCCTGTCGGATTTCATGACCGGTGCCGACCGCCAGGCAGGGACGCTGCTGCCGGTACTGGCAGAGATCACCCTGGACGTGCGTCAGCCGATCCACGCCGTCTATTACCGCAATACCCAGCTGGCGGCACGGATCGCCTGCTTTCTGGATTTCGTCAGCGACCGCATCGGCGCCGACGGGCAGGGGCTTATCCGGGCAGGTGACGCTCGATAAGCGGAAACAGTTCGCGTTCCTCGAAACGGACGTGGGCTTCCAGCGCCGCGGCGAAGTCGGCGATTCGCGCGCTGTCGCCGTTACTGATTGCCGCCAGCTGCGCGCGCAGCTGGCGGTGTTCGGTCAGTGTCCGCTCGCGCAGCGGCCGTTCGTCGTCGGCCAGCAGCAGTGGCAGCCAGTCGCGCTCTTCTTCCTCGAAATGGGTCAGCAGTGCCGGCTGGTCGAGTTGCGCGAACACGCTGACGGCCTGGCCGGCATCGGCGCGTTTCAGGCGCACGGCCAGCGACAGCGCCGGCTGGTGCTCGCGCGACAGCGACTGCAGCAGCGGGTGGCGCTTCATGCCGGCGTGTCCAGCGGGCGCACGACAAAGACCGCCGGGTCATCGGCGTGTTCCAGCAGCAGGCGGCGGACGCGGTCCTGCCAGCTGCGGCGGAAGGCGGCCAGTTCGGCCGGCGAGGCCGTGTCTGACAGGGCGCGCTGCATCAGCGCGCTGCCGTCCGGTGCGGCCGGCACCCGGTCGAGCCGGGCGCTGACGCCGACCGCGGCACCGGTATCGGTGCGACGCAGTTGCAGGGTGTCCGCCGCCCCGGTGCCGAAGTGCAGCGACTGGCGCCGGTCGAAACGTCCGCCGATGCCCTTGAATCCGCCGTCGCCGGTGGCACCGGTCAGCAGCGTGACCACACTGGCGATCACGCCGCACACCCCGTCGGTCTGCGCGGCCGACAGCGCGGCATGCAGCGCGCCGCGCTCCGGCACGCTGTCCGGGTACAGTGCGGCCAGTGCTGCCCGGGTCATCAGGAAGGCCGACGCCACGGTCGGACACGAATGGCCGGCCAGCCGGACCGCGTCCAGATAGCGATAGGTCAGCAGGCCGTCGTCGGTTGCGCCGAGAAAGTCGGCGAGCGGGTCGCGCATGGTGATGCGCGGTGCCTGGTCATACAGTGTGGTCATGGGCATGGCGTGATCAGGCCGCCTGGACGCGGCTGATGCGCACGCGCCATTCGTCCGGGCCCTGTTCCAGATATTGCCAGTCGAACTGCCCGGCGTACTCGGCCATGAACTGGTAGTGCAGCGGCTTCGGGTCGTGGTCATTGCACAGCAGCAGCGACTGGCCGGTTTGCAGGCTGTCGAACGTGCCGAAGATCAGCGGGTGACGGTCGCGCGGCGGGATCTGACGGACATCGATAAGCACTTCACTCATGACGCGGGCTCCTTGAAGGGGATGAACTGGTATGTGGAATGAAGCTTATCTTTTTGTCCGCATCAAAAGCAATATAAAAATTACATCTTTATCGGTGGAAAGACCCGAACGGACTGATTCCGTTCGGATTTCTGTCGTCGCTCAGTCGGTCTTGTCCCGGCCATCCTCGAACAGGGCGGCACGCATCAGCAGCATGGCCGTGACCGGCGAGGTCATCAGCAGGAATACGCTGATCAGGACTTCCTGTACCACCATGCGCTGGCCGAGCACCGAAAACGCCAGGATCGACGCCAGCAGCACGCAGGCCGCACCCAGCGTATTGCCGAGCGCCGGGCCGTGCATGCGTGCGTAGAAGTGCGGCAGACGCAACAGGCCGATCGCGCCGATCAGGGTCAGCACACCGCCGGCGCACAGCAACAGCACGACCGGGATCGCGGCCCACAGTGGAAGCTGGTTCATGGCTCGATCACCTCGCCGCGCAGCAGGAACTTGGCCATGGCGCAGGTGCCGACAAAGCCGAACAGGGCGATCAGCAGCGCGATGTCGAAATACACCGCCGCGCCGGAACGCACGCCGAGCGTCAGCACGGTCAGCATCCCGCTGATATACAGCGCGTCGAGTGCCAGGATGCGGTTCTTGGCGCCGGGGCCCTTCAGCATGCGCCAGGCGGCGCAGCACATGGCGAGCACGAAGCAGAGCAGGGCGAAGTTCACCGCCAGGGTCAGCAGCATGTTCATTCGAAAATCTCCATCAGCGGTCGCTCGTAGCGCTGTTTGATGGTCTCGATCCAGTGTGCCTCGTCGTGCAGCTCAAGCACGTGCAGCGTCAGCGTGTGGCTGTCGGGGTCGAGGCCGGACCAGACCGTGCCGGGGGTGGCGGTGACGATGATCGACAGCACGGCCAGGCCGTGCGGATCGTGCAGGTCGAGCGGGATGCGCATGAAGCCCGAGTGCGCGCGCCGCTCGGGCGGGCCGAGGATGATGCCGGTCACGGCCAGATTGGAGCGGGCGATGTCGACCAGCACATGGCCGAGCAGCGACAGTGCGACCACCGGCCGCCGCAGCCGCGCCCGCAGCGGCCGCATGGCTGCGACCAGCAGCGACAGTGTCGTCGCCAGCAGCGCACCCAGCACGATCTGGCCGGGCGACAGGCTGTCGTTCAGGATCAGCCACAGCAGCAGCAGCGCCGCGGCCAGCGGCAGCCAGACGAGTTTGCGGGCCATCAGCGTGCTCCGTTCTGCGGTGTCAGTACCGCGTCGATATAGCGTTGCGGGTTCTGCAGCGCGCTGGCAGTGTCGACCAGATAGCCCATCACCGGCCCGGCGGCAATGGCCATTACCACGCACAGGCCGATCAGTCCGGCCACCGGCCCGGCTTCGATCACCCGCAGGCGCGGCACGGTGCGGGCCGAGCTCCAGAAAATGCGCATGCCCATCCGGCACAGCGCAATCACCCCGGCCAGCCCGGACAGCAGCACGGCGACGGTCAATGCCCAGGCGCTGAGCGGGGTCGTGCCGTCAGCGGCGCCGGCCAGCGCGGCCGACAGCAGCGAGAACTTGGCGACAAAGCCGGACAGGGGCGGCAGGCCGGCGACCAGCAGCGTGCAGATCACGAAAGCCAGGCCGAGAAAGGCCATGGCCGCCGGGATGGCGACGCCGACCACATCGTCGGAATGGCGCTTGTCCTCCGGGTCTTCCAGTCCGAAGGCTTCCATGGCCACGGCCAGCAGGTCGGCGCCGAAGGCGCGGCTGCGTTCGGCCATCTCGACCAGCAGGAAAAAGGCGCCGGTCGCCAGCACCGAGCTCAGCAGATAGAACAGCATTGGCGCAATGGTGCCGGGCGTGCCGATGCCGATCGCCGCCATCAGCGTGCCGGACGAGACGATGACGCAGAAACCGATCAGCCGTTCCATCTGCTGCGCGCCCAGCACGCCGACCGTGCCGTACAGCAGCGTCAGCAGGCCGATGCCGAACAGCCAGTCGCCGGTATACGGAAACAGGCCGCCATCGGCGCCCAGCAGGCTGCCGAGCCGCAGCAGCGCATAGATGCCGACCTTGGTCATGATCGAGAACATTGCCGCGACCGGCGCGCACGACGCCCCGTAGGCACCCGGCAGCCAGAAATTCAGCGGCCAGGCGGCGGCCTTGACCAGGAACACCACGCCGAGCACGGCCGCGCCAGCCTCGAACAGCAGCCGTTCGTCGCCGGCCAGCTGCGGTGCTTTCAGCGCCAGATCGGCCAGGTTCAGCGTGCTGGTCACGCCGTAGATCAGCGCGGCGCCGATCAGGAACATCAGTGATGCCACCAGGTTGACCACCACGTAAGGCAGGCCGGCCTTGACCCGCGCCAGCCCGGAACCGTGCAGCGCCAGCCCGTACGACGCAGCCAGCAGGATTTCGAAGAATACGAACAGGTTGAACAGGTCGCCGGTCATGAATGCGCCGTTCAGCCCCATCAGCAGGAACTGGAACAGCGGGTGGAAGTGGACGCTGGAGCGGTCCCAGCGCGCCAGCGAGTAGATCAGCGTCGCCAGGGCGAGCACGGCGCTGAGCACCAGCATCAGCGCGGCCAGCCGGTCGACCACCAGCACGATGCCGAACGGCGCGGCCCAGTTGCCGACCTGATAGACCGCGATCGGCGCTGCTGCCGCCGCGCCGGCCAGCAGCGCCGCGGCGACCGCCAGTTGCGCCAGTGTCGACAGCACGGCGATGGTGGCGCGCGTATTGCGGCGTGCGTCGCCGAGCGTCAGCATCAGGGCGCCGGCCAGCAGCGGCAGGATGACCGGCAGCACCGGCAGGTGGGAAGTCCAGTCGCTCACCAGTCGCCCCCGCTTTCCCGCCCGTCGACATGGTCGGTGCCGGTCAGGCCGCGCGAGGCCAGCAGCACCACCAGGAACAGTGCCGTGGTGGCGAAGCCGATGACGATGGCGGTCAGCACCAGTGCCTGCGGCACCGGGTCGTCATAACGCGACGGGTCCATGACCTGGCTCGGGTCGACGATCGGCGCGCGGTCGATGGTCAGCCGGCCCATGCCGAAAATGAACAGGTTGACGGCATAGGACAGCAGCGACAGCCCCATGATCACCTGGAAGGTGCGCGGCCGCAGCAGCAGCCAGACGCCGGCGCCGGCCAGAACGCCGACGGCGAGTGCATAGACGATTTCCATCAGTCGGCCTGCCTTTCCTGTTGTGTGGGCAGCGGTTTGCGATGCTGGGTACGCAGCGACTGGTGGGCCAGCGCCACCAGCACCAGTGTGGTCGCGCCGACCACCAGCATGTAGACGCCGATATCGAACGGCAGCACGCTGGACAGGTGCACCGCACCGATCAGCGGCAGATGCAGATCCCCGGCCAGGCTGGTCAGGAACGGCCGCGCGGCGAACCACGAGCCGATGCCGGCACTGCCGGCGGCCAGCAGGCCGATGGCGATCCAGTACTGCGGGTGCAGCCGCGAGCGCGACTCGACCCAGACAATGCCGCCGAACATGTACTGCAGGATCACCGCCGTCGACAGGATCAGCCCGCCGACAAAGCCGCCACCGGGGGCGTTGTGGCCGCGCAGCAGGAAGTACAGCGACACCAGCGCCGCGACCGGCATGATCAGCCGCACCAGCACCGTCGGCACCATCAGGTAGCCGGCCGGCAGGGCGGCGTCCGGATTCGGTGCGGCCATCATCGGCTGGTCGAGCTGCTGCTGTGGTGGCGCCACGCTTTCCGGCGCCGGGCGGAAGCGGCGCAACAGCGCGTAGACCGTCAGCGCCACGATGCCGAGCACGGTAATCTCGCCCAGGGTATCGAAGCCGCGGAAGTCGACCAGAATCACGTTGACCACATTCAGCCCGCCGCCCTGCGGCAGCGATTCACGGATAAAGAATGGCGCGATACCCTCAATGGCTGTTCGCGACATGACGGCGAAGGTCAGCCCGGCCATGCCGCAGCCGACCAGTGCCGCAATGCCGAAGTCGCGCAACCGGCGGCTGTAGGCGATGACGCTGCCGGCACCAGCCTGGCCCGGCTGCTCGATGCGGCGCGGCAGCCAGCGCAGGCCGAGCAGGATCAGCACCACGGTGACCACTTCGACCGTGATCTGGGTCAGTGCCAGATCCGGCGCGGAGAACCAGGCGAAGGTCAGGCAGGTCGCCAGTCCGGCGCCGCCGGCCAGAATCAGCGCCACCAGCCGGTGGTACTTGGCCTGGTGCGCGGCTCCGACGGCGCAGGCCGCGCCGCTCAGCCACAGCAGCGCAAACACCGGGTCCAGCGGGGCCAGCGGCTTGTCGCCGAAGCGGAAGCCGTGCGGCCACAGCGGAATCAGCGCGGCGGTGAAGGCTGCGCACACCAGCAGCAGCAACTGCACCTGCAGCCGGCGCGAGGACACATAGCGCATCAGGTGGTCGGCCGCCGACATGCTGGTCGCCATCACGAATTCAAACGCGCGCTTGCCGTCAAAGCGGTAGATCAGAATGCCGCCGCTGGCCTGGCGCCACTGCAGCCACAGGTACAGCAGCACACCGCCGACCAGTGCAACCAGGCTCATCAAGAGCGGCAGATTGAAGCCGTGCCAGATCGCCAGGCTGTATGCCGGCTTGTCGACACCGAGAATGGCCTGTGCCGCGTTGTCGAGGAACGGGCCGACCGTCAGACCCGGCAGGATGCCGACCAGCAGGCAGGCCAGTACCAGCAGCGCGCTGGGCACCAGCATCCAGCGTGGCGGTTCATGCGGCGCGCGCGGCAGATCGTGCGGCGCCGGGCCGTAGAACACCTGCAGAATGAAGCGCAGCGAGTAGGCGACGCTGAAAATGCCGGCAATCACCGCTGCCACCGGCAGCCAGCCGCTGTGGGCGGTGAAAACCGTCTCGGCGAAGAACATTTCCTTGGACAGGAAGCCGTTCAGCAGCGGGACACCGGCCATCGAGGCCGCCGCCACCATGGCCAGCGTCGCCGTGATCGGCATCGCCCGGGCCAGGCCGCTGAGCCGGGTCAGATCGCGAGTGCCGGTTTCGTGATCGACAATGCCGGCGGCCATGAACAGCGAGGCCTTGAACGTGGCGTGGTTGACGATATGGAAGACCGCGGCGACCAGCGCCAGCGGGCTGTTCATGCCCAGCAGCAGTGTGATCAGACCGAGATGGCTGATGGTCGAATAGGCGAGCACGCCCTTCATGTCGCGCTGGAACATTGCCGCATAGGCGCCAAGCACCAGCGAACACAGCCCGGCGCCACCGATCAGCCAGAACCATTCCTCGCTGCCGGACAGCACCGGCCAGAAGCGGGCCAGCAGGAACACGCCGGCCTTGACCATGGTTGCCGAGTGCAGATAGGCCGACACCGGCGTCGGCGCCGCCATCGCGTGCGGCAGCCAGAAATGGAACGGGAACTGCGCGCTCTTGGTCAGCGCCCCGAGCGCAATCAGCGCCAGGATCGCCGGATACCATGCATGGGCGCGTACCCGGTCGCCGGCCACCAGCACCCGGTCGAGATCGTAGCTGCCGACCACCTGGCCGAGCATCAGCACGCCGGCCAGCAGGCACAGTCCGCCGGTGGCGGTGACGATCAGCGCCATGCGCGCACCGCGCCGGGCGTCGATACGGTGGTTCCAGTAGGCGATCAGCATGAACGACGCCAGACTGGTCAGCTCCCAGAACATCACCAGCTGGATCAGGTTGCCGGACAGCACCACGCCGAGCATCGACCCCATGAAGGCGAGAAAGAACGAGAAGAAACGCGGCACCGGATCGTCCGGCGACATGTAATAGCGGGCATACAGCACCACCAGGCCGCCCATGACCGCGACCAGCAGCGCGAACAGCCACGCATACCCGTCGAGACGCAGCGAGAAATCGAGCCCGGCGATCCACGGCAGCGCATGGCGGACCACGCCGCCGTCGGCGACCTGTGACTGCAGGCTGATGACCAGTGCGGCGCAGACCACGGCGACGCCGCCGGCCAGCCAGGCTTCGGCATTGCGCGCATTGGACGGCATGCAGGCAGCCAGCAGGCTGCCGATGAAGGGGAGCAGGACGATCAGGATCAGCGACATGGTGTTCCCGTCATCGCGGTTGGGCCGGTGCGATCAGCACATCGCAACCGGCCTGGGCAAGCACTTGTGGCATGACGCCGCGGTAGAACAGGCGTCGCAGCGCGGACGGGGTCCGGCCGCCGATCACCAGTAGATCAGCTAGCAATTCGCGTTCCTTGTCGAGTATCAGTTCGGGCGCATGGGCGCATTCGGCAATCTTGAATGCCTGTCGCGGGGACAGGCCGGCCTGGTCGAGCAGCGCATCGAGGCGGTCGAGCGCGGCTTCGCGCTGGTCTGGCGGGCAGGCCTGGTCGGCCGCGTCCGGCTGCCGGGGCAGGGCATGGAGCACGGTCAGCTCGGCTGCCGGCGCAAAGCGGCGCGCAAGCTGCAGGCAGTCCGCCGCACGGTCCGCCGACAGTTCGATGGCGACCAGCACACGCCGGTACGGTGCGGCGCTGGGGCGGCGGACGATCAGCAGTGTGCCGTGCGGCGGGGTCAGCAGTTGACGGGTCAGGGCCGTCAGCCCCTCGCGCGGCCACGGAGCCGGCTGGTGGGCGGCGAGGGTCAGCGGGTGGCGCTGGCGCTGGATATCAAGCTCGGCCAGACTGGCATCGGCCAGTACCTGCCAGTCGCCACCGGTCGGGAACCGGGGCAGCGGGCGCGGCAAGGGCGCCAGCGGTGACCAGGCGGGCGGGGCGATGCGCAACAGGGTGCCGCCGGCGGAGGCCGGCGTGCCGAGCGCGACGGCGGCGTCGATGAGCGGCTGCTCATCGGCCACGCCGTCGCTGACAATCAGTACCCTGTTCGTCGAATCCATCGCGCCCCTTGATTTGTCCGTCATGCGCCGCAGACCCGGCATACCTTTACAGTATTGCAGATGGTGGGGATACGGAAAATTCGGGCGGCGCGTAAGGGAAACCCGTAGGGTCGGGCGGTCCGCCCGTCATGGCAGCGAAGAACGGACGGGCATGGCGGGATTTCATCAGGCGGACGGCTGCCTGCGCCGTCCCGGCCCGTCAGTCTCCGGCGGCCAGCAGCGCCTGCACCAGGGAGTTGACGTGTTGCCGGGCCATCGCGTCGGCACGGTCGCCGTCGCGCCGGCGGATTGCATCGAGCACCGCGACATGCTCGCCGCGATTGCGCGCCAGCTGGTCGAAGCTGAACGGCCGCCGGCCGCACATGGCCATCATCTGTCCATACAGCGCATGCAGCAGGCGCGACAGCGTCGGACTGCCGGCAGCAGCCAATAGCGCTTCGTGGAAATGCTGGTTGGCGCTGGCATAGCCGGCGCGGTCCTGGGCGGCTATGGCCTGTGCCTGACGGTCGATCGAATCGGCCATGACCGCGATCTGCGCCTCGTCGGCCTGGGCGGCGGCCAGCCGGGCCACCATGCCCTCCAGCGCCTCCCGGGCCCGGGCGATGTCGCGTACCTCGTCGGCACGGAAGGCCGGCATGAACACCCCCTGGCGCGGCCGCACCTCGACCAGCCCCTCGGCTTCCAGCCGGGAGATCGCTGCCCATAGCGGCGAGCGGCTGACACCCAGTTCCTGCGCCAGCGCCTCGACACTGATCTTGTCACCCGGCGCATGGCGCTCGCCATCGAGCAGAATGGCGCGAACGGTCGCATAGGCGTCGCTGCTGAGGGTGGAACGGGACAAGGGCTTGGTCATGGCAGGCGGGGCAGTGGTCAGGGGTGCTATCGTACCGCGCCTGTGCCCCGGCCGCTCAGTCTCCGTGTGCCGCGCCAGCCGCTGCGGCCGGTGCGGCGCAGTCGCCGGCCGGCGATCTGGCGACGCGGAGGGCCGTCCGGTCGGCTGCGTGATCGGCCGGGGCGCCGGCGATGGCCAGCCCGTACAGCAGCAGCGCCACGCCGAACAGGCGGGCGATGATGAACAGCGCCACAGCGGTCGGGTCCGACCGGGAATCGTCGTCGTGCATGGCAGCCCTTTCGTCATGTTTCGTGTTTCATGTTACGTGTCACAATAAAGGACGTCAACCGGCATCCGCCCCGCCGGCTTCCGCGCGGTGATGAAAATCGGGGATACTGGGCGGCTGTTGAATTCCGGATATCATGTGTCATGACTGACATGCGCGATGTCCATCGCATCTGGCGAGTGTTCGCCTTCATGGCCGTCTACGTGGTCCTGGACCTGTTCACCGGCCCGTACGCCGCTTTTCTGCCCAATGGCCAGGTCTGGCACCCGGCCGCCGGCCTGGCGCTGGTGTTCCTGCTGCTGGAAGGGAACAAGGCGCTGCTGCCACTGCTGCTGACCATCGTGCTGGCGCAATGGCTGGCCCCCTTTCCGGTCGAGAACACCGTCAATACCCTGCTGCCCGGCCTGATGCCGGTGCTGGCCTATGTCGCCACCGCCCATGCCCTGCGGCGCGGCCTGCCGGACGGCGGCTTTTTTGCCGACCACCGCAGCCTGCTGCGGCTGACCGGCGTGATCGTGGCCGGCGCCCTGTTCGGCACCCTGCTGCATACAGGTGCACTGGTCGCGATCAGTGGCAATACCCAGATACTGAGCGTCGATGTGCTGATCCGTTACTGGATGGCCGAGATCGCCGGCATGCTGATCGGCATGCCGCTGTTCTACCTGCTGTGCCGCGAGGATTCGCGTGCCGACTTCGTGCAGGCGGTCTGCAAGCGCGAGACGCTCGGCTGTGCGCTGGCGATCAGCGTGATTCTGGCCGGCGCATGGCTGCGACCGGATGACCGCATCCTGACGTTCTATCTGCTGTTCCTGCCGCTGGCCTGGGCGGCGGCACGGCAGGGCATGGCCGGGGTCATTGTCGCGGCCGTGGTGCTGGAGGCCGGCGTGACCACCGCCATCCTGCTGGCCGGCTGGCCGGGGCCGCAGATGCCGGACGTGCAGGTACTGCTGCTGACACTGACGCTGGCCGGCTTCCTGACCGGGGTGGCGGTCGATCGCTCGCGGCGTGCCAGCGCCGAGCTGCGCCAGTCGCTGCGGCTGGCTGCGGCCGGTGAAATGGCCGGAGCGCTGGCGCATGAGCTGAACCAGCCGCTGACGGCGCTGTCCGCCTACGGCAGTGCCTGCGCGCGGCTGATCGAAAGCAATGGCGACGATGCGCTGCTGAGAAAGACCGTCGGCGCCATGGTGGCCGAGTCGCGGCGGGCCTCGGATGTGCTGAAGCGTCTGCGGGAATTCTTCCGCTCCGGTTCGACGGCGCTGGAACCGCTGCCCGTGGCGCGCCTGATAGCTGCCGCCACCGCACCGTTTGTCGAGCGCGCGCGTCTGCGCGGTGTCGAGTTCGTGGTGGCGCCGGCGCCGGAAGCCTGTCTGCTCGGTGACCGGGTTCAGCTTGAGATTGTGCTGCGCAATCTGCTCAGCAATGCGTTCGAGGAGGTCGAGCAGGCGTCGATCGCCTCACCGCGGGTGGTGGTCGAAAGCGGCGCCGGTGACGGCTGGGCGTGGATACGCGTTCGCGACAGCGGCAGCGGCATTCCGAACAAGATCCGCGCCCGGCTGTTCGAGCCCTTCGTGTCGATGAAGGCCAGCGGCATGGGGCTCGGCCTGGCGATCAGCCGGGTGATCATCGAAACCCACGGCGGCACGCTGACGGTCGAGGCCGGCACGCACGGCATTCTGAAAATCCGGCTTCCGCTCGATGCCGGTGACGTTGAGACTTCCGATGACCCACACTGACCTGACGGTTTTCATCGTCGACGATGACCCCGGCGTGCGCGATGCGCTGAGCCTGTTGCTGAGCCTGCACGGCTATCGCACCGCGCTGTTCTCGACCGCCGCCGACTTCCTCCAGCGCTGGACTCCGGGCCTGAGCGGCTGCCTGCTGCTGGATATCCGCATGCCGGACATGGACGGGCTGACCCTGCAGCAGACCCTGCGCGAGCGGGGCTGCCGGCTGCCGGTCATCATCCTGACCGGGCATGGCGACGTCGATTCGGCGCGGCAGGCCTTTCGCTCGCAGGCGCTGGACTTCCTGGAAAAACCGGTCGACGAGCAGCGGCTGCTGCAGGCGATCGAGGAAGCCTGTGCCAGCCAGACCGCGGCGCAGCACCAGCGCCGTGGCAGTGACGAACATGCGCGCCGTTACGCGACGCTGACTCCGCGCGAGCGCGAAATCATGCAACTGGTCGTCGATGGCCGGCACAACCGCGATATTGCCGAGCTGCTCGGCATTAGCGTGCGCACGGTCGAGGTGCACAAGTCGCGGCTGATGGACAAGCTCGATGCGGCGTCGATTGCCGATCTGGTGCGCAAGCACCTGTCGCACGGCACCGGACACGGCTAGGACATACCCGGTACCTGCATTGCGCAGCATGGTGATAATTATTATCATTCTCGTTTGATTTCGAGCGGGAGCTGTGCCAATGGCCGAAACATGCTGGTCGAGACACATCGTGTCCGACATGACCCTGTCTGCCGGTTCGCGGGTCCACAGCGACTATCTGGACGTGCGCGAACCGGTGTTCGAGGGGCTGCAGGTCATCGTCTCGCTCAGTGCCAGGCTGTCGGCCAGCATCGACGGTCAGCGACCGTTCGATGTCGCCGATGCCGGCGTTTACCTGGTGCTGGCGGCCGGTCGCCACGAGGGGCGCGACCGCTTCGCGCCCGGCACGCTGCAGCGCTACGTCAAGATCGGCATCGACCGCCAGGCGGCGCAGCGTCACGGGCTGGACCTGGAACGGATTGCGCAGGCCGGCGGTGAACGGCTGGGCACTGATGCCATCATCGTCCGCCGCCAGCCGCTGACACCGTCGCTGCGCGCCATCGCCTCGCAGATCCTGACCTGCCCGCTGGACGGCGGCTTGCGCGATCTGTACCTGGCCGGCAAGGGGCTGGAACTGACCGCCATCGCCACCCGCCAGGCGCTGGCCGTCGCGGGACGGCCGGCAGCACGGCGCTGGTCGGCCGGCGACATCGAGCGGCTGGAGCAGGCGCGCGCCCTGGCCACTGCCCACGCCCATGCGCCGCTGACGCTGGATCAGCTGGCGCGCCGGGTCGGCGTCAATGTGAAGAAACTGACCTCCGGTTTTCGCGAGCTGTTCGGCACCAGCGTATTCGGCCACGTGCAGGAGGTGCGGCTGGCCGAGGCGCACCGCATGCTGTCGACCGGCGCCTACAGCGTGTCCGAAGTCGCCTGCCATGTCGGCTATGCGATTCCGCATTTCTCGACCCTGTTCCGCAAGCGCTTCGGCCTGCCGCCCAGCCAGCTGGGCCAGGGCTGACCGGCCGTCCAGATCACGAATGTCAAAGCCCGGCGGGCGAAAGCGCCTGCACTGGCAACACCGTACAGTATCGAGATTCATTCTCATCTGTTTACTGTCCAGGACATTGCCACCATGCCGTTACCCGCCCCGCTTCGCCGACCGCCGTCGCGCCACAAACCGGTTGCGCTCGCCGTACTGACGCTGTGCACGGCATTGCCGGCGTGGGCCGACGAAGGTGACGACGCGATCCGCCTGCCGGCGGTGACGGTCGATGCCGCCGCGCCACGCCATCCGCCCTCGGCGCAGACCGGCTCGTACACCGTGCCGGCGGTCAGCGTCGGTTCGAAAATTCCCGCCAGCCTGAAGGAAACGCCGCAGTCGGTCAGCGTCATCACCCATCGTCGCATCGAGGAGCAGAACATGACCTCGCTCGAAGACGCGATGGCGCAAACCACCGGCGTTACCGTTGACCTGTCCGGTACCGCCGTGGTGCCGGCGTTCTACTCGCGCGGTTTTCCGATCGAGTATTTCCAGTTCGACGGCGTGCCGCTGCAGACCGGCGGCTCGTCGTGGACCCAGCCCGATCTGCTGATGTACGACCGGGTTGAAATGCTGCGCGGGGCGGCCGGGCTGTTCAACGGGGCCGGCCAGCCGGGCGGCGTGATCAATCTGGTGCGCAAGCGGCCGACCGCCGCGCCGCATGCGTCGGTGGCGCTGAGCGCGGGCTCATGGGACAGCTGGCGCGGGGAGATTGACGCCAGTTCGGCCCTGAACGAGAGCGGCACCGTGCGTGGCCGGGTGGCGATGTCGTATGCGGAGCAGGATTACCCGGTCAATATCGCCAACAGCGAACGCACGGCGCTGTACGGCATCCTGGAAGCGGATCTGGGGTCGCGCACGCGGGCGTCGGTCGGTGTCAGCTACCAGAAACGCGACTGGGTGCCGCCGATGATGGGGCTGCCGCGCTACAAGGATGGCGGCGACCTCGGCCTCGGTCGCAAGACCTTCCTCAGCACCCCCTGGTCGCACTGGAATTTCGAGACTACCCAGCTGTTTGCCGATCTGACCCATGATTTCAACGACGACTGGCAACTGAAAATCAGCGCCAGCGGCGAGCGGGAAACCAGTGACCTGAAATACGCGTATGTGAGCGGTGCGGTCGACCGGGTCACGCTGGCCGGGCCGAAGCTGGCCGGTGGCGCCAATGCGTACCGCAACAGCCAGCTCGGTATCGACGCCATGCTGTCCGGCGCATTCCAGGCGTTTGGCCGTCGTCATGAAGTGGTGGTCGGCGGCAATCTGTACCGGCGCGAGGCCGATGCCGACGGCGGCGTGCTGCCCGGCTTCGGCGGCACGGCCGTCGACGTATTCAACTTCCATCCCGGTGCCATCGCCGACCCCGGCAGTCCGCGCTGGACCAGCAAGAACCGCACCGATACCCGCCAGAGCGGCCTGTACGGCGTGGCGCGACTGAAACTGGCCGATCCGCTGACGCTGATCCTCGGCAGCCGGGTCAGCTGGTGGCAGAGCGAGGCACACAACCGGCTGACCGGTGCCACCAGCAGCGACTATCGCCAGAATGGCCGGGTCACGCCGTATGCCGGCATCGTCTACGACCTCGATCCGACCTGGTCGCTGTATGCAAGCTATGCCGACATCTTCCGGGTCCAGAGCGACAAGCTCGACGAAAGCGGTGGCCGCCTGCCGCCGGTGATCGGCGCCAACTACGAGGCCGGCATCAAGGGGGCGTGGTTCGACGGCGGTCTGAATGCGTCGTTTGCCGTGTTCCGCATCGACGAAACCCACCGCGCGGTGCTGGTATCGCCGGTGGCGGCCGGCGGTTGCTGCTACGCCGACAGCGGCAAGGTGCAGAGCCAGGGGTTCGAGGCCGAGCTGTCCGGGCAGTTGTCGCCCGGCTGGCAGATGGCGGCCGGCTACACCTGGAATCACAGTGAATACAAGAGCGACCCCACGGCAGGCGGGCAGAACTTCCGCTCGTTCACGCCGCGCCATCTGCTGCGGGTGTGGACCAGCTATCAATTGCCCGGCGAGTGGAACCGCTGGGATATCGGCGGCGGCGTCAGTGCGCAGAGCGCCATTTTCAGCGAAGGCGGCCGGCCGTCGGTGCGCGTGGCCCAGGGCGGCTACGCGGTCTGGAACGCCCGCGTCGGCTACCGCTTCGACAAGACCTGGTCGGCCAGCCTGAACGTCAACAACCTGTTCGACCGCGAGTACTACCAGCGGCTTGGCAGCAGCGGCTTCGGCCCGGCCAGTTTCGGCAATGTCTACGGCGACCCGCGCAACGCCACGCTGACCGTGCGCGCCAGTTTCTGACGCCCGGTTCCGTTTCGCCGCGGGCTTGCCCGCGGCCTGTCCTTTTTCCCCGTGAGAGCCCCATGTCCGTGTTCCGTTTCCTGTTTCCCCCGCTGTGGTCCGGCCTGCTGCTGGCCTGGCTGGCGTTTGGCCAGACCGCCATCGCCGCCACCGTCGTTGATGCTGCCGGGCGCACCGTGGTCGTCCCCGACCGGGTCGAGCGCATCCTGCTCGGAGAAGGGCGACTGATCTATACGCTGGCGCTGCTGGAGGGCAAGCGGCCGTTCGCCCGCGTCGCCGGCTGGCAGGGCGATTTCCGCGGCCTTGACGTGCAGGGCTACGCGGCGTTTCGCCGCGTCTTCCCGCAGGCGGATGCGATCCCGCTGGTCGGCGGCACCTCGCCGGAAACCTTCAGCGTCGAGAAGGCGCTGTCGGTACGACCCGACATTGCCTTCATGACCCTGTCCGGCGGCCACGGGCCGACGCCGGGCAGCGAGGCCGTGCGGCAGTTGCAGGCTGCCGGCGTGCCCGTGGTGTTCGTCGACTTCAGCAATCACCCGCTGCAGAACACCGTACCCAGCCTGCGCGCGATGGGCCGTGCGATCGGCCGCGATGCCCAGGCCACCGCCTTTATCGACTTCTATACCCGCGAAGTCGGCCGGGTGACCCGGGTGCTCGATGCCGCCGCGCGTCGGCCCGACTGGCGGCGGCCGACTGTTTTTGTCGACATGCTGGCCGGACTGCGCGACTGCTGCGGCTCGCCGGGCAAGGGCAATCTCGGCGACCTGATCGCCGCCGCCGGCGGTGACAATATCGGCGCCGGCCGCATTCCCGGACCGATCGGCACCCTGAGCGTCGAATATCTGCTGTCCAGCCGCCCGGACGTCTACGTGGCGACCGGCGTGTTCGCGGCCGGGCAGGGCGGGGTGACGCTGGGCTACCAGGCGACGCCGGCCCAGGCCCGTGCCAGCCTGCGCCAGGTGGCGAATCGTCCGCAAACCCGCGAGCTGGATGCCGTGCGCAGCGGGCGGGCATTCGGCCTGTGGCATGTGTTCTATGACTCGCCCGAACACCTGATCGCGCTGCAGGCGCTGGCCCGGTGGCTGCATCCGTCCCGCTTCCCCGACCTGGACCCAGAGCGGACCCGCGCCGAGCTGTATGCGCGCTTCATGCCGATTCCGGCCAGCGGCGTGTTCACCATCGGACCGGTGGCGCCATGACGGCCGCCACAATCCCGCAGACCCCCGGCGGCAGTGCCGGCTACCGCCGCCGTCACGCCCGACGCGCGACCCTGGTCGGCGCGCTGGCCGTGGCGCTGCTGGCCAGCCTGGTCCTGGATATCGTCAGCGGGCCGTCCGGCCTTGGCTCCGCCGATCTGCTGCGCGTGCTGCTGCACCCTGACACCGCGTCGCGCATCGACCGGGTCATCGTCTGGGACGTACGGCTGCCGCAGGCGCTGATGGCGGTACTGGTCGGCGCGGCGCTGGGACTGGCCGGCGCCGAGATGCAGACCGTGCTGAACAATCCGCTGGCCAGCCCGTTCACGCTCGGCGTGTCGTCGGCGGCGGCATTTGGCGCCGCGCTGGCGATCGTGCTCGGCGTGGGCCTGCCCGGCGTGCCGGTGGCCTGGCTGGTCCCGGCCAATGCCTTTGTGTTTGCACTGGCATCGGTCGTCCTGCTGTACCTGCTGGCCCGCTGGCGCGGCTTTGGCGTCGAAAGCCTGGTGCTGTTCGGCATTGCGCTGGTCTTTGCTTTCAACGCGCTGGTGGCGCTGCTGCAGTTTGTCGCCAGCCAGGACACGCTGCAGCAGCTGGTGTTCTGGACCCTCGGCAGTCTGGCGCGCGCCAGCTGGAACACGCTGGGCCTGCTGGCACTGGCACTGGCGATTCTGCTGCCGTGGTCGATGCGCCAGAGCTGGGCGCTGACGGCACTGACGCTGGGCGAGACGCGCGCGCGCAGTTTCGGCGTCGACGTGGCGCGGCTGCGGCGCTTCTCACTGCTGCGCATCAGTCTGCTGACGGCGCTGTCGGTGGCTTTTGTCGGCACCATCGGCTTTATCGGCCTGATTGCGCCGCATATCGCCCGGCAACTGGTCGGCGATGACCACCGGCTGCTGCTGCCGGGCAGCGTGCTGGCCGGCGCGCTGATCCTGTCGCTGGCCTCGGTGGCCGGCAAGACGCTGATCCCCGGCGTGCTGATTCCGGTCGGCATCGTGACGGCACTGGTCGGCATTCCGCTGTTCATGCTGATTGTGGCGCGGACACGGGGAGAACAGTCATGAACGCCGGCGTGAAGCGTCTCG
The DNA here is from genome assembly GCF_000620105.1 of Microvirgula aerodenitrificans DSM 15089. NCBI lineage: Bacteria > Pseudomonadati > Pseudomonadota > Betaproteobacteria > Neisseriales > Aquaspirillaceae > Microvirgula > Microvirgula aerodenitrificans. The sequence goes on along the minus strand of NZ_JHVK01000005.1, from coordinate 31,263 downwards.
ATATTGACGGCCTCGGCATGCGCTACGGACAGCGCCGGGTGCTCGACGACATCCGGGTGCCGGCACTGACTGCCGGCAGCCTGACCGCACTGATCGGTCCGAATGCGGCCGGCAAGTCCACATTGCTGCGCGGCGTGGCCGGACTGGCACCGGCTTCGGGCCGGGTGCTGCTCGACGGGGAAGACCTGGCCCGCAGCCCGCAGGCGGAGCGCGCGCGGCGCATGGCCTATCTGCCGCAGACCCTGCCCGGTCGATCCCGGCTGGGCGTGTTCGAAGCCGTGCTCAGTGCGGCGATGGCCGCTCGTCCGGGGCGGGGCCATGCCGCTGCTGCCGACCTGCATGCCGTGGATGCGGTGCTGGCACGGCTCGACCTGACGGCGCTGGCCGATCGCGGCATCGATGCGCTGTCCGGCGGCCAGCGGCAGCGGGTCGGGCTGGCTCAGGCGCTGGTACGCGATCCCGCCGTGCTGCTGCTGGATGAACCGACCAGTGCGCTGGACCTCCACCACCAGTACCGGGCCGTTGACGTGATCCGTCGCGAAACCCGCGCCCGCGGGCTGATCACCCTGCTGGTCGTGCACGATATCAATCTGGCGCTGCGCTTTGCCGATCGGGTGCTGGTGCTGCATGACGGCCGGCTGGTGGCCGACGGCAAGCCCGGTGCGGTCATCGACCGCGAACTGCTGGCCCGCGTCTACCGGGTCGATGGCGAAGTGACCGGCATCGGCGGTCGCCCGACCGTCCTGGTGCATGGCGTGGTGCGCCGGCCGCATCCCGGTGCTGGAAGACGGGAGGCTGACGCAATCGGAAACCCGTGATGCCCTGATGACGCAGCCCGACCATGGGGTTGAAGCTGGCGGAGCAACCGGTGGACCGCGCCGCTGCAACAGCGCATGGCGACTGAACCTGTGCCGGTTCAGCCCCCCGAGCGCTTGACGGTATGGCCCTGCGCGCCCAGCCAGGCGATCACCGTATCGCGATGGTCGCCCTGGATCTCGATGACGCCATCCTTGACCGTGCCGCCGCTGCCGCAGCGGGTCCGCAACTGCTTGCCGAGTGCGGCCAGCGCCACGGCATCGACCGGCACGCCGCGCACCGTGGTGACATCCTTGCCGCGCCGGCCCTTGCTTTCGTGCGCGACGCGCACGATGCCGTCGCCGGCGGCGGGCAGGGCGGCCCGGCACTGGCAGTGGTCGAGCGGCTGGCGGCAGGCAGGGCACATGCTGCCGTGTTCGGTCGAGTAGACCAGGCCCCCCTGGGCGGAACGATGCTTCATCTCGGGGTCGCATTTCTGTCGGGAATGCGCATTATCGCGACAAGTGCGCCGTGCCGCGAGCCCCATGCGCGGCGGTACAATGGCAGTCTGTGCTGACGGCGCCTGCCCGCCCGTCCGGCGAGTCTGGAGCGATGATGGAAACCCGTTGGCTGGAAGATTTTCTGGTGCTGGCCGAAACCGGCAGCTTTACCCACTCGGCGCAGGCGCGCCACCTGACCCAGCCGGCCTTTTCGCGCCGGATCCAGGCACTGGAGAACTGGGTCGGTACCGAACTGATCGACCGGACCTCCTATCCGACCACGCTGACCCCGGCCGGCGTGGTGTTTCGCGAACGCGCAGCCGACATGCTGAACCAGGTGCTGGCGACGCGCGCGCTGCTGCAGGGCATGAAGCCGCTGCCGGAAGACACGCTGTCGTTCTCGGTGCCGCATACGCTGTCGTTTTCGTTCTTCCCGAAATGGCTGACGCAGATGGAAGCGCGCTTCGGCCAGCTGGCCTGCCGGCTGCAGGCCAGCAACGTCCACGACGCGCTGCTGTCGCTGGTCGAAGGCGGCGCTGACCTGCTGCTGTGCTATCACCATCCGAAAAAACCGGTCGAGCTGCCGCCGACGCATTACGCCGGGCTGCGACTGGGCGTTGAGAGTCTGCGCCCGTATGCGCGCTGCGGCCGGGACCGCGAGCCCCGCTTTCGCCTGCCGGGCACCCGCGAGGCGCCGGCGCCACTGCTCGGCTATGCGGCGAATGCGTATTTCCGGCTGATGACCGAGCTGATTCTCGACAATGCGCCCGAGCCGTGCCACCTGACGCTGCGCTATGAAACCGATATGGCCGAAGGGCTGAAGAACATGGCGCTGGAAGGGCATGGCATCGCCTTTCTGCCGCAGAGCGCGGTCACGCGCGAAGTCCGCCATGGCCAGCTGGCGCCGGCCGCCGGCGACGAGTGGGCGGTCGATATGGAGATCCGCGTCTACCGGCGGCTGAAACCGGCCCGGCCGGCCGTCGAGACATTCTGGTTGTTCCTGCAGGATCAGTACGCACCGATCTGACGGCATGCCCCTGTGCCCAGGCGTCATCAAAATCCGCTTTTGTGCAGGTTATGCAAAAAAATCATGACCCGATCGGCATTCGGAATTGGTCAGGATTTGCCGGTCGCGCCTAGAGTGCGCTCCTTCGCATTTCTCCGCCCCGAAAGGCACCCGATGAGTACCCGGATTGAGCATGACCTGATTGGCAACCGTGACGTTCCCGCCGATGCGTACTGGGGTGTGCATACGCTGCGGGCGATCGAGAATTTCCCGATCACCGGGCAGACCATTTCCAGTTATGCGGAACTGATCAATGCGCTGGCACTCATCAAGCAGGCCGCCGCGCTGGCCAACCATGATCTGGGCCTGCTCGACCAGCGCCGCACTGACGCCATCGTCGGCGCCTGCGAGGACATCCGTGCCGGTCGCTGGCACGAGCAGTTCGTCGTCGACGTGATCCAGGGCGGTGCCGGCACCTCGACCAACATGAATGCCAACGAAGTCATCGCCAACCTGGCGCTGGAACGGCTGGGCCATGCCAAGGGCGAATACCAGTACCTGCACCCGAACGAACACGTGAACCTCGGTCAGTCGACCAACGACGTCTACCCGACCGCGCTGCGGCTGGCGACCTGGACCGGCGTGCAACGGCTGGTCGGCGCCATGGCCACCCTGCGCGACGCCTTTGCCGCCAAGGCGGACGAGTTCAAGGACGTGCTGAAGATGGGGCGTACCCAGCTGCAGGACGCCGTGCCGATGACGCTGGGCCAGGAATTCATGACCTATGCGGTCATGCTCGGCGAAGACGAACTGCGTCTGGGTGAAGCCAGCCAGCTGATGCTGGAAATCAACCTCGGCGCGACCGCGATCGGCACCGGCATCAATGCCCACCCGGACTACCCGTCCCGGGTGCGCGAGCACCTGTCGGCGCTGTTCGGCCAGCAACTGATTACCGCCCCGAACCTGATCGAAGCCACCCAGGACTGCGGCGCCTTCGTGCAACTGTCCGGCGTGCTCAAGCGCGTGGCGGTCAAGCTGTCCAAGACCTGCAACGACCTGCGCCTGCTGTCCAGCGGCCCGCGCGCCGGCTTTGGCGAAATCAACCTGCCGGCCCGTCAGGCCGGCTCGTCGATCATGCCGGGCAAGGTCAATCCGGTCATTCCGGAAGTGGTGACCCAGGTCGCCTATGAAGTCATCGGCAACGACATGACCGTGACCATGGCCGCTGAAGCGGGCCAGCTGCAGCTGAACGCGTTCGAGCCGGTCATTGCCTACAGCCTGTTCCGCAGCGTCAGCCACCTCGCCAACGCCTGCGGCACGCTGACCGAGCATTGCGTGAAGGGCATTACCGCCAACCGCGAATTCCTGCGCGCCCAGGTCGAGAACTCGATCGGGCTGGTCACGGCACTGAACCCGTTTATCGGCTATGCGGCCGCCACCGAAGTGGCTGCAGAAGCTCATGCCCATGGCGGTGGCGTGGCCGACATCGTGCTGGCGCGGGGCCTGATGACCCGCGATCAGCTCGATGCCGTGCTGAACCCGGAATCGCTGACCCGCCCGCGGCTGGTGACGCTGTAAGGGCAGCGTATTGCTGTGCAGCCTCCGTACCAGACTGAGTTCAACCGTCTGGTGTACGGAGGTTGCCCATGCCGACCATCATGCAAAAGGCCCGCTCCGTCGTGAAAACGACGGAGCGGGCCTTTCGTTTGCGGGCGCTATTACTCGCTCTTGACCATCAGCACCGGCACCGGGCTGTTGCGCAGCACCATTTCGGCGTCGCTGCCCATCAGCAGCCGGGTCAGGCCGCGGCGGCCGTGGGTGCCCATGACGATCATGTCGGCCGGCCAGGCTTTGGCCTGCTCGACGATCAGGTCGGCCACGCTGTGGGCGGCGGTTTCGGTGATCGCGGTTTCGACCGTGACGCCATGATCGGCGGCGAGCTTGTGCGCGTCGGCGATGATCTGCTGGCCGGCTTCACGCAGTTCGCTGGTCAGATCGGCACCGGCGCCACCGCTCATGGCGGCATAGGCAATCATCGGGTCGATGATGTGGAACAGCTTCAGCGTGGCGCCGAGGCGCGCGGCGAGCGCGATGGCTTCATGCAGGCCATGGGACGAAGCGGGGCTGCCGTCGACGGGGACGAGGATGTGCTTGTACATGCGTTCTCCTTGGTAAGACGAAACGGGTAAAAGGCTCAGCGGGTCAGCAGGTCGACGCCGTCTTCGGTCACGGCGACCATGTGTTCCCACTGCGCGGACAGCGAACGGTCACGGGTCAGCACGGTCCAGCGGTCGGGCAGGACTTCGGTACCGGGCTTGCCCATGTTGATCATCGGTTCGATGGTGAAGGTCATGCCGGGCTTCAGCCGGGTGCCCATGCCGGGCCGGCCGTAGTGCAGGACCTGAGGATCTTCATGGTAGACGCGGCCAATGCCGTGTCCGCAATATTCACGCACCACCGAAAAACCGGCGGCTTCGGCGTGGCGCTGGATGGCGTGACCGATATCGCCGAGCGTGGCGCCGGGGCGGACCGCTTCGATGCCGAGCATCATCGCCTCGTGGGTCACGTCGATCAGTTTGCGGGCCTGCGGGTCGATCGTGCCGACGCTGTACATGCGACTGGTGTCGCCATGCCAGCCGTCCTTGATCAGCGCCACGTCGATATTGAGGATGTCGCCGTCCTTGAGGATCGTCTGCGCGTCCGGGATGCCGTGGCAGACGACTTCATTCAGCGAAATGCACACGGTCTTCGGATAGCCGTGATAGCCGACATTGGCGGCAATGCACTTTTGCGTGTTGACGATATAGTCGTTGCACAGGCGATCGAGCTCGTTGGTGCTGATGCCGGGGCGGACATGCTCGCCGATCATGTCCAGCACGTCGGAGGCGAGCTGGGCGGCAATGCGCAGGGATTCGATTTCCTGCCGGGTTTTAATCTGGATAGCCAATTGTGTTCATTCTCCATACAGAATCCCCGATAGTGTCGCGCAGACGGGGGGTATAGAGAAGCGAAAAATGCCCGCCGCGTAACGGGCTGCGGCGGGTCTCCACTTGTGGCGTCAACGTGAGCCTGGCCTCTGGCGAAGGCTGGCGAGTTCCCGCTCCTGCGCCGACAGCCGCTGGCGCAGCAGCCGGTTCTCGCGCGACAGCTGGTCGGGCGAGGCGGGCGGCACGGCCGCGCCGAACTTGCGGCGCCAGTTGTAGAACGTGGTGTCGCTGATATGGTATTTCCGGCACAGGACAGCGGCCTGGGCGCCGTTGGCCGCCTCGCGCAGGATGGCCAGAATCTGCATGTCGCTGAAACGCGGCTTGTTCATGGCGGTGTTCCTCTCCGGATTACGGGCCGACCCAGTCGGCGGCCGGGCGCGGTCTGCGCGCCGACTGCCTGGACAGCGGCTGCTCGCGCATCAGCAGATGCACGGCCAGTGCCGACAGCAGTGCCACGACGGCCGCCGCGCCGAGCAGACTGGCGAAACCGTGGGCAAAACTGTCACGGGCCAGCGCCAGCGCGCTGTCGCGCAGGGCTGGCGGCAGTGCCAGCGCCGCCTGCAGCGCATCGCCGGACAGCACGCGCTGGACGAAATCCGCATCGGCCGGTGCCGTCCCGCTGTCGAGCATGGCCCGGGTCCGGGTAGCAAGAACCCCGCCAAGCCCGCCGACCGCCAGCACGATGCCGGTGAAACGGGTGGTGGTGCTGATGCCGGATGCCATGCCGGTGCGGGTACGCGGCACGCAGGCCATGATGTTCTTCTGGGTATCGCCATTGAGCAGACCCGCCCCGGCGCCGGTCACCAGCATGCCCAGCGCCACCCAGCCGTAGTACAGCGTCGGTGCGGCCAGTGCGGTGAGCGCATTGCCGATGCCGACCAGCACCAGGCCGAGCACCAGCACGCCATGCATCGGCAGATGACGGCCGAGCCACGGGCCGATGCGCGGCCAGATCACCATCGAGATGGCGAACGGCAGCATGGCCAGACCGGCGCCGACCGAGGTATGGCCGAACGCGTTCTGCATGTAGAGCGGCAGGAAGGTCATCATCACCTGTGCCGACGTTGCATAGCCGAACATGGCCAGCACCGCACCGATAAAGCGCGGGCTGCGGAACAGCGCCAGATCGACCATCGGCCGCTGCTGGCGCAGCTCGACCACGATGAACAGCATCAGCAGCAGCACGCCGGCCCCGGCGCGGCCGAGGGTGGCGGTGCTGGTCCAGCCGGCCTCGCTGCCGCCAATCAGCGCCCAGATCACGCCGAACAGGCCGGCGCTGAAGCACAGGCTGCCGAGCGGGTCGAGCCGGGCTGCCTGCGGATCGCGCGACTCGTCGATACAGCGCCAGACCAGGGTCAGCAGCAGCAGGCCGATCGGCAGGTTCAGATAGAAAATCCAGCGCCAGCCGAGCCAGGCGGTGACGATGCCGCCGAATACCGGGGCGATGGTCATGGCCAGCCCCATGCAGCCACCCCAGAACGACCATGCGCGCATCCGCTCGCGCTCCTCGTGGAAGGTGTGGCCGATGACCGCCAGCGCCGAGGTCAGCAGCAGGGCCGAGCCGACGCCCTTGATCGCGCGGGCGATGTTCATCGCCGTGGTGGTTTCCGCCGCACCGCAGGCCAGCGACGCCAGAATGAAACCGACCAGGCCGACCAGCATGGTGCGCCGCCGCCCCCAGCGGTCGGCAATGCTGCCGGCCGGCAGCAGGCAGGCGGCAAAGGCCAGCATATAGGCGCTGACCACCCATTCGAGATCGGCGAAGCCGGCATTCAGCGAACGGGCGATGGCCGGCAGCGACACTGCGACGATATTGGTGTCGAGCACGATCAGGCTGCACACCGCCGAGGCGGTCATCAGCACCCAGACCGGGCGCCGTTGCGGGAGAAAATCGGAAAGCGACATGGCGGACTACCGGAAATGAAGTAACGCAGCCGCCATGGTAGGCAACACTGAATTAGCCGTCATTGCGGTAATCTGGCAAATTAATTGCCTGCAGGCTAATTGTTGGCGGAAGAGGCCGTCGCGACATGGAACTCAGACAGTATCGCTACTTCATTGCCGTGGCCGAGCAGCTGCACTTTGCGCGTGCGGCCGAGCTGCTCGGTATCACCCCGCCGTCACTGACCCGGCAGATCCAGGACATGGAGCGCGAACTCGGCGTCAGCCTGTTCCACCGCACCAAGCGCAGCGTGGCGCTGAGCGCCGCCGGCGAGGTGCTGCTGACCGAGGCCAGACTGGCGCTGCTGCAGTGCGACCGCGCCGAGGAGCGGGTGCGTCGTGCCGGGCGCGGCGAGAGCGGGCGCATCGAGATCGGTTATGTGGCATCGGCGGCCTATTGCAGCGTGCTGCAGACCTATCTGGCCCGCTTCCGCCTCGATATGCCGGGGGTCGAGTTGCGCCTGCACGAGCTGTCGATGGAGCGCATCCCGACCATGCTGGACGATGGCGGACTGGATCTGGCCTTTGTCCGTCCGCCGCTGGATTTCCCGGACGGCATCGACACTGTCACCGTGCATCGTGATCACTTTGTCGTCGTACTGCCGGATGCGCACCCGCTGGCGAAACTGGCGTCGATTCCGGCGGCGCGGCTGCGCCACGACACGTTCATCCTGCCGGAGCAGGACTATGGCACCCACGAAGTGTCGCGGCGCGGCGACTTCATGCCCCGGCTCGGGCCGCGTGCCGGCGGGCTGGTGGCGGTGGTGACCCAGGTGTCGCTCGGGGTCGGGGTGGCCATCGTGCCGCGGGTGCTGGCCGAGTGCCTGCGCATGCCGAAAGTGGTCTATCGCGAACTGAATGGCGAACCGATTCCGTCCGAACTGGCGCTGGCCTATCGCCGGCACGAAAAGGCACCGGCGGCCATGGCGCTGATCCGGCATATCCGCCGCTCCGTCCATCAATAAAGCATTTTAGACTAAACTGATATACTGCCGTGATGGAGGAACAGTCTGGGCGGACCATGCATTACACGTACTGCAATACCCTGGATTTTGTGCTGTTCGACAAGAAACCGGCGGTGACGGAAACCGCCGCACACTTTCATCCGTATGGCCAGCTGGTGCTGCCGTTTGGTGACGACGTTGTGGTGCGTATCGGTGAAGGCGACGCCCACCCGCTGCCGGCCGGCAGCGTGCTGTTCCTGTCGCCGTTCGTCCGTCACCATGTCTGGCTGGAACGCCCGGGGGGGCACTGGGACTCGCTGTCGGTCAACCTGGCCCGGCTGGGCGACGATTTCTTTTCCATGCCGTATACCCGGCCGATCCGGCAGTTCTATCAGGACGGTTTCTATGGCGTGCTGTTCGAGGGCGAAGCAGCGCGCCATTGCCGGGCCGAATTCGCCACGCTGGACAATGTGTTCCATATGGCACACCTGCTGACGGCGCTGCGGATCATGAGCGGGCTGGCGCTGGCGCCGGCGCGGCGGCGCCTGTCGGTCGACATTGCCCAGCCACCGGACCGGCGCGAGATCGAGCTGTGCCAGACCATTGCCGAACATATCCGCAACGGGCTCGGCGGCGAGCTCGACATCGACAGCACGGCGGCCATGGTCCACATGTCACCGTCCAATTTCTGCCGCTTCTTCAAGCGCTATTTCGGCCAGCCGTTCTACGCCTACGTGCTGGGCAAGCGCTTCGAGGCCGCCTGCTATCTGCTCGACTCGTCACCGCGCTCGATCCAGGACATTGCCGACCGGCTCGGCTTCCATTCTGCATCGCATTTTGCCATGACCTTCAAGCGCCGCCAGGGGCTGACGCCGGGGCAATACCGGCGCAAACAGGGTGTGGCGCGGGCCTGCTGAGCGGCCGGGGCTTGCCAGACGGCGGTATTCCTGAGAAAACGCCCGGCACTTCTTTACCGGGCACACGCCATGATCACCGAACTGCATATTGAAGACATCCTGACCGGCGAGGGCAAGGCCGTCGTCAAGGGTGCCCTGATTACTGCCGAGTACGACGGCTTTCTGGAAGACGGGACCCTATTCGACTCGTCGCGGGCGCGCGGCAAGCCGTTCCAGTGCGTGATCGGCAGTGGGCGGGTGATCAGGGGCTGGGACCTGGGACTGATCGGGATGAAGGTCGGCGGCCGGCGCCGGCTGCATGTGCCCGCCCATCTCGCTTATGGCGAGCGGCAGATCGGCGCCCATATCAAGCCGAACTCGGACCTGATCTTCGATATCGAGCTGCTGGAAGTGCTGACGCGGGACGACTGAAGCCCGTTCCACGGTGTCTGCCACCCGTGACATGGATGGCAGGGCATGCTGCGGCCACAAACAATGCTATTGTTCTGAGATTCTGTGAGTTTTGATGCGTTTAATATACCGCGGGGCGGGAAGAACAAGGGGTGGACCATGGCTGACAGCAGTGCAAGCGGATTGCAGTTCCTGTTCGAGAAGAGCAAGGGCGTCGACAACATCCACATTTACAACCAGAGCAAGGACCCCCTCAAGATCAGTCGGGTCGAGGTGGAGACCAATGTCTTTGTGGGCGACGGTCATGACGGGGAGCGGAATCTCACGAACGAGACACGCGACCGGTTTTATCTGGCCGCAGGTGTCGAGCCCAGCAACGAGCAGAAAATCGCCTTCTTCGGCGAACAGGTGCAGGTACACGGGCTGAACAAGGCGCTCAACATGTTCTTCACGCCGTGGGGCTCGCTGTACTACGGGCCGCAGGAGTTGACGGTGTCTCGAAAGGAGAACGCCGAGCGCTACGTGTTCACGCTGTCCTATGCCAAACCGGTCACCATCGGGCCGTACGAACGGCTGACCCTGTCCTATTCCAACTCCTTCCACGGCCTGCCGATCCGTTCGCCGATCCGCGGCGTGCAATACCTGCCCCGGGTGTCGGTGAAACTGGATCAGGGGCCGCAGTACCGGGACACCCGGCAGCAAGTGGACGCGCTGGCCCGGCCCGGCACCAGCCCGACGGGGGCCAAGGTGCTGGAGCTGGCAGCGATGATCCTGAATGCCGAAACCGGACAGCGGGTACTCGACACGCGCATGGCCAACAAGGCCAGATCCGCGGATCTGACCCGCCGGCTGGTCGGTTATTACGCCAACTACTTCATGTACAAGCGCAATTACTTTGTCACCGATATCCCGGTTGACCTGGTGAACTGCATTTCCTACGGCATGATGGGGCTGGAACTCGACGGCAGTCTGAGCAGCAGCGACGAATGGGCCGACAACTGGCAAGTGGCGGCGCTGCAATACATGAAGCAGTTGAATCCTGCCCTGAGAGTCTCGCTGATCGTCGGCGGCTGGCCGAAAAGCCCGATGCTGCATTTCCGCACCGTGGCCGGGCCGGCGGATTTTCCCGCCACGGCGCAGAACGCCGATGACTTCTGGATCTATCACGTCAGCGGCAAGCAGCAATGGCGCATCTTTTATGGCACCGGCACGCCGTTGTCGATCGATGGCGCTCCCGCACCCTATGGCTCCAGCAGCAGTGACCCCGGCGGGGTATTCGATCCCGACGCGCCGCGGCGGGCGCTGTTCGCGCTGCTGTCCGGGCCTGGCGCCTCTTACGACAATTGCGATGTCAGCGCCGACGGGGAGACCCTGCTGGCCATCCTCGAACAACTGGCCACGGCCTTCCATGCCAGTGAGGCGGTGGCGCCATTCTCGGCCTTGCTGCGACTGATCTCCCGCGATCCCGTCCGCCGCCAGCGCTTTGCGCAATCGGCTGCCAGCGCGATCCGGACCCTGGGCTTCGACGGACTGGAAATCGACTGGGAATACCCGGACGCCGGTGATGGCGACGGTTATGTGCAGCTGCTGCAGGCAACCCGGCAGGCGATAGGCGAGGCCGAACTGGCGATAGCGGCCCCGGCCGCCCCCTCCCGGGTCGATGCGCTGGGCACCGAACAGTGGCGTGCCATCGGCCAGCTGGTCGACCACGTCAATGTGATGAGTTACGACTATTACGGCAGCTGGTCCGACTATTCCTGGTTCAACGCCCCGATGAAGATCCCGGCCGACAAGCAGGCGGCGCGGGATCTGGACCCGACTTTCTGCGTGACCGCCACACTGGACAAGTTCCTGCAACTGGTGGCGCAGAACTGCCTGACCCGCCGCCAGCTGGCGCTGGGGCTGGCCGCCTATGGTCGCGTGGTCGCGGTGGACGGTGCCGACGACCACAACCGGGGGCTGATTTGCGCCATCAACAAGAAGCCGGTGCTGGCGGCAGGGGACGCCTCGCTGGACGAGCCGCCGCTGTACCGGGATATCGTGGCGGCCAAAGCGGCAGGCGGCTATCTGCCGGCAAAGGAGGATCATTCACCCTCGGCCGGCTGGCCGGGGCTGGTCTTTGTCGATGCGCTGGAGGGCGAGGCCCGCGCGCCCTATGCCTATCGCAGCAGCAGCCAGGGACGAACCGGGCTGTCGCTGACCTATGACGACCCGCGTTCGCTGCGCGAGAAAGTGCGTTATGCCCTGGCCGAACAACTGGGCGGAGTGATGGTATGGGACCTGTCCGGCGACGTGGCCGCCGACCAGCCGGCGTCCCTGCTGGCCGCCGTGGCGGATGAACTGCGGCAAAGCCATCCGGCCAGCCAGTTCCACTTCACCCGGCAGACGCCGACGGGACCGTGGATCGACGCAGCGAAGCTGGGTGAAGCGCTGCCGCCCTGGCCGCTCAAAAGCCAGGTGCAGGACTATGGTGCTGCGCCACGCCGCCACCTGCAGGTTCTCGGTGGCCCGGCCATTGCCGTGATGGCGGCGCTGCCGGTCGGCGCGCTGGCACTGAGTGGCCCGGGCGCGCCGATCAGCATGCTGCAACCGCTGGGCCCGGGCGATTTTTCCACCGCTCGCAGCGTCGGCTACCAGGGCGACGTGGCGGCGCTGCTGCCGCTGCGCGACGGGCGTGTGCTGGTGCGCTATGCCGATGGCCGCCTGCAGAGTCTGTGCTTTGAAGACGAGGTCTGCCGTGTCGATCAGGAACTGGGCCGGCAGGTCTCCGCAATGGTCGAGGCCGGGCCGGGCTGCGTGTTTGCCGTGCAGGGACAGACCCTGCTGCAGTGGCGCAGTGTCGACGATGGTCCCTTTGTGTCGCAGGCACCGGTGGCCCTGCCTGCCGCCGGGGTCGCGCTGGGCGTGCTGGCAGGAGGGCAGCCGCTAGTGGTTACCGGTCAGGGCGCGGTGCTGGTGCTGGACGGGCAGGGCGAGCACGCCAGCCTGAAGACACTGGCCGGCAGTGTCCGTGTGCCGACGGGACTGCTGCTGCTGAATGACGGGCGCCTGCTGGCCTTCGGCGCCGGCAGCCAGCTTGCGCTGTGGGACGTCCAGCGTGATGCACAGCAGCAGCTTGCCGGTTTGCAGGTCAGGGCGCTGCGTATCGACGAGGCCCGGCCCTGGATCACCGCGGCCGCGCTGCCCAACGGGGCGTTTGCCACGCTGGCGGCGGACCGGTTGCTGCTGTGGAGCCCCAGCGGGGCCAGCGGCATGGAACAGGGTTTTGAGGTCCAGCAGCAGATCGTGCTGGATCAGGCCAGCGGCATGACCGTGACCAGCGACGGTGCGCTCGTGCTGGCACAGGGCAGCAATCTGCTGCGGCTGGATTTCCCGTGCTGGCCCCGGGTCACGCTGCAGCAGAGCACGCCGTGGTCGGGCATGGATGCCGACGGCCGGACCTGCGTGCACTGGATGGCACGTACCGGCCATGCCGACAATCTGCGCAGCGCGCTGGCGGCCGGCACGCCGCCGGGCCTGCAGACCGCCCCCGGCCGGCCGACGCTGCTGGCCGAGGCGCTGAATGCGGCACTGCCCGACCATGTCGGTGCATTGCTGGCAGCGGGGGCGCCGGTGTGGCAGCCGTCGTATGCCGGGCAGCATGGCGATCCGCTGGACGAGCTGCTGATGGCCAGATTGCTGCCGGCCAGCCTGCGCAAGGCCATCCCAGGCAGCATGGTCACGCCGGTGCTGAAACCGGATGTCCGGACCGCACAACTGCCCGATCCGATGCGGGCTTTCCTGCGCGCCAATCCGACCCTGACGGTACGGATGGCGAACAGCCTGATGATGCTGGAACCGGCGCTGGCCAGCCTGCTGCAGGACTTGCTGTCGGTGTTCACCTTCGACAGCGACGCGATGGCGACGCTGCAAGCGAGCGAGCCGGGACGTGCAGTGCTTCCGGCACTGCAGACCCTGGCCGGCAAAACCTTCGCCGACCAGGCGGCACTGCAGTCGGCGGTACAGGCCGCGCTGGGCGACATCCCTCTCGATGACGCCGGCCGCAACACCCTGGTCAGTGCGGTGCGCCGTGTCGACCCCGGCCTGCAGGGGCAGGCGAATTACGATCTGTCGGTGTATCAGCTTGGCTGCGACACCCTGGTGCAATTCCTCGACCTGACCCTGCAGCAAGCGCTGCCTGCGCTGCAGAAGCAACTGCTGCTCGACCGCTTCGCCGAGCTGGCGCTGCCGCAGGAGGGCAATCTGCTGGCAGTCAAACCCGGGCTGGGGCTGGCCGACCTGCCGCAGATTACGCGCGATTTCCTCACGCTGTACCCTGCCGCCGGACGGGTCATGGCGCAATTGCTGGCCAGGTGGTCGTTCGAGCTGGAACGGCTGGTCAGCGACTTTGTGCAGCAACTGCCGGACAGCCACAACGACGCCAGCGAGGCGAGAGTCAGTGCCGATGCCTGGGGGCGCGCGCATCAGGCCGTACGCAGCCTGCTGGTGGCGACGGTGCGGCCCGGGCTCTCCCACCAGCAGGCCGCCGATTTTCTGAACCGGAACAGCGTGCAGCCCTGGGCGGCGGCTGTCGATCCGTTCGGTCAGCCGCAGGGCTGGGCCAACTGGGCGTTCGATCCGCCCATCGGCACCGTGCCGGCGGCAGCGCAGCAGGATGGCGGAACGACGGGTGGCGCATCGTCGTCGGCCGCTTCGTCTGCACGGGGGAGCGGCGGCAGCCTGCAGCCGTCGACCCCGCCGGACCCGGCACAGGAGGCGCGCGACACGATCGATTACATCAAGCGCGCCAATCAGTCGATCGACCAGATGCGGGAGAAGAACCGCCGGGCGACCGAAAAATTCGATTACAAGCGCGAGCGCAACCGCGAGGCGGTCGAGCGCCTGAACCCGCTGACCGGGCAGATCACCGAGACCCAGAGCAAGCTCGATCAGGTGAAAAAGGCGGTGCAGGATACCCAGCACCGCCTCGATACCGATCTGCACTACGATCCCAACAATTCGGTATCGGTTCGCCTGGCGTTCGACAAGGTCTACGACGGCAGCAGCATGGGGACAGGCGATGACCTGACCGAGCCGCAGAAGCTCGCTTACCTGAACCGGAAGCGCGCCGAGGCGCAGGGCACGGTCGAGGCCGGCAATGCCACCATCGACACCCAGCGCAAGGCACTGAAGGGCCTGATCGACAAGCGCACGACCGAGGTGGACGACGATCCGTCGGTCCGGATATGGAATGAGCGTCGCGCCGCCCTGCGGCAGTGGAACGACCGCATCGACACCATGCGCAGCGTGGTGGCCGGCATGCAGGGCTTGTCGTCATTCACGCGCAAGATCGTCGGTCACTTCATGAGCGACGGCGACAGCAAGGATGCCTTCAACCAGGCGATGGACTGGGTCGACAAGGGGCTCGCCACCGTTGCTGCCGTGGTGGAGGTGGCCCAGGCCGTCAACACCGCCATGCAGATGATGAAAACCAGCACCATGGGCGGGGTGTTCGGCCTGATCGGCGCGGCTGCCAGCCTGTTCGGTCTGGTGTCGAACATCTTCTTCCCGCAGCCCGACCCGTATCTGGAAGCGGCCAAGGCGATCTCGAAGCAGATCACCCAGGTATACGAGGTGATGAACAAGCGCTTCGACCAGATCATGGACCAGATGCAGAGCCTGAACTGGCAGATGTCGGCACTGAGCGTCCAGATGGACGAGCGCTTCGACGCGGTGCAGCGCCAGATCGACGATGTCGCCGCGCAAATGACCCGGAGCCTGGAGCAGCTGAGCAGCGCCATTGCCAGCGGCTTCCGTACCACGCGGGTCGAACTGCGCGCCGCGACCCAGCAGACGCTGGCCAGCATCGTCTGGAGCCATGACGATCTGGCGCAGCGCATTGACCTGGCCAATCAGGGGTTGCGCGCCAACCTGGCCAGCCTGCAGGCGATGATGTCGGTGGAAATGCTGAACGATCTGCGCCTGGTGGACATCGTCGTCAGCAATGCCGAAAACGAGCAGATCAACCCCCGCAGCGGGCTGGTCCCGTTGCAGAAAGATCCGGTCCGGCTGCAGGACTTGCGGGACCGGCTGGACAACGGCATCCGCCACAAGCTGCTGGCCGGTGGCGAAGACCGGCCGCTGGCGGATCTGTGCTTCAGCGGCTTCGGTCCGGGCTCGGTCATGGCGGCGGTGACCGACGCCGCCACCAACCGCTTCTCCGAGTGCTATGCGTACTACTACTCGAAGAAAAAGGCGGACTCCTATGACCGTTCGAGCAAGGTCTGGGGCTCGACCGCGCTGGCCCTGCCACTGGCCCGGCGCTATCTGCTGCTGCAATCATGGTATGGGACCAGTCTTGACAGCCCGCTGAGCCTGCTGCGCAGCGTGCAGGAGCTGGTCGAGGCACCCGCTGCCAAATCGCGGCAGTTCCTGTGCGATCTGCGCGATAGCGCATTCTTTGGTGTGCTGATCGACCAGCAACTGGATGCTGCGCTGGCATTGCAGCAGGCCAGCCTGAACGTAGTGGTGCGCGAGTACGGCCAGACGTTCAACTTCCCGACCTCGCAGCTCACCAATCCGGCCTTCATGATACCGGCCATGTTCGACCGCTATCCGGACCTGAACCTGCTGCACCTTGCCAGTGAAACGGTGGAGACCGATCTGGCCGCACGGCTGGAGCAGGATCTGGCCGATTTCCACGCCTTCTTCAGCGCGCCGGCCGGCAGCTGGCGGCAAAGCAAGATCGAATGCACGCTGACACTGGGGCATGCACTGGGTGTCGGCAAGCTGCTGATTCACGGTGACGAACAGCAGCGCACGCTGTACCTGGACGTCGATGGCACGGTCACCCCTGTCGCCAGCCTGAGCCTGCAGGACGGGCGGCTGATTGGCGCCGCCCTGCTGCAAAGCGGGAACGACAACTTCGTCGCCCTCGCGCATTCGGCCTGGGAGATCCAGCAGCGCTGGATCGGCTACTACAACCGGCGCATCCCGATCGACTGCCAGCAGGAAATGCTGGCGCTGGACCAGAGCCTGTCGCGGCTGGCCCTGTTCCTGGGACTGGCCGGGGTCGATCCCGACGAAATGGCACGCCTGCTGGGCATGCTGTGGGACAGCGAGCAGGTCAATGCTTATCTGGTCGCGCAGGCGATGCAGGAGAGGGGCGCCCAGGTCGAGCTGTCGCCGCCGTTCGGCATGCTGGCCTCCTATTCCACCCGCGTCGCCGCCGATGCCCAGAAGCTGGTCGGCCAGCTGGTGGACGCCGCTGCCGCACGGCCGCGGCCGGCCAGTGACGAACTGCCGTCGCTGCGGGACCGCCTGCTGCTCGACCTGGATCAGTTGATGACCCAGTCGGCCAGCGTGCGCGTCCAGCTGGCCGGGGTCGATCTGAGTGCAGGATGGAACCCGGACGTGGCCGACGACGGCATCACGATCCTGAGCGCCACGGAACTGGCAGGACAGGGGCGGACATTCCCGCTGGCCAGGGATATCGGCCTGCCGCCGCGGGGCGTGCTGACGCTGACCGGCAGCGGGGCGTTTGCGCTGACCCTGACGGACGACCAGGGACAGCAGTTGCAGCTGCCTGTGGATCTGGATCGGGAAAATCCGACCCGGATCGAGGCCGTCGCGCCGCAACTGGATGGCAGCCTGAGCAGCCTGACCTTCCAGGCGGCGACCCCGCCGCTCGATGTGGTGCTGGAAGGCGTGTGGCTGAAGGGATAAGGCCAGGGCGGCCGGGCAGCGGGTTCGCTGCCCGGCGCGGTCTTTTTGCTTGCCTGACTGTGTCCGGCATGTCCAGAATCGACGCCTTATAGCTGGTGTGAGGGCGCCGGCAATACCCGAAAACCGAAAGGACCGACATGGCTGAATACGGTGCAGAAGTACTCTGGCAACGCGACGAGCAGGATTTTCTGGGCAACCGTTACAGCCGCCGGCATGTGCTGCGTTTTGATGGTGGTGCGGAAGTCGCCGGCTCCTCGTCGCCGCATGTCGTGCCGCTGCCGATGTCCGATGCCTCGGCGGTCGACCCGGAGGAAGCCTTTGTCGCGTCCCTGTCCAGCTGTCACATGCTGTGGTTCCTGTCCATTGCTGCCAGGCGACGTTTCTGCGTCGACCGCTACTTCGATGCGGCGGTTGGCGTCATGGGCCAGAACGCGGATGGCCGGGTGGCAATGACGGTGGTCACGCTGCGGCCGGAGGTACACTTTTCCGGTGAGCGGCTGCCGACGCGAGAGCAGATCGAACAGATGCACCATCAGGCACATGATGCGTGCTATATCGCCAACTCGGTCCGCAGCGAGGTGCGTTGCGAGCCGGTGTTCGACCGGAGTGATGCATGAAGGGCAGCTGTCTGTGCGGGGCTATTGAATACGAGATCGACCGCATCGACATGCCGATCGGGCATTGTCATTGCCGGACCTGCCGCAAGGCCCACGCAGCGGCCTTTGCGACCACGGCGGGGGTCATGCGTTCGCATTTTCGCTGGCTGAAAGGCGAAGACCTGCTGTCGGGCTTCGAGTCCTCTCCGGGCAAGTGGCGGTATTTCTGTTCGCAGTGTGGTTCGCACCTGGTAGCGGAACGTCCGCACCAGGCGCATGTCATTGTCCGTGTGGCGACGCTCGACGACGATCCCGGCCTGCGGCCGCAGCAGCATATCTGGACCGCCGATTCGCCGCCGTGGCTGGCCGGTGACGATCTGCCCCGCTGGCCGGCATGGCCGGCGGAGCGGGCATAGCCGGAGGGCGGGTCTGTGGCCTCCGGCTATGCCAGCGCCTGCACGACCAGGCTGCCCGCGCGCTCGAACAGTCGCCTGGCCGCCGGTGTCAGGCCCGACATGTGGATGCAGGCGTGGATCATGCCGTCCAGTTGTTCGGCACGGGCCTCGACGCCCGCCTCGCGCAGACGCCGCGCATAGTCGATGCCCTCGTCGCGCAGCGGGTCGTATTCGCAGACCAGAATGCTTGCCGCCGGCAGTCCCGCGAGATCGGGCGTCTGCAGCGGGGATGCATAGGGCGAAGCGCCATCCGCTGCGGATTCCAGATAGACGGACCAGCAGAATTGCATGATGTCGCGGGTCAGGTAGTAACCGCTGGCATGGCGTGTGTACGAGTCGGTGTTCATGGCGTGATCCAGCGCCGGATACAGCAGTAACTGGTGGGCGATTGCCGGGCCGCCGCGATCGCGCGCGAGCAGGGCGGCGGCGGCAGCGAGGTTGCCGCCGGCACTGTCTCCGCCCACCGCCAGCCGGTGCGGGTCGATGCCCAGCGTGTCGGCATGACCTGCCGCCCAGACCAGGGCGTGATAGACGTCTTCGAGCGGCTGCGGAAACGGGTGCTCCGGGGCCAGCCGGTAGTCGACGGACAGCACGACGCAGCGGGTCGCATTGGCCAGTGCCCGGCACGGATTGTCATACAGCGCCAGCGAGCACTGGAACCAGCCGCCGCCGTGCGCAAACACGATGGCCGGTGCCGGTGCGGACGGCTCGTCCAGCGTGGCCGGGCGGTAGATGCGCACCCGCAGCGGATACCCGTCCGCCGTGGTCGTCACCAGGGTCGTGATGTCGGTGACCGCTTCCGGCGGTCCTTGCAGGCTGGCCAGCTCAAGGTCGGACGCCTTGCGGATTTCCGCCAGTGGCGGCAGCGCGGATGCAGCCGGCCGATCGGCGAGGAATGCGGCCATTCGGGTGTCGAGCGGCATGGTCAGTGGCCTCCGTCCAGGAAGGGCAGCAGGTGGGCGATAAACGCCTGATCGGCTTCCTCCATGATGAAATGGCCGCAATCCGGGATGATCGCGCCACGCAGATTCGTCGCATGGTCGCGCAGGGTCAGCAGTGGGGCGTCATTGGTGGCGAACTCGGCGCCGATCGCCAGTACCGGCATCCCCAGCTTCCGCCCGGCGCGCACCCGGTTCTGGCGGATGGTTTCCGGGATGGCCCGGTAGTAGGCAAAGCCGCCGCGCAGGCCGCCGGGTGCCGAGTAGGCCTCGATGTATACCCGGGTTGCCACCCGGTCGCGGTGATGTGACCAGGTATCGAACACATAGCTCAGATAGGCCGTCTCGCGCCCGCCAGTCAGCGCTTCCGGCAGGTCCGCCAGCTGGTTGAACAGGAAATGCCACAGGAAGACGTTCTGCTCCGGCGGGACGAAAATCGACGGCGCCGTTGCCAGTCCGGGAATGACGGCTTCAGTGACCGCCAGTCGCTGCACGACCGTCGGGAAGTCGCTGGCCAGCGCGTAGCCGACCCACATGCCGACATCGTGGCCGACGACCTGATAGCGCTCGTGACCAAGAGTCTGCATGACCCGGTGCAGGGTGGCGGCGATGCTGCCGGTGTCGTAGCCGTCTTGCGGCCGGTCGGAATGGCCGGTGCCGGGCGGGTCGACGGCAATGGCCATGAAACCGTGGCCGGCGAGTGCCGCCATGACATGGCGCCAGGCGAACCAGGTCTGCGGCCAGCCGGGAATCAGCAGGACCGGGCGGCCGTGGCCGGCGCAGACGCAGTGCACGCGGTGGCCGTCGATGCGTACATAGCGGTGGGTGAAGGAAGAAGTATCGGGATGCGGTCTGTCGTTCCGGATTGTCATCGGTATGGACTCGGGAAATAAGGAAGGGGCGAAAAGGGCTCAGGCAATGCCGAGCATGGCGTGGATCTGTGCCCGGTCGACGGCGGCACCGGCGAAGTCATCGAACACCTTGTCGGTCACCCGGATGATGTGGTCGTTGATGAAGGCGACGCCTTCGCGCGCGCCATCCTCCTGGTCCTTGAGGCAGCACTCCCATTCCAGCGTGGCCCAGCCCTGATAGTCGTACTGGGCCAGCCGGGAAAAGATCGCCCTGAAATCCACCTGGCCATCTCCCAGCGACCGGAAACGGCCGGCGCGGTCGACCCAGTTGCTGTAACCGCCATAGATGCCCTGCCGGCCATCGGGATTGAACTCCGCATCCTTGACGTGAAACATGCGGATGTGGTCGCGATACCGATCCAGGAAAGCCAGATAGTCGAGTTGCTGCAGGACGAAATGGCTCGGATCGAACAGGATGTGGCAGCGCGGATGCCGGCCGACCCGCTCATGGAAGCGCTCGAAGGTGGTGCCGTCGTGCAGGTCCTCGCCCGGGTGGATTTCGTAGCACAGATTGACTCCCTGTTCGTCGCAGGCATCGAGAATCGGGCGCCAGCGTCGCGCCAGCTCGTCGAAAGCGGCGTCGATCAGCCCGTCCGGACGTTGCGGGAACGGGAACAGGTAAGGCCAGGCAAACGAGCCGGAGAACGTCCCCATCTCGGTCAGGCCCAGCCGGCGTGAAGCGCGGGCCGCCAGCGCCAGTTGCTCCAGTGCCCACTCGGTCCGTGCCTGCGGCCTGCCGCGCAGCACGGCCGGAGCGAAGTTGTCGCACAGGGCATCGTAGGCCGGGTGTACCGCCACCAGCTGACCGAGGAGGTGGGTGGTCAGCTCGCTGATGACCAGCCCGTGCCCGGCCAGCAGGCCGTTGATTTCGTCGCAGTAGCCCTGGCTGTGCGCGGCGGTTCTGACATCAAACAGGCGTGCGTCCCAGGCCGGGATCTGCAAGGCCTTGAAGCCGGTCTGTGCCGCCCAGCCGGCCATCGAGGCCAGGCTGTCGAAGGGGGGTGTGCTGTCGCTGAACTGGGCGAGATGAAGGCTGGGGCCCTTAATGGTCTGCATGATTTTCCATGTCCTAATTCTTTGTCGATCGACAAAGAATAGAGCGAGATTCCCGCTCGCGTCAAGTGCGGACCGGGTTAGAATTCCGCCAGTCGGCATGGACGGGCAGGAGAGCAATGGCGGGACGACCAAGGGAATTCGACCGGGATCTGGCCTTGAAAAGGGCGATGACCGCGTTCTGGGAACGCGGCTATGAAGGCACGTCCATGGCGAGTCTGGTCGACGCACTGGGCATCGCTTCGGCCCGCATCTATGCGGCATTCGGCAGCAAGGAGCAGTTGTTCCGCGAGGCCGTGGCGCTGTACGAGGCGGGGGACGGCGGCTTCGCCACCCGCGCGCTGGCCGGAGAGCACTCGGCGCGGGCGGCGGTCGAGCGCCTGTTGCGCGACGCAGTGACGATCTATACCCGGCGTGGCCATCCGCATGGTTGCCTGGTGGTGTCGGCAGCGACCAACTGCACGGTGGAGAACGACGGGGTTCTGGACTGGCTGGCCGAACACCGGCGCCAGCGCACCCGCTCGATCATCGACCGGCTGCAGGCAGCGAAGGACGGTGGCGAGTTGCGGGCCGATGTCGATGTTGCCGCACTGGGTGACTATTACGCCACCCTGCTGCACGGCCTGTCGGTGCAGGCCCGGGATGGCGTGAGCCGGGCCCGGCTGCTGGCCATGATCGACCCGGCCATGGCCGCGCTGGATGCGGCGCGGGTAACGGCCTGAGACGAGCTCAGCGGTCGTCCAGCGGCCGGTGCGCCGTTTCGTGGATGCAGCGCATCGCCAGCAGGGCGACGACCGAGGCCAGAACCAGATACCAGGCCGGTGCCAGCTTGCTGCCGGTGACGCTGATCAGCCAGGTGGCAATAAATGGCGCGGTGCCGCCGAACAGCGCATTGGCCATGTTGTAGCTGAAGGCAAAGCCGCTGTAGCGGACCCGGGTCGGAAAGATTTCCGACAGGAAACTGGCCAGCGTGCCGTCGTTCAGCGTCAGCAGCGCGCCAAACACGATCTGGATCAGGATCAGGGTCAGAAAGCCGGCATGGTCGAGCAGCATGAACAGCGGCACGGTCAGCACGATGAAGCACAGTGACGCGGCAATCAGCATGGTCTTGCGCCCGAGCCGGTCGGACAGCGCGCCGGACAGGAAGATAAAGCCGATATAGGCGGTCAGCGACACCGTCGATGCCATGAACGACTCGGTTTCCGGCACGCCGAGCTCTGCTGACAGATAGGTCGGCATGTAGCTGAGGATCAGATAGAACGCGACCGCGTTCAGGCAGGTGACACCGAAAGCGATCACCACCTTGCTGCGGTAGGTGGTCAGCAGCACCCGGATCGGGATGGCGCTGTCCGGGGCCTTGCGTTCCATCTGGCGCGCCATGCTGCGGAACTGTGGCGTGTCCTCCAGGTGCAGACGGATATAGCGGCCGACCAGACCGAACGGGGCGGCCAGCAGGAACGGCAGTCGCCAGCCCCAGCTGTGCAGCTGCTCGGTCGTCAGCCAGGCATGCAGCATGACCACGAACAGCGAGCCGAACAGCAGCCCGGCCGCGGTGCTGGCCGGCACGATGCTGGCATACAGGCCACGCCGGCCTTCCGGCGCATACTCGGTCAGGAAGGCGGCGGCGCCTGCGTACTCGCCCGAGGCGGAAAACCCCTGCACCAGGCGGATCAGCAGCAACAGCAGCGGCGCCAGCATGCCGACCTGCTGGTAGGACGGCAGGAAGGCAATGCAGAAGGTGGCGCCGGACATCAGCAGGATGGACAGCGACAGCGCGCTGCGCCGGCCGACGCGATCGCCGAGATGGCCCCAGAAAATACCGCCCAGCGGGCGGATGACAAAGGACAGGGCAAACACGGCGAAGGTGGCCAGCAGGCCGGTAGTGGCATCGCTGGCCGGGAAGAACACCACGGCGATGATGGCGGCCAGATAGCCATAGGACGCGTAGTCGAACCATTCGACGAAATTGCCGATAAAGCTGGCGGTCGCTGCCCGGCGCAAGGCCCGGGGCGGATCGCTGGCGTGGGGGGCGAGAGGCTGTCTGTCGGTCAGGGTGGTCATGTTTTTCTTCCCGTCGGGGTCGAGGGGCACAGTGCGCGTGCCGGGAGCGGGGAACCGGGGTCTGGCGTCAGACCGGTCGGGTTTCCGGTACTTTCCTGCGCTTCAGACCGCGGCCGAGCAGGCCGATGGCCATCTCGCCGGTGCCGCCGGCAATGATCAGCAGCCCGCCCAGCAACTGCACCGCTGACAGCACCTCGCCATACACCAGCCAGCCGATGAACACGGCAGCAACCACGCACTCCCAGTACGACACGCAGGCAAACTCGGCCGCCTTGAGATGGCGGGTGGCGATGGTGCATGCGCCCAGCGCGCCGAAGCCGCAGACAATGCCGATGCCGATCCACCACAGCCAGTCGCTTGTCGCCATCTGCGCCACGCCGGGGCGGGTGAACAGGAACAGGATGCTGATGCCGGCCAGCGCGAACACGAAGTTCCAGAAGGCGCGGGTTTCGCCGGGAACATCGGTGCGGAAGCGGCCAAAGAACAGGAACAGGCCATAGCCGACGCCCGAATACAGAGCCAGCATGTCGCCGACGAAGGTCTTGCTGGAAAACGTCATGCCGAAGTGAACGCCACCGGCGTCGACCGACACCAGCCCCACAATCAGCATCATGCCGGCAAACACGGCTGCCATTGCGAACCAGGTGGCGAATTTCATCCTTTCCTTGAGAAAAATCACAGCCAGCAGGGTGGAAATGATCGGCCCGATATAGATAAAGAACACCGCATTGGCGATTGAGGTCAGCTGGGTCGCCGCGATATAGGCCGACAGGCAGTTGCCCATGAAGAAACCGCTGGCGACCATGCCGGCCGAAATGCGGTAGCTGCGCAGCTCGGACAGCCGACCCTTCCAGGCCAGGATGGCGAAGAACAGGATGCCGCCGCACAGCATGCGCGAAAAGGCGATGAAATCGCCCTGAGCATCGATATGGCGGGCGAAGAAGCCGACGAACCCCATCAGGGTGGCGGCGATAAAGGCATTGGCAAAGCCGAGTTTCTTGTTGTCGGCCGGGACGGCAGTGGACATGGCGAAGCTCCTGGGGGATGTCACGTGGCCAAAAAGCCCGGTCATGCAGGCGAACGATGACCGGGCTGGCGCGGGTGATGTCCCGGGTTACACGCGGGTGATGTCGTTGAAATCCTGTTTCGGGAAGTAGTCCAGGCAACTGCCCTCGCGGTACACGTCCGCCGTCGAGCAGTGCAGGCCGCCCCCGAACGCATAGGCGTCACGGAAATGCACCGGGATCACGTTCATGCCCAGCTTGTCCATCTGTTCCAGCTGGTTCACTTCGGACGCTTCGACGATCACGGTCTTGTGGTCGAGCACCAGGCAGTTCATCGACAGCCACACCGAGCTGTAGCACAGCGGCGGCGGTTCCTTGTGGGCCGGCATGGCAGCTTCGACGATCTGCCAGTCATTCTTCTCGAAGATCTCGCGCTGTGCCTTCGGCAGCGGCCGGTGCGGGTTGTTGATGATCAGGCCCGGGCGCAGCGGCACGAAGGTCGCGTCGATATGGATCGGGTACGGGTCGCCGGGGAAGTTGACCGCATGGACCCGCAGTTCCGGGTAGCGGCGCTTGAACCATTCCATCGCCTTGCGGTTGGTGGTCAGCCCGTGCTGGATGAACAGGTCCTTGCCCAGCCGCATCACGTCGGCGGCATCGAACAGGATTTCTTCCTCGGTGGTGACGAAGTCCTTGTTCGCCGTGCGGACCAGCCGCTCTTCCAGCGAGATCTTCTCGTCGTAGTAGTTGTGCTTGTACGACTTGTCGGACAGCCGGGGACGCGGCGCCTGGCTCCACAGGAATTCCGGGTCCTCGTTGAAGTACTGCGACAGCAGCGGACGGAAGGCCAGGTATTCCCAGTAGCGGCAGCGGAACGACATCGCCGCTTCGATGATTTCATTGCCGATGGTCAGCAGCGTGTCGCGCGGCGGCATGCAGGTCATCATCGAGCCGGTGCGGAAGTCCGGGGTAATGACCGGCTGGTTCCACTGCAGCGGTTCCGGACGGTCCACCCTGACGCCGCGCTCGGTGAGGATGCGGGCCAGATTGTCGAGCTGCGCATTGGCCTTTTCCACCGTTTCCAGCGGGCGCGGACCCCACATGCCACGCATCGGGCTGTCGATCGGTACCTTTTCCGAAGTGGCAGGTTCTTCCGGCGGCACGCAGCTGTGATCGGCACGGCCGACAATGACGTGTTTCAGCGGATCAAAGTCATTCCAGGAATTAACGATCTTGGTCATGGTAAATCACCTTTTCTCGTGTGGATGTGTGTCTTGCACGCCGATATTTGTACGCGCCCACCCGAGTGCTGCCATTCCAAAAACCGTTCAAAAAATGTCAAATACTGACCAAGTTGAATCTGGCGTGATGTGGGTCGGCTTGATGATGCCGACGGCATTGTGGCAAGGTGCCTGACGGGTAGCGGCGACGCCGCGTCCGGCTTCCCTGTCTTGTCTGGAGAGATTCATGCGCTTGTTGCTCGCCATTTTCCTGCCGTGGCTGCAGTTCTTTACCATTGGCCGGCCGTTTTCCGGCCTGTTCTGCCTGCTGCTGCAGCTCACCGTGATCGGCTGGATTCCGGCGGCGATCTGGTCGGTCTATGCGCTGAGCCAGTACAAGACCGACAGGAAAATCGAAAAGGCGCTCGGCGCCCGGCGCCGCCCCTGAGCGCCTGCGGCGTCAAGCCTCCGCGCCGAGGTCGGCCGCGTGCGTACGCATCCAGTCGGCCAGTGCATCCAGTGGCGGACGCAGGGTCTTGCCCAGGGCGGTGACGGTGTATTCGACCCGGGGCGGCACCTCGGCATAGACCTGACGCCGCAACAGCCCCTTCTGTTCGAACAGGCGCAACTGCCGGGTCAGCTCTTTCTGGGTGATCGGCGCCACCGCGCGCTGCAACTCGCCAAAACGGACCGGCCCGTCGATCACGATCAGCCGGTACAGGATCGGAATCGCCCATTTGCCGGAAATCAGCCCGACAAACTGCACCATCGGGCAGGGTTCCGGCGGCGTGTCCCGCTGTGCATGATTCGTCGGCATGGCTATCCAGTCTCCTCTTTGGTATCAAATTGGTGCCTACTATACATTGGGTACCAATGCGTTGACACTGGGGTTTTGACACAGAACGGAGACCCTGACATGCCACGCCTGCAAGGCAAGACCGCCCTCATTACCGGTGCCACCAGCGGCATCGGCCTGGAAACTGCACGCCAGTTCCTGGCCGAAGGCGCCCGGGTGGCGATCACCGGCCGCAACCCCGATGCGCTGGCCGCCGCCGGCCGCGAACTCGGCGAACACGTGATCCTGATCCGCAGTGACGCCGGCCAGCTGGCCGACCAGCGCGAACTGGCGCAGCAACTGGCCGCACACTGGTCGCAACTCGATGTGCTGTTCGTCAACGCCGGCGATGTCACGCACCGGCCGGTGCAGGACTGGGACGAGGACAGCTACGACCGGCTGATGGCCACCAATCTGAAAGGCCCGTTCTTTCTGCTGCAGGCGCTGCTGCCGCTGCTGGCCAATCCCTCGTCGGTCATCCTGTGCGGCTCGGTCAGCGCCCGCATCGGCCTGCCGCAGAGCAGCGCCTACGCCGCCCGCAAGGCCGGCCTGCTGTCGCTGGCGCGCACGCTGTCGGGCGAGTGGCTGGCGCGCGGCATCCGCGTCAACGGCCTCAGCCCCGGCCCGACCCGGACCTCGGCGCTGGGCAAGCTCGGCCTGCCGCCGGAACAACTGGCGGTGCTGAACGACGAGATCCTCAAACTGGTGCCGATCGGGCGCCTGGGCACACCGCGCGAACTGGCACAGGCCGCCGTGTTTCTGGCATCGGACGAGGCCGGGTTCGTGGTGGGGACGGAGTTGCTGGTGGATGGGGGAGTTGGCAGTCTGTAGCGCGGGGAAAAAAGGCCTTGCTCCCCGGCCCCGCACTCAAAACCGCACCTCCTCCGTTTCCATCAACCGGGCCAGCGGCCCGCCCAGGGTCGCATTGTGGTGGGCGACGATCGCTTCCGCCGTCAGCAGCGGGGTGTCCATGCAGGTATGGGCATCGGCGACCAGTAGCGCCTGCAGGCCGAGTTCGGTCGCCACGCGGCAGGTGGTGTCGATGCAGTATTGGGTTTTCATGCCGGCGATGACCAGTTCGCGGATACCGGCCTGTACCAGCCGGGCCTGCAGGCCGGTGCCATGGAAGCAGCTGGGCCGGGTCTTGTCGAAGACCGTGTCGCGGTTTTCATCCACGTCCAGTGCCGGCAGCAGTTGCCACAGCGGACTGCCGGCCTCGATCGGGGAGCCGGGCGCGCCGGTGTGGCGGGCGGCGAAGACCGGTGCGCCGGCCTCGCGGGCAGCGTGGATCAGCCGGTTGATGTTCGCCAGCACGCGGTCGCCGTGCCATGGTCGTTCCGGGCCGTGAAACAGGCCGACCTGCATGTCGACGATCAGCAGTGCGCGCGGTGCGGGGTGGGCGGGATTCATGCCGTTTCTCCTGAGTGTGCCGGCACGGACGGAGAAACGATCAGGCCCCGTCCGGTGCGGGCGGGGCCTGTGGGACAGTGCGCGTTATCGTGCCGATACCGCTACCTCACGACCCGCCATAAGCGGTCGCGGTGGTAGTGAGAGTCTGCAGGATGCTGTTCATGCGCCAAACCTACCGGCGGGCAGGGCGGGTGTCAATGCCGGGGAGACGCCCCGGAACATGGCACCGCCCGGCTGGCTGTCATCTGCCCGGCTCAGAATGCCGGGATCACCGCACCCTTGTAGCGGCTCTGGATGAACTGCTTCACTTCCGGGCTGGCCAGGGCGGCGGCCAGTTTCCTGATGGCGTCACTGTTTCTGTTGTCGTCGCGGGCGACCAGCAGATTGGCGTACGGGGAGCGGGTCTCGACAAACAGCGCGTCGCGGGTCGGCACCAGTCTGGCTTCCAGTGCGTAGTTGGCGTTGATCAGCGCCAGATCGACCTGATCAAGCACGCGCGGCAGCGTGGCGGCTTCCAGCTCCCTGAACTTCAGGTGTTTCGGATTCGAGGTGATGCTCTTGACCGTCGCGGTAATGTTGCTCGGGTCTTTCAGCGCAATCACCTTGTTCTTGTCCAGCAGCAGCGCGCGTCCGGCGTTGACCGGATCGTTCGGAATGGCGACGGTGGCGCCATCCGGCAGATCGCTGATGCGCTTGAACTTGCGCGAATAGGCGCCGAACGGCTCGATATGGATCGGCTTGCTGGCCGCCACCAGATGGGTGTTGCGGGTCTTGTTGAACTCGTCCAGGTACGGAATGTGCTGGAAGTAATTGGCATCGAGGCGTTTTTCCTCGACCTGCACATTGGGCTGCACGTAGTCGTTGAAGACCTTGATATCGAGATCGACCCCTTCCCGGGCCAGCGTCGGCTTGATGGCTTCGAGGATTTCGGCATGCGGGACGGCGGAGGCGGCGACGGTAAGCTTGACCGGTGCAGCGGCGAAGGACAGCGAGGCGGACAGCAGCGACAGCGCGGCAGTCAGAGTGGCAAGGCGTTTCATGTTCCGGGACTCCTGGGTCTGGTCGGTCCGGCCGGGGGCCGGATGGCAAATGGCGATGCGTCTCGTCAGCGGTGCCGACATCGGCAGGAAGCGCTGCGTGGCGTGATGGCGTCAGTCACGAAGAAGTCCTGTTGTCACAGTGGAAAGGGGGAAAATCGGCTACGGTGTCGGTACACCGTTGAACGCACTTTACGCCGCTCCCTTAAAACCGGAAAAACGATTAAATGGAAAACAAATAACAAAAAGTGCTTGGAGTGAACGCGTGATCGGGCGGGAAACCAGCCCGGCATCCCGTCGCTGCCAGCGGCGGGGCCGGGCGGACAGTCTGGAGAAGTAATGGGACGCAAGCGCAGCAAACCGGTCAGCATCTGGACCGCGTTGTCCGATGCCACAACCAGAAGCGCCACCCGCCTGCAGCGGGCGGTGGCGCGCAGCATGGTCAACGCCGCTGTCGAACAGGCCAATGCCGCCAGCCGGGCCGCGCGCAAGGCGCTGACCGGCGTGGCATCGCCCACCGCGACGCCGACCAGTCGCGGCAGCGGGCGCTGGGAAAGCGGCCAGGGGGGCCTGGGGCCGGCCCTGATGCGCCGCTACCTGGTCTTTGTGCCGGCCGGAGTGACGCCTTCGCGGCCGGCACCACTGCTGCTGTTGCTGCACGGCTGCAAGCAGGACGCCGCCAGCTTCGCGGCGACGACCCGGGCGGCGGCTCTGGCCCGGGCAGAACGCTGCATCGTCCTGCTGCCGGAGCAATCGCTGCACGCCAATCCGTATCGCTGCTGGAACTGGTTTCGCTCCGATACCCAGGTGGCGGGCGAGTCGGCCATCCTGATGGCGCTGACCGAGCAGGTCAGCCGGCGCTATCCGGTGCGACGCGAGCGGCGCTATGTCATGGGACTGTCGGCCGGTGCCAGCATGGCGCTGACCCTGGTCCTGCAGTTTCCGGAACGCTTTGCCGCCGTGGGTGCCCATTCCGGCGCGGTACCGCACAGCGCCAGCAATGCGCTGCAGGGCCGGCTGGCGATGCGCGGCGACCGCGAACCGGACCTGGCCAGCCTGCGCCTGCGGCTGGCGGGGGGGCGGTTGCCACCGCTGATCGTGCTGCACGGTGACGACGATGCCGTCGTGTCGATCGACAACGCTGCTGCGACGACTCAGCTGTGGCTGGACCTGCTGCCTGGCGAAATGCCGCAGCCCGGGCCGACGCGCACGCTGCAGCGCGGCGCGCGGCGTGCTTTTGCCCAGACTGACTGGATGCTGGGCAGCACCTGCCATGTGCGCCAGATCCGGATAGCGGGGCTGGGCCATGCCTGGAGTGGTGGCGCGGCACGGCAGGCATTTTCTGATCCGGGCGGACCTGATGCGCTGACACTGGCCTGGCGTTTCTTTGCGCCAGGGGTCAAGGCCGCCAGGCGTCGCTGACAGGCGGCTGAATCCGTGCTGGATGTTACCGCGCCGATTCGCCCCCCCCGCTTTCTTTCCTTCAGAATTGAATGCGGAATTTAATCGGTTAAAGAATTTTCTTGAAAATAAACAAGCATTATTACGTGCCATGGCTGTGGTTTTGCAATGAAATTACAGCGTATTCCTCTTGAGTGATTGTTTCGCTGATGGTCAAGTGATCACTGCGTTTTTTGCCAGCTCATTTCGGGCAATTTTCATCAAAACATTTCGATGGCCAGCACGCTCCGTATTGGATTTGCGTGCCATGGCCATGCGGTTTCTGTCGGGTTTTCCTCCGATGGCGGACTGCGCTATTAATCTATGGAGGTTATTGTGAAGAATGCATCCACGGGATCCAGGGGCATCAGCGGGTCATCCGCGCGGAATGGTCATTGGCGTAAACCGCTTCATGCAAAACGGCGCCGCCGGCTGGACCGTTTCTGGCTCGGCGTGCTGGTCCGGCGACAGTCTGCACTGCAGTACCAGCAGTGGCGAAACGGCCGGGCGATGCCGGGCTGGTTGCGCTGGATGTTTGCCGCCGTACTCCGTGGCGGGCGTGCAGCACTGCTGACGGCCCTGGTCGGACAGGCTGCCATGGCCGGTCAGGGCAGCCGCGGCGACACGTCTGACATTCAGGTCGCAAAAGCCATGGCCTGCGGTACCGACCCGCTCACCGGGCAGCCACTTCCCTGCCTCCGCCAACTGGAGGAGAAGGCGGAAGGCGGCGGCATGAGCATGCCGTCGATAAGCACAATCGGGTATGCGCTGGCCGCAGGGGGGGGATTGCGTTGCTGGTGTCGGCGGGCGGCGGGGGATCCTCATCGGATGACAAGCAGAAAACCTCGGGAGGAAAGGGCGCTGCGCCTGATACCCCGGTTGCAACATCGCAGGTAAAGGGCGTGGCCAGCGTTAACCCCAGCCGTAATCCGGGCGACGATACTGGCGGCGCGGGAGGAGTAAATCCGGGTGACGGTACTGGCGGCGCGGGAGGAGGCAATCTTGGCAGCGGTCCTGGCGGCTCAGTAGGCGGCAATCCGGGTGACGGTACTGGCGGCGCGAGAGGAGTAAATCCGGGCAACGGTACTGGCGGCGCGGGAGGAGGAGTAAATCCGGGCA